>NZ_CAAHFG010000003.1:640338-960507 GCF_900890425.1 Pontiella desulfatans | reverse complement strand
CCATTCATCTCCGTAAATAGATCCGCCTTTTTTCAGAGGTTCAGCAAATTTACCGATGCGGTAATTTCCGCTTTTGTTCACGCCCCCCGAACCGAGCGTTTGAATACCGAAATTTCCCGACTTCGCAGCATTGGCGGAGGCATTAAGCGGATCCAGCCAGGCCTTGGTTTTTGCCGCATTCGAATCAGTAGCGGCCACCAGCGCCGGAAAAAGGGTTTGCACCTGCCCGCCCTGAAAGATACAGACATTAAACAACGCCGTGGGCGGAAGCTCTTCGACAATGCGGACCATTTCATCCTTGATAATGTTATAGGCCGGGATGCCGCCCATTTCATCGATGAGCATATGATTGCCGGTATCGAGAATCAGAAAAATCTTTTCGCCCTTGCCCTTCACCCCGAAAATCTCAATTTCGGGCATAGAGAAACCCAGGCCTTCACCACCGCCTAACCCCCCTACGGCTCCGGCGCCCAGACCGCCTTTCACACCGGTAATTTCGGGCATCTTAATGTCCGGCATATTCTGATTCATTTTCGGCTGAACCACAATTCGCTTGCGCAGCTTTGGTTTTTTGACGGACTTCTTTTTGATATTAACCGGAACCTGCAGTTTTTTGAGCTGCATTTTCGGTCGATTCACGGGTTTGGCTTCAAACGCTTTTTCTTCCTTCGTGATAACGGTCACCGCCACAAAGGATAAGGCCACCACCACCAGCAGCGCATGAATTGCCAGACTCACCACCGCCGCGCTCGATTTTGCGTGGCTGCCGAAAAAACCTTTTCTGTTCGCTTTCAAACTGTACTCCTAATTACGTACCTATTCCACACCAGTAAATAAGGTATCATGTCCCTCTTTAAAATGTACTGGTGGATTAGACAGGTTGGATCGCGTTGCGGCCTTCAGGTAGCGCAGGCCGCTTATACGTTCAGGAATATTGCTATTTTCCAAGCATTGGACTTCCGGCTTTACGGCCCGGCAACAGTCCCGTCTTGAATTTAGGTGTACTTTTCCAATCATTGGAAAAGAGACGATTCCGGACATTCATCCGAATGAATAATTTCTGACCCCATATCAATCAGGCAGGTACACGGCTTTCGTAAACAGCCCACAGACCCTTAATAATTTCCGGGCCGCCGGATTCCTTTAGCAGATACCCTGCAGCACCGGCCTCCAAAGCGGTCTCGACCTTTTCCTTTTCCTTAAAGACCGTCAATACCAGAACGGAAACGTCAGGGACCATATGCGTCAGCTGGCGAATGGCCTCTGTCCCACTCATTCCGGGCAGCCCTAAATCCATCAGAATCATTTCGGGTACATTGCCCGATTTAAGTTCATCGAACAGCTCAATGCATGATGGGAAGACGCGCTGAACCGTGATGCCCTCTTCAATTTCAAGCGACATCCGTAGGTTCCGGCGGTATCCGGCATCATCTTCTACAATCCAAACGTTCATTCTTCTTACCTCGGAAAATCCTTATTTTGCACCTAGGTAAGATACGATGTACTCGAGAAGTCATCTACTGGTTATTTCTCTAGGTAGAGCTGAACCCTTAGATGAGGCCGGAACGAAGCGCTTTGGCCACGGCCCCGGTCTGAGACTGGACCTGTAGTTTTTTATAAATATTGGAGAGGTGAAAACCCGCTGTACTGATACTGATATTCAGCACATCTGAGATTTCTTTAACCGCCAGACCATCTGCGAGTTTTTCCAACACCTGGATTTCCCGTTGGGAAAGGTTGAATTCATCAGAGGGCGCCGGCTTGCGGAGCTCCTGAACAACAATCTTGGCAACCGCTGGACTTAAAGCGGACCCGCCCATAAAGACCTGCTGCAACGCTTTAACAATATCAGGCCCTTCAGACTCCTTCAGCAGATATCCGGCAGCACCGGCATCCAATGCCTCCAGCACCTTTTGTTTATCCTTGAAAACAGTAAGAACCATTGCGGCCAGATCCGGAGCTTCAGTGGATAACTTACGAATGGCGTCCAGTCCGCTCATACCCGGCAGGCCCAGATCCATCAGCACCACATCAGGTGCCTGATTCGTTTCCAGCGCTTCGAAAAACTCAATGCAGGACGGAAAAACCCGCTCCACCGTAATGTGCTCTTCCAGCTCCAGCGACATGCGCAGGTTCCGGCGATAGTTCGCGTCATCTTCAACCAGCCAAATATTAATCGGTATCATCTACCTCACTCCCTTATAGAATATCGAACAAGGAACAGAGTCTGTTCACTTCCAAAGGAAGCACAGCCCTCCAACACGTCAAAATTCGATACTCGTTATTCGTTATTCCAAATGAGGGTGCAACGCAACCTCAGTTGGAGGTTTTGTAGGTATGGTCCGTCTTATGCAGCAATGCACTTAACGGCACAGACAACTGTATCGTTGTCCCCTTACCGGGTTCTGAAATGAGCTCCATCCTGCCTCCAAGTTCCTGCGCCCGTTTCCCCATACTGTTGACCCCCCAGCCATCCCGTATGGCATCGGGATCAAATCCAACTCCGTTGTCATGTATACGCACAGTCAGCATATCATCCCGAACGAAAATGGCGAGTTCCACCTCGGTGGCTTCTGAGTGCCGGGAACAGTTATGAATCGCCTCCTTGAAAAACATCAGCAGGTGCCGTTTAAACGGTAATGGCACCTCCCGGTCGGGGCACGTATCCGGCATGGAAACGACAAGTTCCATGCCTACCAGTACGCGCTCAGCCCGTTCAGCCAGTTTCTTCAACAATTCCGGCAACCGGATTCTGGACTGGTCCAGCACCCATACCACATCTTTAAGGGCTGCCGATGCCTCACGCGCCATAAGAGAGAGTTCGGTGAGATCCTTCTGGGTTGCACCGGCATCCTCCATCCGGCGGGCTGCCAGCGTTATGCCACCCAGGCTGCTTCCCACTTCATCATGCAGATCCCGCGTAATACGGAGCTTCAACCGTTTAAGCACATGCCGGCGCTGCAGGCGTTGTAATCCCATCGCCGCCAGAAGTGCCAGGCACAGCAGGCCGCCTCCCCATATACTGGCACGCAGTTTAAAGCGGTTCCAGGCAACCCGGGCCAGATCCAGTTCCTTCCGGACCTCTGTCAGGCGCCGGTCAAGTGGCCTGCGCTGTGCCAACCCCTTAATCCATTCCGCTTCCCGCAGAATCTGCCGTCTCCGGCTGAACCCATCGACCAGGCGGGGCAATTGCGCTATACTTCCCTCCGGCATACCGGTTGCGGTTACTGCGCAATTGATCGACCATACATCATCAAACTCGGAAACCCGGACCTCGCCCAGCCCCATTATGGTTTTCCCTTTATAACTCGGGAAATCATTCAGAGTCAGCCGAAGATACCGCACTTTTTTACCCTGAGTTATTATATTCAGCAAATTGTCCTTATTCAGATGCTCGTGAAGCGTGCTTTCTTCAACAAGGATGACGTTATTGAATTCCGGATCATCGGAGAGCTCCACCCTCACTTTTCCAGGAAAACCGAAATGCGGGATGGCCATGCCCATAGGGGCTTCAGCCGGCCAAAGCTGTACGCGGCCAATCTGCTGGGCCTCACCCAGATCCAACATAATCTGTACAGCTTCCTCCTGAGGTTCCTCTTCACCCCAGGCAATCATAAAGTCGCCGACATCAGACAACTCTTCGCTTAACGGCATACCCAGTCCGACCAGCCCATCGGCCAGATATGTTGCATCCCATAGCGGCGGTTTAGACAGGGCGTTTGACGCGGTAAGCTGCACCGTCGTCCAGGCCATCATGTTATCTCCAAGACGATCGCTGTTTTCAGGTTGCCGGAACAGATACATTTCGCCCAAAGCATTATACGTCGATGCCTCCTTATCCATCAGGGTCATCCGGAGCTGATGCACACGGGGATTCCCGATTTCAAAAAAAACGGGATACGGACCGGGATCCGGAAAGTCCTCATCCATCCAGTTAACGACTTCAGTCCATTCGTAGGGAGGAGACGGAATATAATATGCACCCGCCTTGTCCCCGATCCATCGTGCACCCCGGTCAATCACCTCGATTTTGAAACGACGGGGAAATGAATACCCCCCCGCTTCCCCCGGCACAAAGGCCGGAGCCAAAGCGATCGCGCCAAGCCCTGGATCATACTCAAACTGCGCACTGATATGAGTGCTCAGCCCTTCTGGATCGTCCGGTTCCCTCGGTATGGAATGGTAGCCGAGATGATCAGGCAGCGGTTTCGGGTCGTGCTGCGGAAGACGGGAGATCCGGTCCAGGAGCTGCCATTCCTCGTCCTCCAGTTGCCGGATACGATTTGGCAGAAAGCGACTCTGGCTAGCCGCCCCCTCTTTTGCCCCCTTCAGCTCCGAAGGATAGCATGGGTCGACCGGTTCAGCAGAAGCAATATGACCCTGAAGGAAAACGCCTCCAAAAACAGTAACCAGAGCCACATGCTGAACACGGCAAACGATGGGGGGAATTGAAATCGGAATCCTAATTTCCATAGCTGATAACCTACTACACTGAAGGTAGAGTTTCAATCGCTTTACCGCCGGACTCGAAGCATCCGTATTCTCTACTTCAAAAATCCCGGAAAAGCTCCTGCGGGCAGCATTCAAATCAACCTTTACTTATAATCCTGCATCGCTTTCCACTTATCCTCACCCCAGGCAACCGGTTTCGGGTATGCAGCCGATTCGCGTTTCCAGACGCCTTTCAGCTGCTCAACTTTTTCCGGAAACTGATCAGCAATATTATGCTGTTCACCGGGATCCTTGGTGTAGTCGTACAGCACATAATGTGCAGGGATGCCATCCACCGCATCTTTATAAAGATCCGGAATGGTTTCCGACACGTACCGCAGAATATATGTATCGTCCGCGACAATATACCCCGAAGGCGCTTTTTCGCGGGACACATTATGGGTGAAGAATGAGGTATATCCGTTAAAGGCCCAGACCCGGGCATGGATTCCGCCAATGGCCAGGTGATCCCGAACCTTGGACGTTTCACCTTCGAGCATCCAGGGCAGTAAAGACTGACCGTCCAGCCCTTCCGGCAGTGTTCCGCCCCCGGCATCGACAAGGGTCGGCAGGATATCCAGCGTTGAAACCAGTTGCTCTTTAACCGCCGGCTTTTTAATTTCGGCCGGCCAGTAGAAAAACAACGGCACACGGAAGCCGCCGAGATTCAGCATCCCCTTATGTCCGGAAAATGGCGCATTGCCGGGTAAAGGCGACGCGGCACCGACCGCACCGCCGTTATCGGAAGTAAATACAAAGATGGTATTTTCCGCTTCACCGCGCTCGGCCAGAAACGTCTCGATCTGACGGACACATTCATCAACCCCGAAAACGTGGGCATAAAAGTTATCGAGATCGTAAACGCCCGAATCAAACCGTTTGAAATATTTTGCAGGCGCCTTCGGTTTCAGCGGATGGTGTGCCGTGTGATAATGCAATTGAACATAGAATGGCTTATCCTCATCCAGGCTCTTCTCCATAAAGGTCAGTGCCTTTTCTGTGAAAGCGTCCGTGTTATATTTTTTGACAACTCCGGCATGTTCGAAGTTTTCCCATACATTCTGGGCTTTGTAATAAATACACTCCCACATGTTGTAGCCGAAATAATAATCAAACCCGTTATTGAGCGGATGATCCTTGGGCACGACGGAACCGCGATACCCCGCGTTCTTCAACTCCTTCATGATATGCGGATAATCCTTTTCCAGCGTGTAGTAACTGTATTTTTCCGGATTCTTCACATCATGCTTTTTCAGAAAGCGCTGCACCATATCGCGATCGCGTGAGCCCACATGCCACTTACCCACATGTGCCGTGGCATACCCGCGCTCTTTCAAACGTTCCGCCAGATGGGAGTTCGGTTTCAGACCGTGAGCTTCGGTGTCGATGTTACGATAGATACCCCAGCGGTTCTGCAGGATACCCGTCGCCACCCCGATTCGAGAAGGGGCACAAAGGTTACTGCAGGCAAATGCATTGTTAAAACGGACTCCCTTATCAGCCATGCGACTGAGAGTCGGCGAAGCCTTTTTCAGCTGTTTGAAAGCCTGCTCCGGCGTATATTCAGAATGTTCAGCCACGTGGGCCAGCATTTTGGGATCGATATCTTCAACCGTCAGTCCCCTCGAAAAGGCTTCCAGTTGTGAATACCCGAAATCATCGAGCATTATGAATACGATATTCGGCTTCTGCGCGCCCGCACTTATGGCGAGACATCCGACCGCAGCAATGAACGATTTTCCAATAGTTTTTATCATTCCGCTTCCTCTCTTATTTTTCAGCACGTTTTTCATACATGCTCTGCGCAGCATCCTGAGCCGCTTCGGCCAACGTCGGATACGCGCGGTCGACAATGCTCACAAAACCTATCCGGTAGTTTTCACCGTCATAGCGCCCTGTCGTCACATGGTCCGCCCATTGGAACCAGTGCGCTCCCGCAACGTTTGGATGCTCCAGCACTTCATCGATGTATGCTTCAAACAGTTCAGCCTGATGATTCACATCCATGGAGGGAATCAATCCGCGGCCCCAGATACCATGCGTACCGGTTCCATAATGGAATTCACCGATCAGCCATGGACGATCCACTTCCATCGGCGCATCAAAGCCCTTCGGCGAAACTTTATAGATATTGAAGCTCACCACATCGCAATGACGTGACGCGACTTTCTGAACAACGGGATTCGCACTGCCATAAACTGCGCCGTGAATACGGCATCCCAGATAAAGCGTACCCGGAAGGAACTCTTTAACCGCTGCCGCACATTGGGA
Source organism: Pontiella desulfatans (assembly GCF_900890425.1). Lineage (NCBI taxonomy): Bacteria > Pseudomonadati > Kiritimatiellota > Kiritimatiellia > Kiritimatiellales > Pontiellaceae > Pontiella > Pontiella desulfatans. The sequence goes on along the minus strand of NZ_CAAHFG010000003.1, from coordinate 953,745 downwards.
AAAGTAGGCATCGGCATGATACTCCAGACAAAGAGCCATATCCTCCCAAAGCGCTTCCTTACCCGATATATCATCTCCGGGCTTCCGGATGGCATCAAACGAAGCAAAGTCGGTTCCCCAGGCTTTATTGAGCACTTTGATGTTGGAATATTTTACTTTAAGACATGCAATCATGCCCCGTTTTGCCGGAACCGATGAATCCTGGTCGATGATCTGCATAGGCAGTCGGTTCCCGTTGCTCCAGTGCAGTTCGTTATCAATAAAGATGCCCAGGTTCCACGGGTCATTAGCATATTTTTCACCGAGCGCCTTCATTTCCGCCCGCAGCCCGTTTTTGAACTCTTCCGAAAACGGATCCGGCACTTTATCGAACCCGCCGACACTCTGCTGACCGGGATGAATAATGAGGGTATAGGGCACCCGCTTCTGACCCAGAACGGATTCGATAGGCCAGGCACCGCAGGTATTCAGCCCCCACTCGAGCATGCGGCCCAGACAAACCTTCGTGTGATCGGTGATCCAGGTTTCACCATACTTTTTCTTCAGGTTGCTGTAGAGATAGTTGAAGACGACTTCCCCTTCTTCGAGCTCGCGGTCATCTGCTGTCCAGAGCCGGGGATCTTTATCAGTACTTGGTTCAGGAAAAAACTGTTCACGTCCCGTAATCAGCGTTGATTCACCGAATCCGACTCCGGTAACACCCAGCGACCAGAACAGATACCCTTCCGGATCAACAAACCACCATTTTCCATCGATCTTTTTGGTATAAAAACGTCCCGTCGCTTTCTGGCGCGGGCCATTCAACCATCCCCCGAATTTGCTGTATTCAGGCAGCGGCCCGTTCGAACTGTATTTTCCGAGATCCGTTTTTCCATCCTTGGGAAGTTCAGCGAGGTCCATCACCTTGCCATCCCAGGTTTCACTGACCAGCTGACCGGCTTCGTCCACCAGCGGCTGCGGCAGATCATCGGGCGTGGTTTTATCCAGTGCATATTCGCCCGCCCCCCGCGGCAGCGAGAATTCAACGGTATTATCCTGCCCGTTCAAACCATCCCAGATCACGGTAAGATCCACCTGAAGCACCTTGCTGTCCTTCGGAAAAATCCATTTTTTCTGATACCCCGGAAGTGCTTTGGTTCGACTGAAATATTTACTCCACGGAGAGCCTGCCGGCAAAGCATCACGAAAGACCAGCACCTGAAGCTCACGCTCCTGACCGGCCTCGATAAAACAGCGCCCGTCAATCTGGCGCAGCGGATCGTTCGGGTCGCTCGTCGCCTTAACGCGAAGTTCTATGCGTCCGGCCGTTTCATTTTCGGCCTCGACTGCAAGATGGCTGAAATCCGAAAGATCCAGCTGTTCAGAATCGTAGCGCAGCACCAGTGATCCTTTACCGGACGCGCCCTTCAGTTTAACCGCCAATTCATCGGAATCCGATTTCAACAGTTTGCAGTCTCCGACTGCTTTTACTCTCGGAAGTGCGGCCAGACTTGCGGAAACCATCATACAGGCCATACTCGTCAATATCGTTTTCAAAAACATCGTCTTCTCCAGGGTTGCCCCGTTATTTCTTTAAGATCAAAGACTGCACGGCATCCATACTTATGGTGCCTTCTACTGTAGATTGCGTCAGCAGATCAAAATATTCACCTTCCGGCAAGGTGACATCAACCGGTTCATAGTTATGGTTCATCACAAACAGGTAATCCTGATCGCCATTCGACCGCACCACGGCTTCAACATTTTCAGGTGCATCAACCACCGGTTCGACGCCCTGTTCTGCACAGACCTGTTTCAGGAACTGCTGCATGAACGCCTTGTCCGGCAGCGTGGCGACATAGTAGGCCTTGCCCTTCCCGAAGCTGTTGACCGTCAGCGCGGGTGACCCTTTGAAAAAGTCGGAACCGTACTCGGCCAGCGATTCCGCGGAATCCAACTGCAGAATATCGCACCACAGGCGCGCCTCAAACTCCTGTCCATCCTTCATCTTCATGCTGTTCTTGATGTACGGCTTCATGGCTTCAAACTCCTCAACCTTCAGGCCGAGTACGTCGCTGAGCGGACCGGGATAACCGCCATTGAATACTTCGTCGTCCTCATTCACGACCCCGCTGAAGAAGGTGGTGATGAAGGTTCCGCCTTCGGCCACGAACTTTTCAACCGCCTCTTTGAAGCCCGGCTTGACCATGTACATAATGGGCGCGATCACGACCTTGTATTTCGAGAAATCGCGATCAACCGGAACAACATCGGTTGTGATATTCTGCTCGTGCAGCGGATAGTGATATGCCTGCAAGTTTTCGAGATAGTTGAGCAGCGCCGTCGGGCCCGGCGTAAATTCGCAGGTCCACCAGTTGTTGTAATCCATCACAATGGCGACATCCGCCTGTACGTCGCTGCCGACCACTTCGCTTAGGCTGGGCAACTCGTTTCCGAGCTGAGTCACCTCGCGAAAAGCGCGCGAGTTTTCGCCGATATGCGGAACCATCGCCGAATGAAATTTTTCCGAGCCGTGAACAGAAGCACGCCACTGGAAGAAAAGGAATCCGTCGGAACCGCGCGCCATTCCCTGATGGCTCCAAAGCCGCATCACGCCCGGTTTTTTGTTCACATTCGCCAGCCGCCAGTTGACCTGACTCGGGGCCTGCTCCAACAGCACGAACGGTTGATCTTTCAGACCGCGCATAATATCGTGGCTGAGCGCCGCCTCGCCCGGGTGGTTGGTGGTTTTCGGGTCGGGGAAGGAGCTGACTGAGATGAAGTCGATCATGTCCGCCCAAGCGTGATAATCGAGCATCTTGTATTCGTAGAGGAAGTTGGTGGTGATCAGAACGTCCGGCGTTATTTCGCGCAGGATATCGATTTCCGCCTTGGCCACTTCCATATAGCACTCGTTGATGAACCGTTTCCATTCGAGCAACAGACTGGTGCTGTGCTGATGGGCCGTCTTCATCGGCGGCATCAACTCGTCCCAGTCATAGATATTGTTGCCCCAGAAATAGAGACCCAGCCTCTGGTTCAGGTTTTCGCAGGTACCATATTTATCTTTGCACCAGTTGCGGAATTTATTGATCGAGATTTCGCTGAAGTCCTGACCGACCATCTGGGAGAGCTCGTTATTCACGTGCCACATTGACAGCGCCGGATGATCCTTATAGCGCTCGGCCAGTTTACGAACCAGCGTCGCGCTCAATTCACGATATTTCGGGCTGTTCGGATTGAAGCACTGACGCGAGCCGTGATTCCAGCGCAGACCGGTTTCATCGGTCGGCAGAATCTCCGGATACTTTTTCGCCATCCACGCCGGAGTCGAAGCCGTCGCGGTTCCTAGGTCGGCAACCACGCCATTCGCAGCGAGCGTATCCATGATTTCGTCCAACCACTCAAAACACCAGGTGTCTTCATCCGGCTGGAGTTGCCCCCAGCTGAATACGTTGATTGTGGCAATATTCACGCCCGCTTTTTTCATGAGGAGCATGTCCTCGGCCATCACGTCCTTCGGGAAGTGCTCGGGCGTGTAGTCGCCCCCGAAATAGATATTTGGTAGTTCAAATTTTTTCATAGTGTTTCTCTTGTTTCAGAATAGTGATGGTTAAGATTCGCCGCGCTTTGCTTCGAGTTTTTCGCGGTTTTCCTCAGCCTTTTTCTTGTTGAGCGGATAGAAGGCCAACAGCACGAAACAGAGAATCGCCGGACCGGCCGCGCCAACACACATGGCCACGCGCATATTGAAATAGGTGGCCGGCGTCTGTTCTGAAAGAGCCGGATCAAAGCCGATCATAGCCAGGAAAATACCGATCAGCACAAAGCTCAACGCGAAAGAGGCCTTGCTGGCCCATCCGTAGATGGCCCCGAACATGCCCTCGCGGCGGTGTCCGTTTTTGATTTCGTCGTCGTCGCACACATCCGCAATCAAGGACTGCCCCAAAACCCCGACTCCGATCCAGAAAAAGCCTCCGGTCAGCGGGTCGAGCCAGATCAGCGATTTTGCAATGGCGGCCAGCGAAGAACCGGATTCCGCGAGACTGCCCCAGACAAGCGGATCATCAAAACGACCCGGTCGATAAACAATCCAGCGGATCAGCGCATTGAGAATCATCATACCGTAAATGAACATGAACCCGTGAATCTTACTCATTTTTCCCGTCAACCAGACGATCAGCGGAATACCGAGAACACCGACAACTGCATAGCCGATCGTCACGATGAGCTTCCACTGCGTACCGAGAGCTACATCACCGTCAGACAGATAATAAATCAGCAAGTACCAATCCATGTTGCTGGCAAACACGCCGGCAATAATCGTGAACACGGCCAACGAACAGAGAATCGCAAAAGCCTTGTTCTGAAGAGCCAGCTTAGCCGACTGCCAGAAGGGATCTTTTTTGCCCTGATGCTCTTTCAGGTTGAGCTCGTAATTGCGCTCTTTACCAAAGAAAGCTGGCAACATACCGAACAGAGTCATGCCGATCCCGCCGTAAATTGCTGCCGCAACACGTATCCCTTCCATTTTTTGGAGCGCAGTCAGATCATTACTGTCGGCATAGCCGTATTTGCGCGCAACAAAGATCAGCGAGAGCGGAATCAGACCCATATAGGTCATCTCGCCCAGGCGGTTCCAGAAGGTGACATAGCCCTGCACCGCCGTGCGCTCGTCGTAATCCGGCGTCATCTCATAGGTCAGCGCCATGAACGGAACCGAGAAGATGGTGTAGGCGGTATAAAACAGCAGACTGGTCACCAGAAACCAGGTCAGCTTACCCGCATCGCTCCACCCCATCGGAATCATCCAGATACTGGCAAAGGTCAGTCCCATCAGAATCGCGCCGCCAAAAATAAACGGACGGCGACGACCATGCTTCGACTTAAAGTTATCGGAGAAATTACCCATAATCGGGTCGGTAATCGCATCCCACAGCAACGGAATAGCCAGTACGATTCCCACCCACTGGGCGGGAATCCCGAGAATCATGTTCAGAACACCCTGCCCGGTCGTCCGGACACTCTGGTTACCAAGAGAAACGGTCAATCCGCCGGTCCCGACGGAAAACTTCTCCTTGAAGCTGAGCTTGCCGCTCTTTTTAGCCGCAGCACGGTCGCTGACGTCATTTGTTATTTCGTTTGTTCCGCTCATGATCTGGCTCCTTATTGCTTAAATTTTGTTTCCGGCGAAGTCGAACCACTGCGATGCGTTTGCGTCGAGCTCAACCGTTTTGGTGTTACCCTGCCCGTCCGTAATCGTGGTCGTCTGCGGCTCATTCGAGCTGTTGATCACGATATATTTTCCGGTTTCCGGGTAGCCCGCAATCTCGGTTTCAATATTGGAAGAGAACCACGTTTTCTTCATGTCTTCTTCACGGCCGGCGGCATACCAGATGGCGCGCTGCAGCAGACGGTTCTGTTCGGCGCCCAGCTCGAACCCGGCCAGGTACACCCCGCGTCCTTTTCCGAAATCGTTGGTGGCAATGGTGACGCTGCCTTCGTCATCCTTCGCAACAATCTGCGTGGATTCGATGCATGGATAGATGGTCTGCACATGCTTGCCGAGCTTCGGATCGGTCGACGCCAGGTCTTCCGCAAGGAAGTGTCCTTCCGAAATGTCGGTCGGAAGGACTTTCTTCGTATCGTTCGAAAGGCCGTATTCCTTCTGCACGCCGAGCACGTCCCACAACTGATAAAATGCGCCGCCGTTTTCGTGGGCGGTCGGGTCCAGCAGTCCGAGGAAACCGCCGCCGTTGTCTACAAATTCGCGGATGGAGGAAACCACGCGCGGATCCGTCCAGTTTTCGCCGCCGCTCCAGGAGGTGCCGGCCAGACCGAAGTTGAGGATCACACCGAATTCTTCAGGCACACCGCCCCGAATATCGTCAAAGCTGATCCATTCGATATCGAACGGCTGCCCGGAGAGCGATTCCGTGATGCCACCGAGCGGCCACGACTGATCAAAGCCCCAGGAACGATCGCGCCCCCAGGCATTCAGGATGCCCACTTTGAACGGAGCATTCTGAACCGGCGTAAACCCGGTATGTTCGCAAATCGCATAGTATTCCCGGGTCTGATACTCCAGGTACTTAATAAAGTCCGGATACTTGATCGCCAGGTCGAGATAGCCGCCATAGCCGATGCGGTGCACCAGCTTACGCAGCATCGCGCGGCGGATCCACATCCAGTATTTTTTGCAGTCGCGAACCGGATCACCGCCCTCTTTAAAGGTCGGCTCATTCAACAGATCCACTTCGAAGAAATAGGGATAGAAGCGCAGTTCTTTCACCAGGTCCCCCGGCACATCAGCCACGCGGCGTACTTCGCGTCCGTTGATGCACGGGCCGATAATGCCGTCATAGCCGATTTCCTGAAAAGCCGGCTTATACGGCTCGGTACCGATCCAGTGGTCGCAGTAGAACAGGATGGCTTTCTTTCCGGCATCGTGTACCTGCTTCACGCAGTCCCTGGCCCAGCCGACCATAAATTCGTGGGTAAACTCGATCCAGTCCAGATACGCCCTGGTCGGCACACGGTCGGTGGAGTTGAAATAGCCGTCATCGATGAGATCATTCGGACGCAGGCGATAGCCTTTCTTTTCCTCAAACTCATCGAGTGCCTGTGCAGACATGCAGTCCAGGTACCCATACCAGTCCTGATAAAGCGTTTCACGTTTCGGGTTGGTGATGATCGGGAACTGATAGGCCATAGAAGTAAAGCGGACCCAGTCGGTATTCGGATGCGTTTCCAGCCACTTGTCGAGGAACTTTGCAATGTGCTCGCGGGTTTCGGCCTTGCGCGGGTCGATGCCGGACTGGTGCGGTGCATCGCCCCAGTCGTTGGTGATGTGGTTGTACATCGACGTGGTTTCCCAGATCTGATAGACGAGAAAATTGACACTGTAGACATTCCATTTTTCGCAATTGCGGACCGTCACGATGCCATCGGCATAATCCCAGTCGGAAACCGGAACAATGGCACCGGTCGTACGGTTGACGACTTCCCAGTATGTTGCGGCATCGTTAATTTCATCGATACGGTACTGTTCTTTGGAGTAGCGCTCGAGAATATCGATTTCCATCACAGCCTCACGCGCAGTCTGCGGCGTGGAAAACAGATATTTCTGCTGATTATCCTCCGGGTGCTCGTTGTTCCACTCCTGATCTGCACGGATCAGACAGAGGGTGGAATAGATGTCATACCCCAGTTCTGTGATGGATTCCGAAAGGACCGTGCCGTCCGAATCGCGGAAGGCATCGGCTCCCCAGCGCTTGGCCAGATCCAATACGACCTCGTCCAGACCGGCCTGCGCCGGCAGCGTGAATCCGCCTTTTTTTGCATGTATTTTTTCGCTCATATTTTCTCTCCGATAAGGTGGTTACATCCATACAGCCCCTTAAACAGGAAGGGCTCCATTGAAAACGCGCAATATGACATCCGCCATTGCGCTTGTACATTATTATTTTTATTTTATTGCGCACTTTAGTTTAGATAAACAAGCATATATGGCACTTTTTATTAATACTTAACCAATTCTTACTTGCACTATTTTACAATCAATCATATAAAATGCGCAAATAAGCCAGGTAATAGATTATGGATCACAGCAGAAAACTCATCGCGCTATCGCTTCGCTGGTATGACGTGCGCATTCACCAGGGCATTCTGGAATATGCCAAGACCAAGAAGTGGGATATCGTGGCCATGCCTCACATGGGCCTGGCACTCGATATACCTGAAGCCGATGGGCAGATCGTCATGCTTGGCCCGAATGACCTGCGACGCTCCCGCCTGGTTGAAAAGTACGATGTGCCGGCCATCGACTTAAGTCATTACAGTTCGCTGGATATACCGCGGGTGTATCCCGACAACACCAAGGCCGGACGCCTGGCTGCGGAGGAGTTCCTGAAGAGGGGTTTTAAAGAGTTCGCCGTCTTCAGCACGCAGTCACACTGGTATGTTGACGAGCGGCGCGGCGGTTTCTGCCATGCCATTGGCGAAAAAGGATATTCCGCCGCCAACTGGCATATGCCGCAGACCGATCATCAGAAAGGCTCATTCAGTCCCAATCCCGAAGACCGTGCGATGCTCGAAAAGTGGCTAACCGATTCGCCCAGGCCCATCGCCGTATATGCTATTGAAGACGAGGGCGCGGCCCTGCTGATGAGGGCCTGCCACCGCCTCGGACTTGCGGTGCCGGAACAGGTGGCCCTGATCGGCACCAACAACGATCCCGTCATCTGCCCGTATACCGAGGTTCCCCTGAGCAGTATTGACCTGAACTGGGAAGGCGTGGGGTATGCGGCCGCAGCCCGGCTCGACCGTCTCCTGCAGGGTGAACATCTTGAAGAGCCGTTGACCCATGTCGAGCCCAAGGGGCTGGTTGCACGCCAGTCCTCGGATATCCTCGCGGTAGAGGACCTGCGCGTAGCCACCGCTCTCAGCTATATTAAAAACAACAGCCACCGTCATCTCAGTGTCGCCGAAATCACCAAAGAAATCGACGTTCCCCTGCGCACGCTTCAATGGGTGTTTAAACGCGCCATGAACTGCAGTATCCAGGACGAAATAAGCCGGTGCAGGTTGGAGCGCGTTAAAAACATGCTGCTGAATACCGATCGAAATGCCGGACAAATTGCCGAAGAGCTTGGTTTTTCATCTGCGCAGTACATGAATCATTTCTTCAGCAAAGCCATGGGACAAACACCGAATGAGTTCAGGAAGCAGGCCCACCCGAACCGATACGAAGATGAATTGTAATTTGGGGTCAAACCGATGCCCGCTTAACCAGGCTCTTTCCGGAAGCCGGCCGGAGCCCATACCTTAAACGATTATGAACTACAAATACTTCACCCCCGGATCCATCTGGAACGACACCGACGGAACCCCGATCAATGCCCACGGCGGCGGGTTGCTTTTTCACGACGACACTTATTACTGGTATGGGGAACACAAGATTGAAGGCACCGCCGGAAACGTGGCCATGGTCGGCGTGCACTGTTATTCCTCCCCCGACCTGTATAACTGGACCGACGAAGGCATTGCCCTGACCGTATCGGACGATGAACACAGCGAGATTGCAAGAGGCTGTATCCTGGAACGGCCGAAAGTGATCTTTAATGCCAAGACCGGAAAATTTGTAATGTGGTTTCATCTGGAACGCAAAGGGGAAGGCTATTCCACGGCCCGCAGCGGCGTTGCAGTGGCCGATAGTCCGGCCGGACCGTTCACCTTTAAACACAGCCTGCGACCCAATGCCGGACACTGGCCGGTCAACGTAACAGAAGACCAGAAAGATCCGGAATCCATCGCCGCCGCCCAGGCCCGGGATCAAGAGTTCATTGGCGAACAAACCCACCTTCACCAGCACTACAATCTACTGGGCTCTCATTATGAAGGCGGGCAGATGGCCCGGGACATGAACCTGTTTGTTGATGATGACAGCAAGGCCTATCATGTCTATGCCTCAGAGCACAACGCCACCCTGCATATTGCCGAGCTGACGGATGATTATACCGGCCATACCGGGAACTATGTGCGCCTGTTCCCTACCCGCTTCATGGAGGCTCCGGCCCTCTTTAAACGGAAGGGGAAATATTTCCTGTTGGCTTCGGGCTGCACCGGCTGGGCCCCGAATGCCGCCCGCTCCGCCCTCGCCGCCGACACCCTGCTCGGTCTCTGGACCGAACTGGAGAATCCCTGCCACGGTACTAATCCGCAAAACAACCTGGGGCCGGAAAAAACCTTCGGCGCACAAAGCACCTATGTCCTCCATATACACGGGAAAGAAGATGCCTACATCGCCCTCTTCGACATCTGGTGCCCGGAAAATGCCATCGACGGCCGCTATGTATGGCTGCCGCTCACGTTTGATGACGAAACCCGCTATAGCATTCACTGGCATGACCAGTGGGATCTATCGCTGTTTGATGCCGGGTAATAGGTAGGGATCTGTGCCCCACAGGTCAGCGCACATTTCCCGTCCATAAAAATGGCCGCTTAATGATAACGAAGTTTTTTATCTGGATCCGGCAACCGGGACCAGGCGATAGCGGTAGGTATAGGTGCTGTTGAGCAACCGATGCTTATCCAGTGGCGGCGTTTTCCAGGAATTAATCCCGCCGACTCCGCTCTGCGCCGCATCGACATGCAGGTAGATCGAGTCCGAGCGTTTCATCTGAAAACTATACTTGGAATTCCGCATGGTCTCCGGACTGTAGAACCGAGCATCGATTCCAACCGGTCCTCCTTCGGCAGCCACGAGCAGGCCATGTCCTTCGTCATCGGTAAACGCCGCCCAGCGGACATCCGTTTTGTTTCCGTTTTCCTGCGGGCGTGAATAGTCGATCCACTGCTCATCCACCGTTCCGGCGTAGCGGCTGATCAACTCAAAGTTACGATCCATATAGGTTTCGCCACCGCGACCGAACCATTCCATATTTTCCAGCGTACCCGCCAGCTTCCACTGCATACCTGCCCGAAGCGGCGGGCCGATTTTTTCAGGCAGTTGCGAAAAGTCAAACGACGCGTCAACCACGACCGCCCCATCGGGATAAACCGTATAGACTGCGGCAAAACTGCTTTTCACCGTCGGCAGCATCTTGCGAACCGTGACTCTGGCCACGCCGTCCGCGTTTTCAACGCTCACGCTTTCAACCCGCGCCTTCCCGCTGGCAGTATGGAGCGCCGGATTCACTTTAGGGTTCTTGCCGATATCATTGTTGACCAATGCGCGGGAGATTTCAGGGAGGCCGCCGCCGACTACCAGTGCCCGCCCGCCGGCCTTATATGATGCCAACGTGCCTGACTTTTTATCAAAAACAACTTCAAAATCCCTGCCCGTTACAACAAGGGCCTGCTTCGATTCATCCACCGAAACCGTTCCCTTGGCCGGAACATAAACCGCCGGGGTTCCAATCGGCAGCTTAAACTGGTCCCAGGCCAGCAGGTGTCCATCCTGAACCAGCGGATGATAGGTTGGCTTCGCGCAAAACTTCACGATCAGAAAATATTCTTTTCCGGTTTCCGGAGTCAGTTCAGGAAGATCAAGATGCACCGTTTTTTCCGTGTGCGGCGCAATATTCAAATCCGCAACTGCACCTTCCGCCACCTGAACGCCATCGGCTTCAATAGACCATTTTCCGGTAACCACATCAGACAACGCCGAAAAATCAAACCAGTTCCGGATATTCACGGTCCCCGCCGAAAGATCGACCGCTGAAACATGAACATTGCGCTGCAGCCATTTCATCGCATAGGTGCCCGGGTGCGGCACCTGTCCCGCACTGACCAGACCATTCATGCAGAAATTGCCGTCCGTAGGGATGCCGGCCGGCGTCTCAAACCAGCCGCCATAGGCATAGAAGGTTTCCTTTACCGGCCCTTTTCCGATGGTTCCTTTAAACTCTTCCGGCACCGGGATACGAATCCCCTGGTCCATCCAGTCCCAGACAAATCCCCCCTGCGCCGTATTATCTTCATAGAACAGGTCCCAGTATTCCTTTGCACCACCGTTCGAATTTCCCATGGCATGCATATATTCGCAGATGATGAACGGTTTTTTCCAGTCGCTTTCCGTGTACGTGCGGATTTTGGCGGCGGAGCTATACATCGTGTTAATAATATCGGTATTTTCGCGATCTTTTTCTGTGCGTTCGTAATGGACCGGGCGCGTCGGATCATTGGCTTTCATCCACTGATAACAGGCCGCGATATTTTCACCGTCACCGGCTTCATTCCCAATGGACCACGTTATAATCGACGGGTGGTTTTTATCCCGTTCAACCATACGTTGAACACGGTCCATATGTGCAGTTTTCCACTCTGGCTGCTTGGCCAGCGACTCCGCCCCATAGTCCATACCGTGCGATTCAATATTGCCCTCATCCCAAAGCATGATCCCGTATTCATCACACAGGTCATACCACATCGGCATATTGGGATAGTGGCAGGTACGCACCGCATTAAAGTTGTTCTCTTTCAGCAGCTGGATATCGCGGATCATGGATGCACGATCAATGGTGTGTCCGGTATCGGCATGGTGCTCATGACGATTGGCCCCTTTGATCAGCACCGGCACGCCGTTCATGCAGAAACGGCTGTTGATAATTTCCGTCTCACGGAAGCCGACGCGCTGCGGAATAATTTCAAGCACCTTGTCGTCGGCATCGTTCAGCGTTAGTAAAAGCGTGTAAAGGTTCGGCGACTCAGCCGTCCACTTCCGGGGGTTGGATACTGGATGCACGATACGGGATACAGGATGCGCCGTTTCTTTTTCCAATACAACCTTACCGTTTTCATCGAGTAGAACTACGCCGACCGATCCGTAGGTTCCGGTAATGTCCAGCTCTATGGCGAGCTCCGCATTGTCATAGTTTTCATCAAAATCAGTGACCACCGTGAAATCACGGATGTGCGTTTTCGGAGTACTCCACAGATAAACGTCCCGATAGATGCCGGACAGACGCCAGAAATCCTGATCTTCCAGATAGGAGCCATCGCACCAGCGGTACACTTCGACCGCCAGCGTATTTTTACCGTCCTGCAAATACGGCGTAAGATTAAATTCCGCCGGAGTGCGGCTACCCTGGGAATACCCCAGCTTTTTCCCGTTCACCCACAGATAAAAAGCTGACTGAACGCCATCAAAAACAATAAACGTATCGCGCCCTTTCCAATCCTTGGAAACTTCAAATTCGCGGCGATAGGAGCCCACCGGGTTCCACTCCGTCGGCGCATGGGGAGGATTCTTTTCGAAGGGATATTTTATGTTGGTGTAAATTTTGAGGCCGTGCCCTTCCATCTCCCAATTAGCCGGAACCGGAATCGTCGTCCAGTCGCTCACATCATACGCCGGTTTATAAAAGTCGACCGGCCGATCGTTCGGAGAGCGTGTCCAGTTAAACTTCCAATCCCCATTAAGCGACTGAAACCATTTTGATGCCGTGCGGTCATACTGAACCGCCTTTGCAGCATCATCATAAACCATCATGGTTGCCCGCGGGGCCTCCCGGTTTACCTGAAGGATGGATAAATCATTCCACTCCTGAGCCTGTGCACTGAGCGCCAAACCGGCCATAAGGGATATTAAAAAATGTTTCATTATTTCACTCCTTCTCCAGAGTTTTTCTAAGGGGGTACATTTCGTCTGTCACCGTCCGGCAGGCTTTCACCATTTCCGGATACGGGGTGTCCGTTACATCAACAAAACCAATACGATAATTCTCGCCGTCTTTCCGGCCGGTCAGCGGCTGGTCCGAAAACTTGAACCAGTGCGATCCGACGATCAGCGGATTCTTCACTGCTTCCCGCGTATAGTTGCGGAACAGTTCAGAAACATGATCGATATCCATACCCGAACACAGGCCACTGCCCCACATCCCCCGTTCCGTCACGGTTCCAAAGTGATATTCACCGATGATAACCGGCGCATTAAAACCTTCCGGCGGCTCAAAACAATCCGGCGTGTAGTCATAAAAGTTAATGCTGACCACATCGGCATATTCACTGCAGATATTCAGTGCGGTCTGATTTTTCGAATGATTAATGCGGCTGCCCAGATACAGTTTATCCGGCGCCCCGGCGCGCATGGCCTCCCGGCAGATCGAATAATATTCCCGATACCATGCCTCGCTGAATTCCAGCATATCCGCATGGCGCTGTTCGCTCCATTTCCCTTTAACAGGAGCAACCGCATCCCAGTCCGTAAAATCGGCATTCCATATCTGATTCAGCTCCTCAATCGATGCATACTTTTCTTTCAGTTGAGTAATAAACACCTTACGGCTCGCATTCTCCACCCCCGAAAGCAGTGCCTTGGTTGCCGGAGTGGCCGGTTGGTGAAAAGGCAGTTCATTATCAATAAAAAAGCCGATGCACCACGGATCAACCGCTTCTTTCGGGAACTTTTCCACGGCGTTGAATACCGCCGAACGGTAATCCTCATGAAACACATCCGGCAGGCTGCTATGCGCATGCTCATCCGGTTCATGCAACGACGGACGGCGAAAGTGGACGGCAACCACATAAGGGGTTTTCTGAAGGCTGTAAAAATCCGGACTGCTCCAGTTCCCCAGCGTATTCATGCCCCACGCACGAAGTCGTTCATGAACAAACCGGGGATACTCGTCGCGCCATTCTTCGCCGAATTTTATTTTCAGGTTACTCTGACGCGGGTTCCAGTTTCCAACACCCGGCGTTTTGGTTTTGCCCAAACCCAGATTAAAGCCTGTGGCACCAAACGACCAGAATGGACGGCCTTCCGGATCCAGCAAATACCAAACCCCGTTTTTTTCCAAGGTTTGGAAATGGCCGTTCGCCTTGAACTGTTCATCACCCGTCCAACCGCCATACTTCGTGCGGTTTTCCAGGGTCTGGAACTTTTCCAACCATTGGAGCTCAGCTCTATGGGCAGTCGAAAAATCTTCATCTGATTTGATCTTAAATTTCCAATCCGCCTGTCGGTTCTGGCCATATTTATCCGTCGCGGGCACATAATTATTTTTCAGCTCGTCCATTGCGGGCAGATAAAAATCGACGGCACCGCGCAGGTTGGAAACGGTACAGTTCACGGCATCCGCATCTGTAAAAAACTGTAACTGCACGCGGTTGAGTAACGATGCATTGATCACCCGCCAGCTCGTCTGCTGATGCCCGCCGGGATAGCCGCGCATTCGGTCGAATAACTTTTTCAGCTCCTCCGTCCGCTCGCCGACTTCGCCCCGGATAATTAACACAGGAAGTGTTCCGGTTACCCCAGCAGGAATGACGACCGCCCCCTTGTTGGTTCCCCAACCCTTATTTTTCTCGGATGAAACCTCTGCTCGAACCAGCACGGGTTCATCACCGCGATTTTCGACATCAAGCAGAAGCCAGAGTTTTTCTGAACAATTCCAGGTTTTTCCTTCCGGACGAATAGTCGCTTTTAGCGAAGTACCTTTTTCCGGCAGGGCGGCCTGGATGTGTCCATCCTCAAAATTGACCACCCGCATCGGCAGCTTCAGCGGACGCTGATCTTCCAAGGGCTGGATCATTTTTTCCGCACGGCACAGGGTCGTTGCAAACAGCAACGCCAACCATGGGAGTAGACTCAATCTGAAGTTCATACTATTCATCTTTACTTCAACGAACGGATCCCGCCGCTCTCAACCATTTTCTTCAGTTGCTGTTCCATTTCATCGGCCACTTCAGGATACTCCGCAATTACATTGGTGGTTTCCGAAGGATCCTTTTCAAGATGGTAAAGCGATCGCTCAATCGCCGGGCGGCCGTTGGGCCATTGAGGCTGAGACGGTTCGATATATTTCCAGTCGCCATTGCGCAGGGCCAGCCCGAAGGATTCCTCGATCATATATTCCTGGCCCACCTCATCCTTGCCGAGGAAAGCATCCAATGTACCGCGGCTGTCTGCCGCGTCATCTTTGGCCAACGGCTGATCCAGCAGGTCGGCAAATGAAGCCAGCAGGTCGATCTGATTCACTAAGGCATCCGATGTTCCCGGCTGGATTTTCGCCGGCCAGCTGACTATGAACGGAACCCGGGTGCCGCCTTCATAAATCTGGTATTTTCCACCGCGCCAGATGCCGGAACCATCATGTCCCTTTTCTCCTTCCTCTTCAGAGCAGAGGACGGTGGTGCCGTCTTCATAGCCATCGTCATAAACCGGTCCATTGTCGCTGGAAAAAACCACGATGGTATTTTCCGTCAAACCATGCTGTTCAAGCGTTTTCATGATTTCGCCGACGGTCCAGTCAAACTGCACCATGGCATCGCCGCGATAGCCCAGTTTGGTTGCTCCACGGAAACGCGGATGCGGCACACGCGGCACATGGATATCCTGCGAAGCAAAGTAGAGGAAGAACGGTTTCTCTTTGTGGTCTGCGATGTAGCTCTTCATTTCCTCCACAAATACATCCGAGAGCGTCGCATCGTCCCAAAGCGCGGACTTTCCGCCCGACTGATAGCCAATACGGCCGATGCCGTTGATCACGCTGTTATCATGACCATGCGTGCTGGGATAAAATGTCATCGCTTCACGATTGGTCCGGCCATCCGGATATTGCGTACTCCCCGGTTTCTGGACCTCTTTCAGTTTATTCCCGACATAGAGCGGGTCTTTTGGGTCCAGACCGATCACCCGGTGATTACGCATCAGCACACAGGGTACGCGGTCGTTGGTGGACGGCAGCAGGAAGGAATAATCAAACCCGACTTCCAGCGGACCGGGTTTTACATCTCCATTCCAGTCGACCGGCGTTCCCTTTTCTCCAATGCCCAGATGCCATTTTCCGATCACGGCCGTCTGATAGCCTGCTTTTTTAAACAGCTTGGGCAGGGTCAGTTTATCCGTCGGAACAATCAGCGGAGCATTTGGCGGAAGCACCCGCGCATTGTGGCGGAACCCATGAATCCCTGTAAGCATGGAAAAACGAGAGGGTGTGCAGGTGGCGGCTGAACAGTGCCCATCTGTGAAACGCAACCCCTGTGCCGCCAAACGGTCAATATTCGGGGTAGGAATCTTTTCCGAACCGTAGGCGCCTACATCGCCATATCCGACATCATCGCCGTAAATAATGACTACATTCGGTTGATCGGCTGCCTGAGCCAAAACCGCCAGCATTCCCGCAAGCCCGATACCCATTAAAAATCTATTTCTCATAAAATACCCAAGTTATTTATGCAGTACAACTTATGCAATACACAGTTATTCCACGATTACAATTACCCCTGAATCTATCTCAGACCCCCGAAAAAAACATCTGGTGAAACCTACAGGTCTGCCGATAAGACCACTCATTCCACAAAACGTCATCTTCAACCTCTCAAAACACGCTACTTCAAAACGACCCGCCTGTAGGGAGAAGAAATTGCGGTTTGCAGTCTTCTTCCCGGCGCTTCAACGCGCTTCCAATGACTCGAAAAAAGATCAACGCTTGCCGCCCCATTCCGGACCGGAATACGTCCGGACCAGCATGTATTATCCTCATCCCATTCCATTTCCACCCAGTTTTCATCGGTCATCAACTGCTTCAGGTAGGCATCCGACCCTTCCGGCGGACGGTCAAACATCCAATACAAGCGCCCTCCTTCGGCCGATTGATTTTCAGGAAACGTTGTGGTCACAACCACTTCGTCATTTTCACGATGTATTTCCATTTCCGGAACCGGAAGTAAGGAATCGGTCTTACCGGGGAAGAAGTGATGCAGCAGCAGCGCTTCACGATTCTGCACCCCTTTTATAGTGCCGGGATGGTTGCCCTTTTTCCCATGGCCGGAATTGGGTGGGTAAAATACCGGAATTTCCGGATAGTGCTCCCCGCCCCAGGCCACATCAAAACAGACAAAATCATGTGTCCCCGGCTCAAACAACAGGGCCGCGCCGCGTTTTTCCAATGCCTGGAAATTTTTGGAGATAAAGACCGCATCGGCCATTTCTCCAGCTAATTGCTCCAATTCCGCCCAGCTTCTTCCCAGTCGGAGCGCATCCTCGTTATACACCGGGCCATACGTTCCACCGAGGAAGCGGTGCGGGCGTTTGACGCCGGCCTGTTTATTGTAGTCCCGTAATCTATTCCAGGCCTTCGAATCGCAAAGACGCAATGGAGATTCCCAAAGCGGCGAAACCGTGCCATGTTGGGCAGTGATGCGTTCATCATGAATCAGGGCCACCGAGGGAGATGCCCCGTTTTTAGAGCCGCCGGAAACGGCTACTTTCCCCATCTCAAAATGAACTTCTTCAGCATACGCCGCTGTAATCGCCCGCATCAGTGAAGCCGGCCATCCCCAATACTGAATCGAATATCGGGGATTCAGGGTTTTCAGAAAACGCGAATACATTTCATTACCCAGCGTCTTCTGTCCCCAGGAGCCCGGTTCCTGCACAATCGTATGTACAATGCCGACACCACCCTCCAGCAGTTCTGCCTCTAAACGATTGAGTGCGGCATCGCCCTCAAATCCTTTCAGCTGATGTCCACCCGTCAGCCAGAAACCTTTTGCTTTCGTGTCAGCAGGAACAATCAACCGCACCGGCACCCGATAATCCTGACCCGGCCAGAGTTGGCCGACGCTGATCGTCATCACTTTTTGCCGGGTTTCCATTTTCCCGGAAACGGTATGCCAATCCTGCTGAACATCCTCTTTCAATGTGGAGGCATCACGGATTTCGGTCATATCGAAAAGGGCAGGAGCTGCAAATCCCGTCACCGTCCAGAACAGTCCTGTAATCACCAGTGTCCGAAGTATACCGATCATTTCCCTGCTCCCAGCGTTGGCGTTCCGCGGGAAAGATCAATCGGATTGCCGAAATAATCCTCGGTGGGATATGGCGGCAGATGTTTGAAGACGCCCTTCCCAGCGCCGGGAATCGGAGGACCGGCAACGGGAACACCGGCATGTTTCGCCGGACTGTTTACAGCAAGCCGAAATCGTTCAGCACCTTCCCCGCTGCCGGAAAACATCGGTTCAGCCATCACCGGATCAGAATCCATATCGGTAAACTCCGAATTGATTCCTCCGGAATATAAGTTGTTTTTCAGAAAAAGCGGTGTGTCGTTGTTTTTGACCATCACCCGTTTTCCGCCGATTTCACCACCGCCTTCATTCACAAAGAGATTGTTGTAAATAAAGGTGTTCTTTGCATTCATTTCAATGGCGGTACTGAAATCCCGATCCATGAAAACCGTATTATTGTAGATATAGGAATGCGTGCAGTGATGTTCTTTTTTTCCGGGGCCCACATTATTGATCCACAGCGTATGATTGCTGCTGCCCCAGTTCGGATTATCACGCCACCCGTCGTTCACACTGATGTTGAAGCGATACACTGCATTGGAATTCCCGCCGAGAATTTCAACAAAGCCCCCTTCGCAATCTTCCATGTAATTATACTGCACGAAGGTATTGATATTTTCATGGTCAATATGAATGCCGTGGGAATCCAGATAGCCCCGCGTACTCAGGCAGGTGTTGCGCTGAATGACCGTGTTCACACATCGCCAGGTCCACACCGAACTGCCCCGCCCCGGCATGCGGGAATCTTTGCTGGAGCCCGGATGATTAAACAGATTGTTTTCGATAAGACAGTTATACGTGCGAATCGGAAGCACACTGGTTCCTCCCAGATGATGAAACTCATTATTTCGGACGATCACATTTTCATTGTGATTGATCGGATCACGCGCCCCGTCCTGACTTCCACTATGTTTGATATGAATACCCAATCGCTGGATATCACTGAACAGGCAATCTTCAACCAGGATATTGCGGATGTTTTTAGGAGGATGACCCCTCCGGTTTCTGGAGGATGAAAACCGAATACCGGCCACTTCAATCCCATCAAAGTCATCCGGATTCAGCATGGGCTTCACGGCGTAAACATTCTTAAAAACCATGTTACGGACGATGATATTTTTCATCACCCGGCCTCCGGTATTATGAACATGCAGGCCATAGGCATCATCATCCTTTACACCGGACCGCGAACGGGTGCGTTCATTCTGAATCTCGAGTCTGTCAAAAACAATATTATCGTTGTTCAGCACATAGACCGCTTCCTGAAAATCACCCCCGTCCGAATGACCGGTTATGACCGGAAGTGGACCTTCACCATAGGATGTAATCCGAATGGGCTGATCTTTCGTTCCCGACCCATTCAGCACAAAACGGCCATCAAAGCGGTCATTCTTTTTGAAATAGATTTCATCACCAGGCTTCAGCTTCGTGCTGTTGATTCGGGACAAACTTTTCCAGGGACTGGAAGGCGTACCCTCTCCCGAATCATTTCCGCTTGAAGAACTCAGATAATATGCCGTTCCACTGGCAATCAGGGGGCTTGCTGAAAACAGCAGGCTTATAAGCTGAATCGATATCCAATGTTTCATTCTATAACCTTCATTCAAGCATTTAGCCATGCTTACCGCTCCACCACAACACGGTAGGTACCCGGCGACAGCTTCAGATACGGCCCTTCAAAGGGCGTCCTCTCTCCGTTAACCAGCATATGCCGGCTGTCAGAACGGCCTAAACCGGCTCTGTCCAGAGCCACTTCCGTCTCTTCCGGGACTGTCAGGTTTAGCTGAATGGATGAAGCATCCGCTTTCCATTCAACCGTGATCAATCCGCGGGGTGTCGGCACAGAACCTTTGCGATGAAGAATACGTTCTGACGCATAATAGTTAAGTTTGACCCGTTGCATGCCCGGCGACACCGCCTTGATACCCAACAGGTATTCAGTCATGAGCGCCGGTGGAAATGCACTTTCCGTCTGAGCATCGCTCCGACCGGCGGGGAATGGTCTACGTTTCCCGCTACGGCCGGTGGCATCCAGCCACCACTCTTCCCATAACGTTCCATTATGCTCTTCTTCCAGCATAGGGTTGAAGCGCTCCTCCAGCAGGGCAAACGATTCATCGATAAAACCGGCCTCACACAGCCCTTTGTGCAGAAAATACGACATCGCGGGCGTTACCATAATCGTGCCGTCATCATGTTTCACAAAATCGCCGGTTCCGGCAGCCAGCAGCTTTTCAGCAATGGCCTTCTGTTGCTCAGGCGATGCAATCCCCATCGCCAGCGCCATGGCATTGGCATGTTCACTGAACAGGTCCGAATGCACTCCATCAATCATGGCATCGCAAAACAGGCTGCGATCTTCTACATAAAACTCCGTAAGCCCTGCTCGCATCCGCTGTCCCAACGCCGCAAATGCACCGGCATCGTCTTCGCCGAAAAACTGCAGTACGGCAGCAAAATCCTCCACCGCGCCGAGATAGTGTCCATTCAGGCAGAAGTTAGCCCCGCGCCGGTCCTGAACGACATGGTCGAGCCAGTAGGGATACGGCGGCGAATCAATCAGACCGTCTTGATTAGAGTAGCCGGCAAACAGTTCCATCAGCTTGCGGGCCGCCGGCAGCAGCGCCCGCACCGTCTCTTCATCCCCCGAATGGATCAGGTATTGATGCAGGCCGCGGATCCAGAAACAGTTGGAATCCAGGATCACCATAAAGTCTCCTCCATGGCGCGGCGCGTAGGCCGGCATCATTCCGTTGGCCAGCTGCTCCTGGGCAATCTGGATCAGATAGCGCCGCTGTAGCGCGGTATCACCAAAAACCGGATAGTTTCCGAGACAGGCATAATAGGCGGTCTGGGCATACTGGCGGCGCTCGCGGTAATTGTCGGTATACGCGTCACTCGTACAGACCCGGATGGTTTCCGCCGAAGCATGCCATATCATTTCAAGTTCTGGAGCAGACGGGATGTTCACTGAACCCTGCTCAACAAAAGGATAAGCACTGCGACTGATAGATACATCATGTAGTACAGCGTCCTCAGCTGCCGTGCGGAACACCACCGCCAGCCAGCGCACCGGCTTTTCGTAAAAGGCGGTCCATTGATCCCGCTCCCCGGAACAAATCAACCGGTCGGTGTAGCGGGAGGCCGCAATCGTCTTACGGATTTCACCGCTCAGCAGATACGGTACCGACATAATATCAACCACCGTTCCTTCCGGGGCCTCAATCTCCAGCGACGGACGGCCATAAAGGACCTGCCCCACATCATAAATTTCAACACGGCATTGGCCGGCGCCCTCAACGTTAACGCCCGGGGTAACCGGCGAACCAGCCGCGATATGACCTTCCATCAAATACGGAATATCCCGTTCAACCAACGTCGTCCACGGAGGAACCAGATGGCCAGGTCGCTCATTTTTCTGCGGACTGGGCCAACCGACCGTACGTTTTAACACAGTGGCTTTTTCCCAATCGCTGTCCTCATAATCCAGCGTCATCCAGTCCCAGAATGCCATACGAAAATCTACATCATCACATCGTTCGGGATGAAAGCGTGCCATGAGCGGGGCATCATTATTCCAGCTCGGGTCTGCCGATACCTTCCAACTTGAATCTGTATGTATCGCTTCTGACGTGCCCCCTTTAAAGGAACCCACTCGCAGAGTTAGTTTTCTGCGGGTATAAACCTGATAAGGAGGGCAAGATGCCTATTAAGAAATACACGACGGAACAGATCATCGGATTACTCCGAGATGCCGAGATCCTGCTGGCCGAAGGTAACACGGTGGCCATGGCCAGTAAGAAGCTGGGGATC
This sequence comes from Pontiella desulfatans, assembly GCF_900890425.1. NCBI lineage: Bacteria > Pseudomonadati > Kiritimatiellota > Kiritimatiellia > Kiritimatiellales > Pontiellaceae > Pontiella > Pontiella desulfatans. Next base: position 931,659 of record NZ_CAAHFG010000003.1, on the reverse strand, counting down.
GCCGAACAGACCTATTACCGCTGGCGTAAGGAATACGGAGGCATGAAGGTCTCCCATGCCAAGCGGCTTAAGGATCTCGAAAAAGAAAACAGCAGGCTGAAAAAGCTGCTGGCCGAAGCTGAGTTGGATAAAGCGATCCTGAAGGAAGCCGCCTCGGGAAACTTCTGACGCCTGCCAAACGCCGGCGGGCGATTATTCATATACGGGATAGCTTCGGTATAGACCGGATCTCTGAGCGCCGGGCATGCCGGGTTCTTGGACAACCCCGCAGCACCCAGCGCAGGGAACTGAGGATCAAAGAAGATGAACCTATGCTGGTGCAGGAGATGATTGAACTGGCGACACAGTACGGCCGCTATGGTTACCGGCGTATAACCGCCATGCTTCGGCATCGGGGATGGAAAGTGAATCATAAACGGATCGAACGGATGTGGCGACGGGAAGGGCTCAAGGTGCCGTCTAAACAGCCCAAGCGGCGTAGACTGTGGTTGAATGACGGATCATGCGTGCGGCTGCGCCCCTCGGGAAAAAACCATGTATGGAGTTATGACTTTGTACATAGTCGTACCCATGATGGTCGGGCGTTCCGGATACTCAATATTATCGATGAGTTCACCCGGGAATGTCTGGCGATCAAGGTGGCGAGGAAACTGCAGAGCAAGGATGTTCTGGAGGCGCTTGGAAAGTTGTTCATTCACCGGGGCATTCCTGGATACATTCGCTCAGACAACGGAAGCGAGTTCATAGCCGTGAAACTGCGTGAGTGGCTGCAGAAGCTCGGAGTAAAAACGCTCTACATCGAGCCTGGCAGCCCGTGGGAGAATGGATACATCGAATCCTTTAATGGCAAGATGCGGGATGAGCTTCTTAATCTCGAAATCTTCGATACGTTGAGGGAAGTGGAGGTTCTGTGCGAATGGTGGCGTCAGGGATACAACACGGTCAGACCGCATAGCTCGCTGGGCTATCGGCCTCCGGTACCGGAGGCCGTCAGACCCCGGCCGTTGGCCGTGGTGCCACTGCGCTCCCCACCAGCTGTTGACTTAACCCAAATCCTAACTTAAAACGTGGACTCGCATATGGGGGCACGTCAGCGGGGAGAGCCGATCTGCGGCTACCGCGCATATGAAGATCTCTATGTCTCTGTCCGGGAGGGGCGTTCCCTTGACTTTATCCTGCCGTCGGACCCGCGTTGCTGCGCCCACCGCAATCTGCATGACAGCGTTACCTTTCGCCCTACTGCTTCGGCAACGAGGCGGAAACCTCCCGCTTGCCGGCCGAGGATCTGATGCTGCAGCATCGGGGCGTATTGGAAACGCTGGAACTGAAGCAGGCCCGTCCAGAGGACATCTTCCTGCTGAACCGACTGGCCAAGCTACTGATGGAAACAATCGAAGGCTTCCTCTCGAGGAACTGACTTTTTTGCCCGCCATTACGGGATCTACGGATCGGCATCGTGCTTGCCGTTGATTCCCCCGCGTTGGGTGCGGCCAAAATCTTTGCCACTTCTTTGCCACTTCTTTGGTCAAAGATCGGGTTTTTGCGTAAAATATCAGGGGCTATCAAGGAGAGGGACGAAGCGCAAAATATGTACCAAACCCCTGTAAACATTGGACAAGATGAAACAAAAGAGTGGTGGGTCCGGAGGGGCTTGAACACCCCGACCAAGAGATTAACAAGCTCAAATCCGAGAGTCACTGAAAACCATTATTGATCCGACACCCCTTCCAAAAGCTTCAATGCTTTTCTATTGTCGCTTTCCAGTTTTTGAAATGGCAGTTCGCAATACGGCGGCGGCTTCTGCGGGCGGGGCTACCCCGAACGTAAGCATGCTGGGCATGTTGCGTTGGAGGGCTTGTTTTAACTGGGCGCGCTGGGGTTTGAAATAGTACTCCATAACGATCTCAACCGCGGCCGTCATCATCACTTAAATTTAAGCAGAACCAATGTTTGCCAATCCAAGTTACTTATGCATATATACCTTGGAAACGGAAAGATGTAATGACGCGAACAGAACAGATACTGAAACTGGCAGACCAGAGGGGAATTATCCGTCCGCGCGATGTTGAGGCCGCCGGCATCCCGCGTGCCTACCTTTCAATACTGTGTAAATCCGGCCAACTTGAGAGACGCTCCAGGGGGCTGTATGCGCGCATCGACGCGCCAATAACCCAAAACTACGAACTGGAAGAAGTCGCCAAGCGCATTCCAAGCGCCGTATTCTGTCTGCTGTCGGCCCTGTCCTTTCACAACATCGGAACCCAAAGCCCACATGTCATCTGGATCAGTGTTCCCAAAAGCACATGGAAGCCGACCGTCGAATACCCGCTTAATCTCACCTATGTCACAGGAACCGCCTACTCGTTCGGCATACAGGAACATATTGAAAACGGGGTACCTCTAAAGGTCTACAGTCCGGCAAAAACCGTCGCGGATTGTTTTAAATTCCGCAACAAAATCGGCATGGATGTAGCCCTCGAAGCTCTTAAAGAAGTCTGGAGGGATCGAAAAGCCACTGCCGATGAACTGGTCGAAGCCGCAAAAGCCTGCCGTATGTATAATGTAATGCGCCCTTACATGGAGGCCATTGTATGAGCAACCCCACTCCCAGCAACCTTGCTCACTCCGTTTTCCAACGCCTGCGCAATTATGCAAAAGAGCATGGAGAAGACTTCAACCGTCTGCTTTCCCGCTATGCCATGGAGCGCTTTCTTTACCGGCTTTCAAAATCGGAGCATTCGGAAAATTTCGTCCTGAAAGGCGCCCTTCTTTTCATGGTCTGGGAACCGGACTATGGCCGGCGCAGCACCAAAGACATCGATCTGCTCGGCTTCACGGAAAACTCGCTCGACAACCTGACAGCCATCGCCCAAGAGATTTGCAAGACCCATGTTGAAGGGGACGGTATCGAATTTGACAGCGACAACATTCGGGCGGAACGGATTAAAGAAGATGCCGACTATGAAGGCGTCCGGATTCGGGGGTTTGCATTTATCGGGCAAAGTCGCATTCCAATACAAATCGACATCGGATTCGGCGATGCGTTGGTTCCCGGTGCTATTGAGGCAACCGTACCCACCCTGCTGGACTTCCCTGCTCCGGAACTGCGGTGCTATCACCAACTGACCGTAATCGCCGAAAAATTTGAGGCGATGATCAAACTGGGCGAGCTCAACAGCCGCATGAAAGATTTTTACGATGTCTGGAATATCATCCAGCATGAGGAAATTGCCGGAGAAGAACTGCAAAAAGCCTGTGTTGCCACCTTTGAACAGCGCGAAACCCCGCTCGACCTGAACCCTCGTTTCTTTTTAGAAGAATTCCCGGAATCATTCGGGAAAGAAGAACAATGGGCCGCCTTTGTCCGCAAGCAGGAACTTGAGGACATCGCTCCAGCCAGCTTTCGAGAAGTAATCCGTATTCTTCACGGTTTCTTCCGTCCAATGGTAGAAGCCCAACTATCCGGCGAGCCGTTTTCTTCAACATGGGCGTCCTCGGGCCAATGGCAGTAGAGAGCATGTAATATTTTACGCAGCTTCCGCGAAAAAGAGAAGGCTCCGGAAATGTCACTGGTGCTCTGAAACACCGGTGTTTCGATCAACGCCTGGAGCCTTTTGACGACCTCTTTGGGAGCAATACCCATAAACCCGTATGAAAGATGCTATATATTGGAACCAATATATCTGACTCTATTGCTTTATCCGCTGAGCTGACAGGTTCAAATCGGAGAGTGGTCATTCCGGAATACCAGAGGCATGAGACCACTGTCCATTTTCTGGATATGGATCTCGCCGTATTCATCATCGGCGTTTCCCGCGAACGAATTCTCAGAAACTCTCAATTCATCAAAAATGGCTCTGTAAAACTTCGGGGGAAACTTCGGGTTTTGCCCAGCAAAACTCACCGTTTTTCAGAAAGTTGCACCGCTTATTGACACCCAGACACATTCATGTATCATATTGATTACAAGGTTGATAAAGAAACGACATGCAACGCGCTTCATGGTTTAAATGCAGCTTAAAGTGGATGGTAATGCGAACTTCTCTATAACGACTCTCCATTCGGGTCGGTACGATCATGATGGTAATGCGAACTTGGTTTTCCGAAATTTAAGTTCCGTGAAGACAACGAGTTGCATCAAAAAAGTGCGAAACTGAGCCAAATCGACCCGATTTTCGCTTTTTGAATCACCATCCAACCAGCTACTCCTGATTGGATGGAAAGGCGAACTTGAGCCCCCTTTCAACCCCAGTTGTGCGAATGGCATTCCAGACATCTTTCGCTGGATTTTTTCGTCTTCTAATCCGGCTTTGGAGTGGCTCAGAACCTTCCTCTTCGGTAGGTTCATGAATTCATTGAGTTTCCGAGGGGTACGAAAACATGTCCTCTGACTTAACAGGTTGGAGTAGAGTCTGTTTTGATTTACGGGGTGTAAGGGTAGATGAGCGGTTATTTGAGTATTATTCAGGTCTTCATGATGCTTCTTCAGGAGAAATTCCGTCCTCGATACGATGCCCGGCTTCAATTGCTGACTTATCAGGTTAGAATGCTGCGAAGCAGGATTGATGATTCCAAGATTTACACGACACCTAAGGAACGAGCTGAGCTGCTTCGCCTTGGCAAACAGCTTGATCATGACATCTCCGACGTGATGCTCGTTGTTCAGCCCGCAACCTATCACAAATGGCGCAGACCGAAAGAAACCCAGCGTAAACGACCGGGAAGACCGCGCACACCACAAGCAACTATAAACCTGGTTATGCAGTTCGCCACCGAGAACATCACATGGGGATATGAACGGATTTATGGCGAATTGAAAAAACTGGGCATACGAATCGGCATCACGACCATCAGCGACATCCTTAAACGGGAAGGGCACCACCCAGTTCCCGACAAAGGCCGAAGGTTGCCCTCCAGTACATGGAATCAGTTCATTAGCTCCCATATGGATACTTTGATTGCATGTGACTTTTTCACGAAACCGATCTACACCTTCAAAGGAAAAGTTAATGCCTACGTACTGATGTTTATTCACCTTGGCAGTCGCCGTGTGTTTATGAGTCCAGCGACCTTTAACCCGACTGAAGAATGGGTAAACCAACAAGCGCGTAACGCCTCGATATGGCTGGACGAGATTGGTATAAAAGCTACTCATCTTATCCGCGACAGGGATACCAAATATGCCTTTTCGTTTGATGAACTCTGGAAGGCTGCAGGAACAAAAATTGTTAAAACACCGCCACGCACTCCTCAAGCGAATGGATACGCGGAAGCCGGCATCGCCATCGTTAAGAAACAATGTCTTAACCACTTTATCTGCTTCAGCCTTGATCATTTGAACCACATTAACAGAGAGTGGCTTGATTACTACAATTTCCACCGTCCTCATCAGGGAAAAGAGATTGATAACAAGGTGCTTGATGTTGACTTCCGCCCTACCGAAAAGGGTGAGATTAAAAGGGAGCAACGTCTCGGCGGAGTGATCTCGTATTACTACAGGGCCGCCGCTTAACCCTACTCCCACCAGCATCATCAACACACCACTATCCGCTCATCATGAGCGTCTAATCCGTCACACCCTGACAGCGGGAATCTGCTCACTTTCTATCGAAACAGCACTCACTACCACCCCCTTGCCAACTCAATTCGGATTTCATTTCAGATGGATTCTTTAATTTCGCCCAATGATCACGGTCATTTTCCGCTCAGATTAGTTTCCGTACCGACCACCTTTGGACTTGGTACATGCAGAAACTTATCAAAATTAAGCTCATTCCTGGGGTTTAATTAGTAATGAAACCCATATCCACAGTTTTGACGATCACATTCACGCTCTCTCTACAGGTTTCATGGAGTGCGGAATATCACGTCTCTCCGTCCAAAGGGAGTGACCGCAATAACGGGAGTATATCCAGTCCGTTTCAAACGCTTGAAAAAGCGACTGAGGAGCTTCAGCCCGGCGATATCTGCTGGTTACGGAATGGGAGATATCAGACAACATCTCTAATTTCCGGGCTCCATGGAACGGCTGACAACCCCATCTCATTCAAAGTATGGCCCGGAGAACGGGCAGTAATGGATGGGACGATGATTCTGCCCGCAAAGTGGAGCCGATGGAAAAACGGCATTTACAGGATGCGGCTGAAAGAACCGGTCTGGCAGCTCTTTTCCGGCAGTAAGCTGGTCTACGTGGCCCGTTGGCCGAATACCTCGTTTGATGACGGCTCAATCTGGCGCATGGAGGAATCGATGCGCTTTACCGACCGGACATTTGCCAAAGGACAGTTTTCCGGAAAAACGGCGGACGGCATCATCAGCGATCGTAATCCCGAACCACACAGTAACGGTTCCGATGATGAAGGTGTGGTTAAGCTTAAAGTCAAAGAGCATGTGAACCAGACCACCCTGGCGGAAACAAAAACTGATTTCACGGGAGCGGTCGCCGTTCTTAATCTCGGCCATTGGCTGACCTGGTCGCGGCCGATTACACAACATAAAGCCGGACAGGACTGGTTTGAATACGATCAAACCGGCACACGCATGTCGAAATATGTCGCCTACTACATCCTCGGCCTGCCCGCACTGGACCAACCTAATGAATGGTGGTATGACGCCGAATCAGAAACCGCCTATTTCCGGGCAGCGGATGACAGGAATCCCAATAAACTTCCAATCTCTGGAAAAACGCGCGATTTCAGCCTTAAGATTTCCGAATGCTCAAACCTGATTTTCCAGGGACTGGAATTTTTTGCCAGCACTTTTTCCATGACCGAATGTAGCCACGTCATCATTGAGAACAGCACGCTTTCTTATCCCTCAACCCATAAATTTATGCTCGGAGAATTCGGCTGGTTTTATGAAACCAGCAATGATCCGGATGATAAACGTAAACAACGCTATAAGTCGCGGGCCAATGTAATGACCCATGTATTAAACGAAGGCGAAGGTCCGTTTGGAAACATCATTCGTAACTGCGAGATTGCCTACCCGAATTCTCCCGCCATCTATATCGACAGTCCGGGGAGCATTCTGGAGAACTGTTATATCCATAATATTGAATGGGATGTGAATTCCAGCGGCGGAAGCGGATCCATTCCGACCGGACGCGGGGCCATCATACGCGGCAACACCATTCATTCCGGCGGAAACTCAGAAGGTATCCGCCCCGGTCCCGGCTCCACCGTGGAATACAACCGCCTCTGGAATATGGGTAATCTGCAACACGATGGATCAGCCATTAATATCGGAACCGGATCGCAGATCGGAACCGTGGTTCGCCACAACTGGGTGCACGACACCAATCGGCAGGGTATTCGTTTTGATTCCACCACTTCCCGTATGGGTTCCGAGGGTTGTGTTCACCATAACGTGGTGTTCAACCTAGGTCATGGCGGAAGCAAATTTAAGGGCGATCATCATTTGTTGTTTAACAACACCTTTCACGACACGGTCTTTGCAGTTCCGAACGGTTACGGAAATACACCTCCTCACAATCAGAACACCCTGGTTTGTAATACGCTGGCGGACACCATGGTCGCCTGGAGCACGCGGAAGCCGGATGAAAAACTGAATGCACGACTTGAACATAACCTAACAGGAGCCGGCTCCGTGGTAAACAACCTGCGGGATCCGGAACATCTCGATTTTCGGCCGAAGCCGGGATCCCCCCTGATTGATGCCGGTTTCAATATTACGCAGTTGCCCGGAGAACATATTCAGGTTCAGATTCCCGACTATGTCGGAAGTGCTCCGGATATCGGCGCCTATGAAGCAAACGACGAAACATACTGGATTCCCGGACGTCGGCAGAAAAGGGCCTCAACCCCCATTCCGCCAAACAAATCCATGGCTATAAAAAGCAATGCCGACCTGATGTTTCTTGGTGCCTATAAAGCCACAAAACATATTGTAAATTTCATGAATGCCGGAAAAGACCACAAAGGCCGAGTTGAGGTAACCGCCTCCAATATTATTGATCCCGGCCAGTTACAACCTGGTCAAACCTATACCTGGCGGGTGGATGCCATTATGCCGGACAACTCAATCATCGAAGGGGACATCTGGACATTTACCGTGGAAAGCAATTGATCAATCATCCAGGCTTGCGAAGGGAAATAGCTTCGAAGGCACGTGTTCACGACGGATGATCTCCTCCATTTTTCGACAAATTTCCGGATATGTATTGGCCACATCCTTTTGTTCTGCAGCATCAATGTTCAGGTTATACAGCTCGAGATGTCCCCGCTTACCTTTCAACTGGTTCACCTTAATACCCTTCCAGTCGCCCATTCGAACCGCAACCTGACCGCCGTTATAATTCCGGGCATTAAATTCCCAATATAAAAAATCGTGAGCCGCCTGAGGCCGACCCGTCAGCTCCGGCAGCAGACTGATCCCATCCAAACCGTCCGGCACCTCCGCACCCGTAATTTCTCCAAAGGTTGGAAGCATATCCCAGAAGGCCGAAATATGATCGCTGGTCGTTCCCGCGCCAACATGTCCCGGCCACTTGGCCAGAAAAGGAACCCGGATTCCACCTTCATAGAGCTGCCCCTTTTTACCGCGCAAGCCGCCCGTGCTGTTGAAAAATTTATAATCCGCCCCGCCGGCCGAAGAAGCGCCATTGTCGCTCGTAAAAATCAGCAGCGTATTTTCAGCAAGCCCCAGAGCATCAAGCTGATCCAGCAACCGGCCGATATTCCGGTCCATATGGGAAACCATGGCCGCATAGGCTGCGCGGGGCGTTTCATGCCCGGTATAGCCCTGGCCTGTTTCCGGCCTGTACCGGCCTTTAAACGGAGTCTCCGGCCACTGCCCTTCATACTGCTTTAGCGATTCGTCAGGAACCTGAAGCGACACATGGGGAATGGGCGTGGCCCAATAGAGAAAAAACGGCTGATCCTTATGTTCTTCCACAAAGGCCAATGCTTCTTTACGCATTTCATCGGCCGCATAGTTCGACCCTTCGATATCCTTATTATCCGGATACAAAACCTTCGTGTCATTTTTCCATAGATAGTCGCGGTAATACTGGTGCGCATGCCGTTGACAGTTATAGCCGAAAAAAAGATCAAAACCCTGATGGTTCGGATCACCTTCACTCCCTGGATAGCCCAGCCCCCATTTTCCTACACACGCGGTGGCATAGCCTTTGGTCTTCAGCATTTTCGCAATGGTAAACGTATCGGCTGGAATCGGCGTCTGTCCTTCATGCGGAAGCTCTTTGTTATTCCGGATATACGCATGCCCCTGATGCAATCCCGTCAGGAAAGAACAGCGCGACGGCGCACAGACCGCCTGCCCGCTGTAATGCTGGGTAAATTTCATCCCCTCCGCCGCAATCCGGTCAATATTCGGAGTCTTGATTTTTTCCTGCCCATAACAGCCCAGATCCCCATAGCCGAGATCATCCGCGAGAATATAAATAATGTTCGGCAGACGCGAACGTTCAGCAAAGGCCTGAGTGCCTAAAAGCAAAGCTATCATTATCCAGTTTTTCATTATTTACTCCCCTTCTCCACATCACCCAGATCAGCGCGCGCCCGCGCGGCCATCTTCTCAAGTCGTTCCATAATTTCAGGATATTGATCCTGCAGATCATTTGCCTCTCCGGGATCCTTTTCCAGGTCATAGAGCGCTTTCTTTGCAACGCCCTTGGCATACGGCCCGGGATGCCCTCCATTCCGCGGTTCAACCCCCACATAGGACCGATGCTTGTGTGGAAGCACAAGCTTCCAACGACCGTCAGAAACACCGCACAAGGGCGTTCCATAATAATACCAGAATTCGCGCTTTTGCTTCAGCGAAGTCTCGCCGGCCAGAAGTACTGAAATATCAATGCCGTCCAACTTTGTTTTCGGAAGCTTTGCGTCAGCCAACGTTCCAAGGGTTGGAAAAAGGTCCAGTGTGGATGCAAATTCATCGCACGTCTTTTCTGCCGGCATTCCAGCCGGCCACCGCATGATGCACGGCACACGCATACCGCCTTCAAATGCGGTTCCTTTGCCTTCACGCAAACCATCGCAGGTGCCCCCATGATCCCCGAAGTTTAACCAGGGGCCATTGTCACTGGTAAAAATCACCAGCGTATTTCCCGCAACACCGGCGTCATCCAAGGCGTTCATGACTTCACCGACCGACCAGTCGATTTCCATCATCATATCCCCATAGAGCCCCGCGCCGCTTTTCCCCAGAAAACGCGGCGAAGCATAGATCGGCACATGCGGCATGCTGTGGGCTAAATAGAGGAAAAACGGCTTTTCCTTGCTGCGCCGGATAAAGTCCACTGCCCGCTCTGTATACCGAGGGGTCAGCATCCCCTGATCCTCCAGCGTATCAATCGTATCCACAGTCTCCAGTCCATCAATGAGAGGAAGCGGTGAATATTTCTTTTTCCGGTGATCTTCCGGAAGAGGCACCCCATCAAAATCAACCGGCCACATATCATTGGAATACGGCAGCCCCAACCATTCATCAAAGCCGTGGTTTACCGGAAGGAATTCAGGTAAATGGCCCAAATGCCATTTTCCTGCCATACCGGTTGCATACCCCTGAGTTTTCAGCATTTCCGCCAATGTTGTTTCTGAAGCCGGAAGCCCGTTTTTCGACCAGGGAAACAACGCCCCTTTAATGCCCGACCGCTGTGGATAGCGACCGGTCAGCAGGGCTGCGCGCGATGCGGAACAAACTGTAAACGCCGGTTGAAAAGTGCACCGGGCGGCGGCCCAAAAGTGTAACACTTTTTCGTTAATTACCCCGCTTCCTTGCGGGTGTCAATTGCTCCTACGGTTTCTTTGTTTTCTGCCGTTGTCCCCGGCGGCGCAATGAGTCCTGCAGCCTGAAACTTTCACCATTGGCTTCGAGGATATGGACCCGGTGGGTCAATCGATCGAGTAAAGCGCCAGTGAGCCGCTGCGAGCCCAGCACCTCCGTCCATGATTCGAAGGGCAGGTTCGTGGTGACCACGACGCTGGTGCGTTCGTAGGCCCGGCTGACGACTTCGAAAAGCAGTTCTGCCCCCAGCTTGGAGAACGGAACGTAGCCGAGTTCATCGAGCACGAGCAGGTCGGAGCGCTCGAGTTGCTTGAAGAACCGGTCAAGCTGCCTTTCCTCCCGGCGTTCGAGCAACTGCGTGACCAGGGCGGTGACGCCGAAGAACCGCACCTTGAAGCCCATCTGGCAGGCGGCGAAGGCCAGGGCGGTGGCGAGGTGGGTTTTTCCGGTTCCGCTGTTGCCGATCAGCAGCACGTTCTCCCGCTCCTTGATAAACTCGCCATGGGCTAGTTCCCTCACCAGCGGCTGGTTGATCGAGGGCTGCTCCTCGAACCGGAAGCTGTCGAGGGTTTTCACAACGGGGAAACGGGCGGACTTGAGGCGGCGTTCGGCGGCCCGTTGTTCCCGGTCGTGAATCTCCTGTTCGATGAGCCGCAGCAAATAGGTCGAGTAATCGGCCCGTTCGGCCTGGCAGACCGAGGCCATCTTGCGGTGCTCCCGCAGGACACTCGGCAGCTTCAGCGTTTTAAGGTAGTGCTCGAGCAGTACATGCGACGGGGTCTTCGTGCTCATGCGCCCACCTCCTGTCCGAGCAGACGGTTGTAGTCGGCCACATCGACGCAGTCCACCTGGACCTCTCGTAGATGCTCATGGCCGTCGAGGCTGAACCGGGTGCATCGCCATTCCGGCCGGGGAATGAGGAACTGGGCAATGGCGTCTCGGGAGGAGGCCCCGCAACGCAGCCCCTGCTCAACGGCCCGGGCCAGTTCCTTGGGTGAATGCTTTTCGAGCAGACGCAGCACCTTGATGTACTCCCGGGTTCCTTCGCCATCGAGATCGGCCTCCAGCCTGCTGCGCAGATCCCGAAAGCAGGATGGCAGTTTCCAGTCTTCCAATGGCCGGGCGTGGTCGAGCCCGCCGGGCTTGCGTTCGAGCAGTGCGAGATAGTGCACGGGGTTGAAATGGACGCCGGCCTTGCCCCACAACCGGGGATGTTCGGCGATGCATTCATCGCCCCGGCAGACCACAATCCGGTCGATATAGCCCTTGACCACCGTTTCGTAGTGGGCGTAGCGCACGGGCACCGAATAATCGTTGCCGTCGAAACGCACGAGCGACAAGGAGCTGGCGGTGCAGGTTCGCACCCGGCAGGACTCGAACGGCACGACCGGCAGATCAATAAAACGGCCACGCTCATCGGCCAGCAACTGCCCCTTCGTTCCGTCCTTGCCCCGCAGTTTACGCCCAAGCTCCTCCCGGCAACGCTCTTCAAGCATGCGGTTGAGCTCATCAAAGCTACGAACCTCCGGCACCGGAACCATGAAGTTGGAACGAGTATAGCGCACCATCGATTCGACCACGCCCTTTTCGTTACCTCGGGCCACGTTGCAGAAGTGTTCCTTGAACAGATAGTGGCTCTGGAGCTGGAGGAACCCGTCGGTGAGCTTGCGTTGGTGGCGCTTCATCACCTTGGCCACCATCACCCGCTCGTTGTCGTAGCTGATACGGCAGGGTACGCCATCGAAAAAGGTGAAGGCCCTCACATGCCCATCCCAGAAAACCTCCGTGCAGATCTTTTCGTAGGCCTGCACATAAACCGCATCCGAATACGGCAGGCTCATCACAAAAAATGCGACCTTCCGAAGCTGGCCGTTTATTTTAGCGAGGGCATAGCCGAAATCCATCTGCGCCTCTCCGGGCCGATGGGCCAGCGGAATGTAGACATCCTTCAGACGCACCCGGGCGTTGCGCACGGCATCTTTCACCTGCGTATACCCGCCGGTGTATCCTTCCTCTTTCAGGCGATCAAAAATCCGCTTGGCCGTATGCCGTTGCTTTTTTGGCAACTCCCGGTCCTGCCGGAGAATCTCGTCGATCCGACCGAGAAACGGCCCGATCATGGGCTTCGGCCTCGGCTGGGCCATCCGGTATCCCGGAGGCGTGGGGTGCGCCAGAATCTTCTCCAGCGTCTTGGTGTGAATCCTGTACTCGGCCTTAACCTGTCGCTTGCTGACGCCTTCAACAAGCACCTTTCGTCTGATATCGGTCCACCATTGCATGTCTATGTACACTCCTTTACCTCCCGGTTCCGAAACGGTTAGGCAACCACGTTGCCCGATCCGTCCGGAAATCCGGAAGTTTTAGTTGGAGTGTTACACTTTTAGACCGCCCCGCCGCCCGGTGCACTTTTCAACCGGCGTTTACACTATGGGGGAAAAACTATAGATAAGTATCAGCTCAAGGCGCGATTTAAACGTATAGCAAACGAGGATGGTCTATATGACGGAGGAGCAGGTGTTATCGATTTCCTTTTGAGCAGAAAAGCTCTCCAGCTTGGGATAGAGTGCCAATGCCCAACTTGCTCACAACGTTCCTGGTTTTCTATCAGCGAAGCAGATTACACCTTGATGTGTCCCAAATGCCTTGATGATTTTGACATTCCATCGAGCGATCCCGATTCTATCAAATGGAGCTATCGAGCTATCGGACCATTTGGTTTGCCGAAAAGCGCGTATGGAGCATATTCCGTCCTGCTCACATACAGATTCTTTAGCACCGTTCTCGATGGGTCTACTACAGCCATGATGTCTTTCTATGCGACTAAAGAAATAGAAGGAAAAACACACCATCTAGAGGCTGATCTGGGAATGCTTTTTGAGGAAACTCAATATCTAGAATCTAAAAAACGTTTAATTCTCGTAGAATGCAAATCTTTCAATTCCTTCGATAAGCGCGACGTTGATCGCATGAAAAAAATTGGCACTGAGTTCCCTAAGTCAACGATAGTATTTGCGTCGTTAAAAGATGAACTAAGCAACAATGAAATTACCTTGCTCCAACCTCTTGTGCGCAACTACAGAAGAAAGATAAAGCAAGGCCAACAGCATAACAACATATTGATACTGACAGGGATTGAACTATTCGCTGATTCATTCGGACTGTCGTCGGCATGGGAGAAAGCAAGCTCGAAACATAAAGCCTACGCCAATCATACGCATAGCGATTTCTGCCAACTTTGCGAGAGAACACATCAGTTGAATCTGAAAATGGAGCCATGGTCTCCCCATAAAAACAAAGCGAATAAGCAGAAGATTTAGAAAAAGGGGTCAGAAAAAGGGGTCAGTCCAATATTCTGAACTTACATCTCGCTCGGATCAAGATCGTCCGGCCGGAGCCAGGGGGCGAGATATTTTTTGCAGGTAGCCGGGTCGCCGAACTGTTCCAGATAGTCCTTTGATATACGGATGGCTTTCTGACGATCTTCGGGAGAATAGTCCCAGTATTCATCGATTACCGCATTTACGGCTTCCATGCGTTCCTGCGACGGTTTATTCGGGGCGATGGATGGGTCGTCGGCTTTGATCCGTTTCCGCAACGCTTTAAACTGATCTTTCAGGCCGGGAATGACATCGGCATAGGCGGGATCGTCATACACATTCACCATTTCATTCGGATCGTTTTTCAGATCATACAATTCCCAGGCCGGCGGCGTTGCATGTTCCGACCGCTCGGATCCGAAACCGGTTGTGCCCTGCGTGCCATGGAAAAGAATGAGCTTATAGCGTTTGGTGCGCATGGCAATGTGCCCAGGCACATCGTGATGCGCCATATGCATCCAGTATTGATAGTAGGCTTCCTGTTTCCACCCTTCCGGCTCTGTCCCCTGATCCAGCACGCTGCGGAAGGAGCGGCCCTGCATATAGTCCGGTAATGCAATCCCGGCATAATCCAGCATGGTTACCGGATAATCGACATTTTCAATAATGGCATCGGTACGGCCGGGCACGATCGATTTGGGGTAATACGCGATAAACGGCATGCGGAAGGAGGGTTCGTAGGCCCAGCGTTTATCCTGCATATCGTGCTCCCCGAGGAAAAAGCCCTGGTCCCCGGTATACATGATCACGGTATTGTCCATCAGGCCTTCTTTTTCCATGTATTGGAAAAGCCGGCCTAGGTTGTCGTCTACGCCTTTCACACAGCGGAAATATTTTTTCATGTAAATGTTATAGGCTTCGCGCTTCGCCGCCACGTCATCGAGATTCGGGTCCACTTCAAAATCGACGTCGTAGGAGCGCCGGAAATTACGTCGACCAATCGACGTTGCCAGCACCTGATCCAGCTCGCCGTCATACCCCCGGGTGGCCATGGAACCGGTCCCCCGTTCCCACAGGCTCAGCGGCTCCGGCATGTTGATCTTTTCCAGATAGGAGTCATACCGCGGTGCATTTTCAAAATAATCGTGCGGGGCTTTAAAATGCAGTTTCAGGAAAAACGGCGTCTCCGGATCGCGCTTCTCTTTAAACCAGCTCAGCGCGGAGTCCATGACACAATCCGAAGAGTGACCGGTCATTTTGATCAGGTTGGTTCCTCCGCCGGTTTCATAAAACACCGGATCAAAGTAGTTACCCTGCCCCGGCAGCACCTTGTAATAATCAAAGGCCTCCGGCAGCGCTTTGAGATGCCATTTGCCCACCACCGCGGTCTGATATCCGGCCTTCTTCATTTCCAGGGCCAGGAACTGTCGTTCTTTTTCCAGTTCGCCATCCAGAGTCAAGGCCCCGTTTTTGTGGCTGTACTGCCCGGTCATTATCGACGCGCGGCTCGGGGTGCAGATGGCATTGCCGCAAAAGGCATTTTCAAACACCACCCCCTTTTCCGCCAGCGCATCAATGTTCGGTGTCGGATTCAAATAAGCAAAGCGTGAATGATATGCCCCTACCGCCTGCCATGTATGATCATCCGACATGATAAACAGAATATTCGGTTTTTCAGCACCGGCTGATAAAGCAACCACCAAACCGGCCACAACAGATAATAATTTATTCATGCCCCACTCCTCCATTCCCGACATCGCATGTAAGCACAGCGCCATTAGCATGCATTCTATTTCATGCGCTTTAGTTCACCGGCATTCACCGTCTCAATGATCATAAATAATCAATCTACCACGAGAGCCCGAAGACGGTTTTCTGCGAATAGATTTCACCCGGCCATGTAATACTGTCCGGCGCACCCTCAATATTCATTCCATTTGGATAGCGTGAAGTTTCACAGCAGAATCCCCTGAACTGCCCAAACTGATCACCGCTTTCGCGTTTGAGCTCATCGGACGTATAGAAGCCGGTATACATCAGCATACTGGGTTCGGATGTCTGCACCTCGAGCTTCCGGCCACTGGTAGAATCGTAAAATTCAGCAACCTTCGCAAACGCCCCCACCGGTTTGCTGAAGATGTAGTAGGTTTCAAAACCCATTTCCTTTTCTTCAAAAACGGCACTGAACGGTTTGGGCCGGTTGTAGTCCCATACGGTTCCAGCCACAGGAAACTCTTCACCCAGCTGCACATTCGTTTCATCAACTGTTAACAGTTTATCGGATACAATCATCGCTTCCGTTTCCAGGATCTGCTCCTGAAAACCACCCAGATTAAAGTAGGTATGATTGGTCAGCGAAAGCGGCGTGGCCTTCTCTGTTGTCGCGGAATAGTCGATGACCAGTTCATTCTCATCCGTCAGCGAGTAAACCACCGTTACTTCAACCTGACCGGGATAGCCTTCATCGCCCTCAGGACTTACAAGCGAAAGTTTAAGTTTATTCCCTTCCACTTCCGCATTCCAGACACACTTATCGAATCCTTTTATTCCACCATGAATGTGGTTTGTTCCGTCATTTGCGGCCACCGGATATTGCACCCCGTCCACCGAAAACTGTGCATCCTTGATGCGTGCCGCATAGCGCCCGACAATACACCCGAAATACGGTGAGTTTGCCTTATACGCTTCCGAAAAATAAGCTTCCAGCGTATCGAAGCCACAGACGATATCTGCACGACCGCCCCGGCTGTCCGGAACAATGAGTGAAGTGATGATACCGCCATAGTTTGTAATTTTGGCGATTATCCCGTTTGCATTCTCCAGACAGTAAAGGTCGACATCGATCCCGTCGACCGACCCAAAAGGAACTTGAGTAATGGACATAATCTTCTCTCCTGTTTATTTAACCTAGCCCGTTACCGGACGCGATGATAATAATTCCAATAACCATGCAACCTAAACCGGCATAGAGCAATGCTTTTGCTCTCCCGGATGCCCGCTTCCATTCGCCGGTGATGATACCGCTCATAATGGCCGTACAAACGCATGACGCATTAAAAATAGCATAGCCCACGGTATTGCCCGCATCACCCAGTTTGGATGCCGCATAGGCAAACAGGGCAGATGCGGTATAGTGGAAAATGGCCATGATCAAAATCAGAAAAAAGTTAGGAACAACGTGCACCGTTTTGAAATCAGCCCAACGCTTCTTGACGGTTAGCTGTTGGGCAAAGTAGAGCCCCATCACCACACCCCCGCTGATGAAGATCGGGAACATAACGGCTACTGCAGTTTTCCATGGGGCAAGTCCCAGCTCCGCTACGGCCGCGCCGAGCGGTTCCGCACCTACCGCATTTGCAAAACTGAATCCCGTAGCCAGCAAACCACCCACAATAGCGATCAAGATCCCCGTAAGCATAGAACCCCCGGTTTCATTCCCGGGAGCGTCACCATCCTTTTCATCTTTTTCGCGAACCAACCCGGCATTGCCGTTCAGCACTACACCTGCCAGCACAACCGCCAGCCCGCCCAGAACGGTCATAAATACATTTGAAGGAGGGATGCCGTTTACAAAAAACGGGATAATGGATCCAACAAGAATCACGGTGCCAATAAAGAGCGAAAATCCGAGTGAAAGCCCAATGTGGTTGATAGCCTTACCCCACATCATCACCCCGGTTCCCCAAAGCACCGAAGCAATAGCCATTTTCAAGATAATGGAAGAATCAACCATCCCGAAAACCTGCAGGCCGCCCAGCAGCACGTAGGATGCAATTACCGGAACAACAAACATGGTAAGAATGAAGAACAGTCCCCATGTATTTTCGTATGCATATCCCTTGGTATATTTTTCCGGCAAAGCATACAGCCCCAGCATCACTCCTGCGATCAATGCCCAAACAACTCCTGCAAACATCATTCCCATACTCCTGTAGGTTAATGATGTTAGAAACGCCGGACGTTCACAAAATTCTCACACCGAAATGCTTTATCTCCAGATAAGAAAAAAGGAGCCCTGCCTTGGGCAGAACTCCTTTTACATAAAAGAATAAATTCGAACGATGCCGACAACTCGGGAAAGATGCGTATAGGTCTTATTTCCGGTGATGAACGGTGTAGGTCCGGAAGCCGAAGATCGCGATGATCACAAACGAAACGAACGGCATAAAGAACGAGGTGCTCACCGCGTTGAGCATACCGATGCCGTCACCATCCATAATTTTTCCCATGGCCAGAGGCATCGCTGCGCCACCGACGATCGCGAATACGAGACCGGCGGAACCCAATTTCGCGTCTTCGCCGAGTCCGTCCAGCGCGATGCCGTAAATGGTCGGGAACATGAGCGACATGCAGCCGGAAATACCGATAAGGCAGAGCAGACCCGCATAGTTTTGCAGGAAGATGGTGCAGAGCATCAGCACGCCAGCGAGAGCCGCGAGTTGCATGAGCAACTTGCCGGCCGAGAGATATTTCAGCAAGAAAGTGCAAATGAAGCGGCTGACGAGAAAGAGTACCATAGCGCCAATGTTGTAATTCTGCGCCTTTTCGAGCGTCATGCCCGGAACATTTTCCATCGCGTATTGAATTACAAACGTCCAGCAGGTGATCTGAGCGGCCACATAGAAGGTCTGTGCAATGACGCCCTCCCACCAGCGGTTGGTGGAGAAGAGACGCCTTGCGGTTTCAATCGGATGCAGTTGCTCGCCCTTATGCTCCGCTGCAGGAAACTTCTTGAAAACAAAGACAACGAACATAATCAAAACCACGACACCGAGAATGGCATAAGGGTTACGAATGATCGCGACATCGGCAACTTGATTCGCGGCGAACACGTCGGGTTGTGCGGCCTTAAACGCCGCGTAGGCCGCGGCCACCTTTTCATTGAGCTCCGCCGCGCCCATGGTCGCGGACTCGGGATGATCTGCGATCCAATCTGTGCGGAACTGGGAAGTGGAAAGCTTCGCAAGAATCAGCTTACTCGCCACCACCATACCCATCAACGAACCAATCGGATTGAACGCCTGTGCGAGATTCAAACGCTGGGTGGCGGTACGCTCATCGCCCATCGACAGAATGAACGGATTGGCTGTCGTTTCCAGAAACGCGAGGCCGAACGTGAGAATATAGAGGGAAACCGGGAACCAGACAAATTTCATGGTCACGGCCGCAGGAATAAACAACAGTGCCCCGGTGGCATACAACGTCAATCCCAACAGAATGCCCGCCTTGTAGGAAAACTTGCGAATGAACAATGCCGCGGGAATGGCCATAGTGGCGTAGCCCCCGTAAAACGCAGCCTGAATCCACGTACTTTCGGCATTGCTAAGTTCCATCACTCCCTTGAACGCCGCGACCAGCGGATTGGTAATGTCATTTGCAAATCCCCATAGTGCAAATAAACAGGTTACCAGAATAAACGAACCTAATAAGGCCTTGGATACAACTGGCGTTTTCTCAACTGACTCACTCATTTTCTTCCCTTTGGATTAGTTTTTACCTCATGAGACTTTTGAGCACATGGCGGTGCTAGATCTCATTCATTAAATGCCCTGGATACATTTTTTTTGACGGATAAAACACATAACTTTAACCATCCACCGAGATCGGATCCATTTTCTTCACCGGCACATCGGTTTTCACAGTATCCCAGCCATCTTTCGTTTCGATCTTGAACACCACTGCGGTTTTATTCGGTGCTTTGAAGGGCGTTTTCACCCGCAACCCCTCTTTGGTTACATTCCAGTCAATTTTCTCATCGGACGTCAGTACGGAAACTCCGGTTATTTTTGTTTTTCCGAGCAGATCTTTTGCGAGGCTTTTAATCAGCACATCCACTTCCGAACCGGCCCAGCCCAGCTGGATGGCATAGAGAGTATTTCCTTTGGTGGTGAAGCGGATGTTTTCTGCATTATAGTCCCCGCTCATCTGGGTAAAGTGCCCGCCATGCTCGGACGATGCGATACGCTTCGGGCCTTCCCCGAAGGTCACAAACGGCCGGGTGCCATAGATAGCTTCCCCGTTGGCCCGCAGCCACGTACCCATATCGAGCAGGGAACGGCGCTGGGCATCGTCTATAATTCCGTCCGCGGTCGGGGAAATATTCAGCAACAGGTTGCCGTTTTTCGAAACGATATCGATGAGCATATGCAGCATGGTTTTAGCAGACTTAATATCGAGCTCTTCGGTATAGGACCAACTGCCGGTTTTGGTCCACTGCCCGGCACTGATTGTATCGTCCGTCAGCCAGTTATATTCCGTCAGCTGATCCAGTCGGCCCTTTTCAAAATCAACCACGCCGACATTCTGCGGCAGGTCATGCTGTTTATAAGTGGTTAGCACTTCTTTGCCCCATTTTTCGGCAGCATTAAAATAGTAGGCGGCAAAACGCGCGCGGTTTTCCTGCGGCAGGCGGTCGAGCCAGGAATCGAACCAGATGATATCCGGCTGATAATTGTCGATTACTTCTTCGAGAATCTCATTCCACCATTCACAGAAATTTTCCCAGCCCATGGTGCCGTAGAGTTTCTGCAGCTCTTCGGAATCGTTACCCACCCGATCCGGAGCTTCGCGTTCAAGGTATTTCTGCCGGCCGTAATAATGCCAGCGACGTTGCTCCTTTTCCGGGGCATCGGCCGCGGCCTGCCCAACTTTGGCATGGTGAAACGTGGCCACAAATTTCATATCCCGCTTACGAATGGCCTGCGCCAGCTCTCCGACGAGATCGCGCTTAGGCCCCACCTGCTTCGCATTCCACGGCGTGACCTTGGAATCCCATAGGGCATAGCCATCATGATGCATCGCCACCGGGCCGGCAAATTTTGCCCCGGCCTGCACAAACAGCTCCGCCCACTCTTCGGCATCATAGCGTTCTGCCGTAAACTTCGGGAATAGATCGTGATATTCAAAGTCCTTCGGTTCGCCATAGGTGCGCTGGTGGAAATCATGTTCCCGATAGGTCTGGAACCCAACGCCCAGCATATAGTTTCGTTTATGCTGGTTCGGAACCGGTTTTTTACCGGAGGGATGCCCATACATCGTGCGCGGATAATGCTCATTTCCATAGGCTGGAACCGAATACGGCGCCCAATGGAAATAGATCCCGAATTTGGCATCTTTAAACCATTCCGGCGATTCATTTACCCGGGCCAGATCATTCCAGTCGGCTTTGTATTCCGCAAAGGCCGGCACAGCCGCAATGGCTGCCATCATTAAAAAATATGCACTTTTACTCATTCCGTTCCTGTTGGTTGATTCTACTTCTACAGACGTCGGGAAACGCATATTTTCTCAATATTCTATTTCAGGGCCTCAAGGATCTTCCCGGCCACCTGCTGGCCCTGCCGTTTCATGCCCGACGCTTCAAAATGAACATTGGCTGGTTTCTGGTCGGCGGGATGGGCTGCGGTAAGCGCATAGAGGTCATTCATTCCAATATCCGGATGATTTTTCAGCACCTCACGGGCAATTTGATTATATTCCATTTCTTCGCCCTTCACACGTCCGCCGGCCCCTTCAGGCACCACGGTGGTATTGGCCCAGATCAGCTTGGCACCGGTGGTTTCCAGACGTTGGAAATAGGCTTCGAGGTTTTTACGGTAGGCTTCCGGGCTGTTCACGGGTTCGCCCGAAATATCGAGCTGATTATTCACGATGCGTTTCATATCGTGCAGCCCCGTATTAAAATGGATTACATCCCACATTCGCTGCCCCATCCAATAATCAAACTGATTCAATGCCTTCTTCGAATCGCCCCCGTTTTCCGGAATGCGATACACGTTGCATTGACCTTTCAATGCTGCGCGAACATATGGCGTGTAGCCAATGGAGATGGAATCGCCGATCAGCAGCACGTTCGGAAGATCCGGATCGCACTCCACAAAAGCAAAGGTCGGCTGTTTTCTTGATTTCGGGGCCAGGGCCGCCATCCAGGTTGCTTTATCGGTATACAGTTTTGCGGGATCCAGTGCGCCGACCTGATATTCCGCGGTCGCTTTTGAAACCGCTCCGGCAGAATCTGTAACGGTTAGCTCGAAGACCGCCAATCCATTACCTTCCGGATGATAAATTGAATACCGCTTTACCGGCTCCAGTTTACCACCGCCGGAAACAATCCGATAGCTGTAAGTCAGTCTTGGGCCATCCTCGGCATCTTCCGCCGAGCCACGCAGAATGATCTGTTCAATGCCCTGCTCGCCCTGCAGCTGTTTAGCCACGAAGAATTTTTTAATGACCGGCGCTTCATTGGCATGCGCGGTGCAATGTATTGCAATGATGCACCAAATCAGCCCAGGCTTTATCTGCCTCACGGCAACACCCCTTCAAATTCAATCCGCACGGGATAGGCCATACCATAGGTCGGCTGATCCGGCAGGTTAATTTCCAGCCCCTGAGCAGTCTGCTTCCACTTCAACTCTCCTTCAACACCCAGCAGTCGTACCGATTTGATCGTCGACAGCTCAACGTCAGCCAGCGATTTAATCAGCATACGATCGCCAGGCCAATCCAGGGCGGTCGCGTAGAGCACCGTATTCTCTTTATTCCGCGTAAAACGGATATGTTCGCCGGTATAGACCGTATGATGATCGTGCTGAGCGCGCTGATCCTTCAGCTCCGGTCCCTCTCCAAATGAAGCATAGGGACGCGTCGAATAAATCGCTTCACCGCAGACCTTCAGCCATGCGCCCATGTCGAGCAAAGGCTGCTTGTATTCAGGCGGAACGGTGCCATCGGCCTTCGGGCCGAAGTTGAGCATCATCACACCGTTCTTGGAAACGGTATCAATCAGCGAATCGATCAACTGGTCGGCGGAGCGGTATTCATCTTCCGTCGAATAGCCCCAGGAATAGATGCTGATAGAGGTATCGGTCTGCCAAACATCTTTCTGGATGTCCGACATCTGCCGCCGCTCCAGATCGCGAACCCCGGCGTGGGTTGGAATATCATTACGTTTGGAACACAGCACCATGCCCGGCGAACCGAAGGTTCCCTTCCCGGTTTCGATGCCTTTGTTGTACAGGTAAGCGGCAAATTTTGCGTGGTAGTTCCCATCTCGCCATTCGGGTTTATTCCAGCCCCAGTCAAAGTAGTAGAGATCACAATCCGATTTATCCACCAGTTCGGTGGTGCGATCCCACCAGCGTTCCAGATAGGCTTCATCCACCACCCCTTCAGAATAAAAGTCGGCCAGTTCGGGCTGTGCTTTTCCGAATCCATTGCGATGATAATAGCCGAAGAATTCATAGTTCCAGGCAAAGTGATTGGAGACGCCGAACTTCAGGCCTTTTTTGCGGCTGGCATCCCGCATCTCGCCCACTAGATCACGCTTCGGTCCCATTTCCACGGAATCCCAGCGGGTCAGGTCTGAGTCATAGAGGGCAAAGCCGTCGTGGTGCATGCCCATCATGCAGAAAAACTTTGCGCCGGAATCGACCGCCAGCTGCGCCCAGGCATCGGCATCCCATTTTTCCGCCTTCCACAACGGAATCACATCGTGATAGCCAAACTCATTCACCGGACCGTAGGTCTTTTCATGAAAGGCCTTGGTCTTCATGCCGCGCGCTTCAAAATAGTCGCTTAATACCCGCCCTTTTTTATCCAGTCGGGTTTCACCTTTTTCTACACAATGAATCCAGCGGCCATACCATTCCGCCGCATGGTCGCCCCGGAAGGCGGGAACCGAGTAGACGCCCCAGTGCGGCCAGATTCCGAACTTGGCATCCTGATACCATTCGGGCACTTCATAGTTCCCCAGCGAATCCCAATTCGCATCATACGTTTTTCCAAAGGCTGGAAAAAGCACTCCGCAACCAATGACCACCAACATCCATCTCTTCATGTGCACTCCTGTTTAAATTCAATCATGAAACCCCGCGCACCCCGGACAGTTTGATGATCCACTACAACCATCCTGCATAGTATTCAGCAAGATCCAGCGGGTCGCCATTATCCTTTTGTTTAGAATGCAGCTTCTTTATTAGAGACGTAATGCGGCTCTTATTTTCCGCATTGAGGGCAAGATTTTCAATTTGATGCGGATCTTCCTTGGTATTAAACAGCTTCACGCTGCCCAGCAAGGGATAGAGAATCAGGGAATAATCCCCCTCGGCAATCATACGTTGTTCAAACTTGATCTTCTTGTCTTTACTGATGCTCGAAAACGCGCCGGTGATCACATCGTAATGTTCGGCATTCTGACCGCGTATCAGCGGCGCAATACTCTTGAACCCGACCGGCCGTTGCGCCTTCGCACCGCCTAGTTCCAGGGTGGTCGGCATAATATCCTGCAGATAAATCGGCGTTTCATTTTTTGAGCCGGCTTTCACATCGGGCCCCACCACAATGAAGGGTGGACACATGGAATGATCATACATATTCTGTTTGCCCATCATCCCATGTTCTCCGACCGCGAGTCCATGATCAGCCGTAAAGAAAATGTACGTATTATCAGCCTTACCTGAGGCATCCAACGCATCAAGAATTTTACCGATCTGTTCATCCATATGACTGATCAGGGCATAATATTCCTGCTTATGCAGTAAGGCCGCTTCTTCGGACCGGGGAAACGGCGCTATCTGTGCATCACGACATTGATCGCCGATACCGATGTCATTGGCTTCGGGATAGGTGGGTATAAAACTTTCCGGTACGCTCAGCTTTTCAGTCGGATACATCTCTACAAACTTTTTCGGAGCCTGCCGCGGATCGTGCGGCGCATTGAACGCCAGATACATGAAAAACGGATTATCCGATTGGGCTGCCTGTTCGATAAAACCGACCGACTCATCGGCCAGCACTTCGCTCCAATGTTTTCCGCCCTTCCAGAATCCTTCATATTTCGGATCCCAGGGTTTCCAGGGATTGGAAGGATCGGGGCGGCCATAGCCTTCCGGCGTCTGATTCGGCATGCCGGGTCGTTCGGTTCCTTTATATTTAAACGCGGCGTCAAAACTCGGTTTCACATGCCACTTGCCCGCGCCATAGGTATCATAACCGGCCTGCTGCATGCAGACCGACCAGAGCTTATCGTCGGTCTTGAGTTTGTTCTTTTTAAAGTCGTTGAAATACTGTTTGGCCTGCCAGATATTCATTCCCGTATTCAGCATGGTGCGGCTCGCAATACAGACCGCGCCGGAAAAGGAGCCCGGATTGTAACAATTGCTGAATGACATTCCGCGCTGGACCAGCCGGTCCAGGTTCGGCGTAAATATTTCATCGTTTCCGTGCGCCCGAATCGTGTCATACATCTGGTCATCGGCCAAAAAGAACAGGATGTTAGGCTTCTTTTCCTGAACGCCCGAAGCCCCCATCGCCAGGGATGCCAGACCAAGACCGGCCATAAATTTTCTACGTTGTATCTTCATACTGAGATAACTCCATAAACCGCGCACTATTTGACGCTAAAATGCCAGACCGGTCCTTTTACAAGCGTTCCATCACGTTCGGCATCCACCCGCCAGAACACCTGAGTCCCTGCGGGCAACGCCTTATTGAAGGCATATACATTCCGTTCATCTTTAAAGCTTCCCCGATAGGCCGGATCCAATTTTTCCGCCCTTTCCACCACTTCAGCTGATGTACCCACAAAGAGATGGTGTGTATCGGCCAGATATCCACCCAGCCACATCAACCCGCAATCAGGCCTCGCAGTCACCGTTCCATCCGGCGGAACCGGCGTCGACGCGTGGCTGAATTTATATCCGGGAATCCAATATACCTGCGCCCCGGCTTCATAGGCCCCGACACTCGGCGCCCGTTTTTTCCAGGCATTGGAACCGGTAAACGGGACCTCTTTCCAGAGCACATCATTTTCAGTGAGTTTTACTCCGCCTCCAATGAGGGCTGATCCCGTTTTCGGCCGGAAGTCCAGATTGGACGGATCCCTGAGCATGGACGATGGTTCTTCGAGGACGTTATTTTTCAGGATGGCCAGCACCGGCGATTTCTTTGGACCCCGCGCATGCCCGTCATCAAATTCGCCACCATTTTTACCGATCAGAGTGGGATGCGTATCAGGCACCTTGGTTTCCTTCAGCCAGTAATCCTCATCGGTAATCAATTTATTTTCGGTCGTACTTTTCTTAACGGCCGGCTTATCCCAGTCATAGTTTCCGGCCGACATATATTGAACAATATTATTCGCCACCACCGTCCGCTCATTTTTACTGGCCCAGCGCTTCATATTGAACAGCTCAAATCCGCCGCCGATCAGCGTGTTGTTATGCAACAGCAGGTCGTCCCCCTTCAGCGCAAAACCACCAGGGGTATTCCACGCGACATTATAACTCATTTCGCCGAAGGCATTGGCAAAGTCCGGATAACTTCCGGCATCAAAGCGATACGACCGTTTCGGATGATCATGTGACCAGTTGTAGCGGTAGATAAACTTTTCCCGTCCCCCCATCTGCAGGCTGGCGCCGTCATACTGCAAACCGCCGAAGCGGGAGATATTATTCAACTCATAGACCGAATCAATCCCGCCGCCTTTAATGCCCACTGAGGCGCCGACATCTTCAATCGTCACACGGCGCACCAATAACGGCCGGTTAATGCTCATGGATCGGGAATCCAGGCCCAGCGTCGTCTGTTGCGTGTGTTTTATTAAAACGTTATCAATCGACAGCCCCGCGCTGCGCCCTTCAAAGGCATTACCGTCGCAATAGGTAAAACTGCAGTTGAGCAGCGTATTGCCATGCATGACTTTTGAGCCGCGGTTATAGATCCGCGTCGTTACCGGCATATCAAAATTAGCGACCGAAAATTTATTATAGGAGCCGGTGATAAATGCACAGTCCTCCAGACGGCTGTCCGTACACTCATTCAACAGGGCTGCGGATCCATAAAACTTAAACCCTTTTATGATCAGGTTGCTGCATGCCGAAGCCGTCAGCAGATAGTCGCGTCGTTTTCCGCGTACGGAGCCTGGGGCCGGCTTTTTTCCATTCGGCGGAATAAAATAGAGAGTCTTTGTCGGCGCGTCATACCACCACTCCTCTTCAATATCCAGAGCCGGCAGACCCCACATCGAAAAATGGATTCCGGCATGACCGCTTTTTTCAAACTTTTTCGTGCCGCGCCCCCAGCCGATCCGGTTATTCAGAAATCCTTTGGCTTCAGATTGAATACTTCCGCTTCCGTTAAACGAGGTATCATATTCCAGCACGTTATCCCCGGCTTCATGCCCGGTGACCCGCGTGGCCCAACTGCCCCAGGTGTGACTCATCAGCACGACCGCATCTTTAAAACTAATCCCGGTATCGGCCAGCATTTCATCCCGGTGTGTCAGCTGCGAACGATCATAATGAATCCATTTTTCAGATTCCTCCAGGGTGTTTTCCGTGGGCAGGCCATCCAGCAACCGCCCCTTTTCACTGCCGACATCCGCCCGGCGCAATACCATATAGCGATCCAGCCGCCAGGGATCGTCCCAGCGCGCATTCGGCCAGCGCGCATCACTCATCAATCGTCCTTCATACAACAAGGCATGAATCGGCTCTGCGAGTTTGAGGCTGTAAACCGGCGTTTTAATCCGCTCCCATTGCGCCCCTTGAATGCGCTGGCCTTCCGCCGAATCCGGCGTAACCTTTTTCCAATCATTGGAAAGTTCGTCGGTTCCATCAAAAACAACGCCCGCACCGGGCGCTGCAGTGATGGTAATCGGAGCATCCGGTTTTCCCTTCAGCTTTTCAAACTCAACCGGATCCGCATAGCGGCCCGCCTCGAAATAAACGGTATCGCCCGCTCGGGCCTTCGCGATGATTTCATTCACATTCTGCGGGTTCACCCGCCATTTTGCGGCTCCGCAAAACAGCGGGACCATTACCGCCCCGATCCAAAAAAAGTTCTTCATGCTGCTCCAAACGTTTAGCTTTCAAACAAGAAACGTCCTTCCGCACGGGAATTATCCCATGCATGCATTTTTATTTAGAATGAAGGATCGTAGAAGCGATAGGCCATCGGCAGTTGCAGATGCCGTTCTTTCATTTTCGGATTGGTGTAAAACTTAAACCCTTTCCGCACCGATTCATCTTTCCAGAGCGGATCATCCCAGGAGTCGGGCAGTTGGGTTGGATGGACCTGCAACAAACGATCAAACTTTTTTCGTTCATCGGCGAACTCAGGATTATGCGTAATATTTTCATACCCGCGCCCATCCCAGGATTCGTTGGTTTTATAAAACCGGCCCTGCGGCTGATCATAAAGCGGACAGACCGCTTCGAGCATAAACTCCTTCGTCCGCACCAACCGCGTCGGCCCCGGAAACGAATAGATCGCCGGCTTGGTGGTTTCTGACTCGCCGGTCAGGAACGGCTTCAGGCTGGATCCATCTATGTTGTATTTTTCAGGAATGGTCGCGCCCGCAAAATCAGCCAACGTTGGCAGCACATCGGTAAAATCCATCAGCTCCGTGGTCATGCCTCGCTGTTTAATCCCAGCGCCCGCCACCATAAACGGCACATGCACGCCGTACTCGACGCCTTTGCCCTTGGCGGACGAGGTGGTGCCGTTGTCGGAGGCATAGAGTATGATGGTGTTATCCGCGATGCCCATTTCCTCCACTTTGGCAACGACCTTACCCACCAGTTTATCGGCATAGTTGACCTGAGCATGAAACATCTTCGCGCCCTTTTCGGTTCCCTTCTTAAAACTTTCATTGGTGACCGGCTCCCCCTGCGCGACCAGATCGGGTGTTGGACAGTGCGCGCCGTGCGGCAGCACCTGCGTGTAATACATCAGAAACGGTTGCTCGCCCTCGGCATTCGCCTCAATAAAATCGAGCACGTAGCCGTTGAAGATATCCGGACCATAATCCGCCATCGTGGTCGGCATAACCTTGTCGTCCTGAATAATACCCGGTTTCCAATATCTGGAAATTTTCGGTTCACCGGAAATCGCCGCGATTTCCCAGTCTTGATCCGGAACCAGTTTGTGGCCCAGCCGTTCTTCAAAGGGTTCCGGCGAAGCATCCCAGACACAGTAGGCATCCAGACCCAGAGCTTCCGCATCCTGCAACACCATGTAACCGCCCGGGTTGTGCCATTTCCCGCTCACCGCGACTTTATAACCGGCGTCTTTCAGAATACGTGTAAAATGCGGACGATTTTCCCTATTCGTTCCAATTCGGCCTTTCATTCCGGGTAGAAAGGCCAGCTTGTTATCGTAGGCCCCGTTGTTTACGGCATAGTTACCGGAAATTAGCATGGCCCGCGAAGGACCGCAAATCGCCTGCCCCCAGCAATGCGCAAACGCCACGCCCCGCTCGCCCAGCTTATCTATATTCGGCGTATTCGACTTTTCGCCCTTCTTCACATCATAGATGCCGAACTCTTCAAATCCCGCATCATCGGACAGGATAAAAATAATGTTCGGCCGCTTTGCAGCTTGCGTGCATACGACAATCAAGGACGTTAGAACAAATACCACCCGCTTTTTTAACATATTTTATTTCCCGGTTGTAAACTGCCACACCGGCCCTTCAATCATCCGACCGCTTGAATCCAGCGCATCGACCCGCCAAAAATACTGCGTGTTTTTTTCCAGTTTTTGGGGCGTCGCAACGTTGCTGCTTAAATCTTTAAACGCCGCTATCTGCTTCAGGTTTGATGAACGTGTTCCGAACATTACTCTGTGCCTGGTACATTTATAAGCCTCGAGAAACATCAGGTCGGCATCCAGAGGAACATTCTCTGCGCCGTCTTGCGGGACAGGTGTGGTTGCAACGCCTTGCCGTCGGCCGGGAATCCAGTAGCGCTTCGCATTGGATTCGTAAGCCCCGATATCGGGTGCCGCGCCCTCAAATTTTAAACCGGGAAAATTTAAAACCGGGCTGGGAATTTCGCTTTTCTTTACTGCTGCACCGGCATCAACAAGCGGCGAACCGGCTTTCGGGCGAAAATCATAATTGGCCGGATCGCGCAGGTATTTCCAGGAAGCGCCCGCTTCGCGCATGTTATGATCGGCTGTTCCCGGCAGCACGGTGGCTACCGGCATCATGCTGCCATCGGAACGCCTCCACCATTTCTTTGGTTTTTTATCCTGTAAACGCCGGTTGAAAAGTGCACCGGGCGGCGGCCCAAAAGTGTAACACTTTTTCGTTAATTACCCCGCTTCCTTGCGGGTGTCAATTGCTCCTACGGTTTCTTTGTTTTCTGCCGCTGTCCCCGGCGGCGCAATGAGTCCTGCAACCTGAAGCTTTCACCATTGGCCTCGAGGATATGGACCCGGTGGGTCAGGCGGTCGAGCAAGGCTCCGGTAAGCCGCTGGGAGCCCAGCACCTCCGTCCATGATTCGAAGGGCAGGTTCGTGGTCACCACGAGGCTGGTGCGTTCGTAGGCCCGGCTGACGACTTCGAAAAGCAGTTCAGCCCCCAGCTTGGAGAACGGAACGTAGCCGAGTTCATCGAGAACGAGCAGGTCGGAGCGCTCGAGTTGCTTGAAGAACCGGTCAAGCTGCCTTTCCTCCCGGCGTTCGAGCAACTGCGTGACCAGGGCGGTGACGCCGAAGAACCGCACCTTGAAGCCCATCTGGCAGGCGGCGAACGCCAAGGCGGTGGCGAGGTGGGTTTTTCCGGTTCCGCTGTTGCCGATCAGCAATACGTTCTCCCGCTCCTTGATAAACTCGCCGTGGGCAAGCTCCCGCACTAGCGGCTGGTTGATCGATGGCTGCTCCTCGAACCGGAAGCTATCGAGGGTTTTCACGACGGGGAAACGGGCGGACTTGAGCCGGCGTTCGGCGGCCCGTTGTTCCCGGTCATGAATCTCCTGTTCGATGAGCCGCAGCAGGTAGGTCGAGTAGTCGGCCCCTTCGGCCTGGCAGACCGAGGCCATCTTGCGGTGCTCCCGCAGGATACTCGGCAGCTTGAGCGTTTTGAGGTAGTGCTCCAGCAGTACGTGTGACGAGGTCTGTGCACTCATGCGCCCACCTCCTGTCCGAGCAGGCGATTGTAATCGGCCACATCTGCGCTGGCGACCTGCACGTGGCGTAGATGCTCGTGTCCATCCAGGTTGAACCGGGTGCATCGCCATTCCGGCCGGGGAATGAGGAACTGGGCAATGGCGTCTCGGGAGGAGGCCCCGCAACGCAGCCCCTGCTCAACGGCCCGGGCCAGTTCCTTGGGTGAATGCTTTTCGAGCAGACGCAGCACCTTGATGTACTCCCGGGTTCCTTCGCCATCGAGATCGGCCTCCAGCCTGCTGCGCAGATCCCGAAAGCAGGATGGCAGTTTCCAGTCTTCCAATGGCCGGGCGTGGTCGAGCCCGCCGGGCTTGCGTTCGAGCAGTGCGAGATAGTGCACGGGGTTGAAATGGACGCCGGCCTTGCCCCACAACCGGGGATGTTCGGCGATGCATTCATCGCCCCGGCAGACCACAATCCGGTCGATATAGCCCTTGACCACCGTTTCGTAGTGGGCGTAGCGCACGGGCACCGAATAATCGTTGCCGTCGAAACGCACGAGCGACAAGGAGCTGGCGGTGCAGGTTCGCACCCGGCAGGACTCGAACGGCACGACCGGCAGATCAATAAAACGGCCACGCTCATCGGCCAGCAACTGCCCCTTCGTTCCGTCCTTGCCCCGCAGTTTACGCCCAAGCTCCTCCCGGCAACGCTCTTCAAGCATGCGGTTGAGCTCATCAAAGCTACGAACCTCCGGCACCGGAACCATGAAGTTGGAACGAGTATAGCGCACCATCGATTCGACCACGCCCTTTTCGTTACCTCGGGCCACGTTGCAGAAGTGTTCCTTGAACAGATAGTGGCTCTGGAGCTGGAGGAACCCGTCGGTGAGCTTGCGTTGGTGGCGCTTCATCACCTTGGCCACCATCACCCGCTCGTTGTCGTAGCTGATACGGCAGGGTACGCCATCGAAAAAGGTGAAGGCCCTCACATGCCCATCCCAGAAAACCTCCGTGCAGATCTTTTCGTAGGCCTGCACATAAACCGCATCCGAATACGGCAGGCTCATCACAAAAAATGCGACCTTCCGAAGCTGGCCGTTTATTTTAGCGAGGGCATAGCCGAAATCCATCTGCGCCTCTCCGGGCCGATGGGCCAGCGGAATGTAGACATCCTTCAGACGCACCCGGGCGTTGCGCACGGCATCTTTCACCTGCGTATACCCGCCGGTGTATCCTTCCTCTTTCAGGCGATCAAAAATCCGCTTGGCCGTATGCCGTTGCTTTTTTGGCAACTCCCGGTCCTGCCGGAGAATCTCGTCGATCCGACCGAGAAACGGCCCGATCATGGGCTTCGGCCTCGGCTGGGCCATCCGGTATCCCGGAGGCTTGGGGTGCGCCAGAATCTTCTCCAGCGTCTTGGTGTGAATCCTGTACTCGGCCTTAACCTGTCGCTTGCTGACGCCTTCAACAAGCACCTTTCGTCTGATATCGGTCCACCATTGCATGTCTATGTACACTCCTTTACCTCCCGGTTCCGAAACGGTTAGGCAACCACGTTGCCCGATCCGTCCGGAAATCCGGAAGTTTTAGTTGGAGTGTTACACTTTTAGACCGCCCCGCCGCCCGGTGCACTTTTCAACCGGCGTTTACAACGGCCTTGCGATAGCCCTCCGACGGGTAGGCCCACCGGGAGCTCACGCCCCACAGCTCTGCTGCATAGGGCCTGGGCGGGTCGCCGCCATGAAGGGGGTTGTTGGGCTGCCAGAAACTCGACCAGTTCAACTCTTCAGCCATTCCGGTTCCCTTTCCAAACCGTTTGATGAGCGTGAACGTGAAGCCGTCTTCGGTCCAGTAGAACGCATGCTTGTGGTAGTTCATATAGATCAGGCCGTTCTTGTATTTCACCAGATTCGCGGAATGGCCGCCCATCAGAGGATTGCCTGAATACTTGGTGTAGGGCCCAAGGAGGTTATCCGAGGTGGCCACCCCGTTAAGAGTCTTGGTGCTGGCGAGCCCCTTCCCCTTGTAATATATGAACCATTTTCCGTTGAAATACTCGATGCGGGGGTTCGCCACAAACAGATGATCCCAGGCGTTCGAATCATCGATCTCCGGAGTCAGCAAAAGTCCCTCGTGGGCATAGGTCCACGGTCCATCCGGGGAATCGGCTTTGGCCATACCGACGACGTTAATGCCGCAACCTGTTTTAGTTGCCGGATCATGGGTTTTGGTTTCGGCCTGATAGCAGAGATAATATTTTCCCTCGGCGACCAGGATGTTGCAGGTGAACACGCTGTAATCATCATAGGCGCCCTCGGGGCCACGCTTTACCGCCGGCCCCTGCTCTTTCCAGTTTATCCCATCCGGACTGGTGGCATACCAAATATCGGCATCCAGCCATTTTGAGGTTGTGCTCTGGTTGCGTGTGTACCAGACATAATATTTTCCATCGACCTTGATAATGGAACTCGGATCGCGTCGGTTTATACCGGGCTCATAGCCCAGCCCTTTGATCGGCTTATAGCGGAAGCGGGTATACAGTTCGTTCTGACTGTTAATCCCATTCTGCCGTTTCGTTGCCGCACTCTGGTGTTCTTCAGCGAAAGAGATGGATACGGCGCACATAAATAACATCAACAGTCGCTTCATCGGATAGTCTCCTTGTCCAGTCGCTTGCGGCTTGCATCGATCTGCGCCTTTACGTTCGGCGCAAGTCGAACGCCCTGCTGCAAATAGGTCTGCTCGTTAAAGCGCAGGTTATTGCGTTTAAAAACCGGCACATCATGGTCCAGCGAAAGGTCACAATCGAAACGCGCCAGAATGGATTCATTGGCCGCACCGCCACCATCGGGATTGATATGGCAGAGCCCCCACGTAAATCCGCGGCCATCCCCTTTGCCTTCAAACGTCGTCGGGCAATACGGCCCCGGTGCGACCGGCGGAACCTGGATCATCGACATCACCTTGAAGTTTTCTCCGTCCGGCGACCACTGGATCGTATTTTTTTCCGGACCGTCCAACGCCACGAGCGCAGCCACGCCGTCTTTCCAGGCAAACATGCAGGTTTCATGCCCCGAATTGATTACCGGATTAAGCGTCGAAGCTTCAAACGGACCGAGTGGATTATCACAAAAAGAAACACCTTGCATACGCAGCACATATTCCGGTCCGCGCTCAATCGGCGCACCTTTGTAATAGATCAGAATGCGGCCGTTGTGCACCACAGGACAGGGATCGTTGATTTTAATATTGCCCCAGGTTCCTTCCGGGCTCGGTTCCACCACGTTTGCCGGATGATGCGTCCATGGTCCGTTCGGGGAATCCGCATAGGCCACGCGGACCGGGCAGTATTCCTGACCGCCTACCTGGTTATAGGCCTGAAAATAGAGATAATATTTTCCTTCCCAGACCAGAATACCCGGTGTGCAGATGGAACGATGCCCCTGCTCCGGCTTCGGCGGACGCCGTACGGCGGGTGCAGCATCCTCCACCCAGTCGATTCCATTCGAACTGGTGGCATGCCAGATATCCGCCAAATCCCAGTCTGTACCCGGTTGTGTTTCAGTCATCTTTTTCAATCCGACCGGCGGGCACTCGGTACGGCGGCCTGTGTACCAGACATGATAAATCCCATCGACCTTGATCACCTTGGTTGGATCCCGGCGGCTGACGTTCTTTTCCCGCTTAAAATTCAGTTCGGTATACTTAAAATTGGAATAGAGCTCATTGGCCCGGTCTTCATGGGGATTCCATTCGTCGTACAGCCGCTCCATGGCCGCACTGATCGGGAAGTCCGGCTTCTCATTAGGGATTACCGCCGGGAAAGGTTTCGTCTCGGCCACCACGACGCCTGCAACCATCAGCATAGGTAAAATCAGCGATCTCATTTTGCACCTCCTTCAATCTGCGTACTTAACCAACCGTTCATTTTGGTGCTCTTCTGGAAATAGGTTTCATCGTTAAAACGCAGGTTGTTGCGCTTGAAATATTGGCGGTCGACATCGAGCGAAAGGTCGCAGTCGAAGCGGGCGAGGATGGAATTATTGTTCCCGCTCTCCTTGTCCATAATATGACAAAGTCCCCAGCTGATGCCACGCCCGTCACCATTGCCCGCAAACGCGTCGTAGCAGAACGGCCCCGGCGCAACCGGCGGAATCTGGATGAGCGACTTCACCTCAAAATTGATGCCGTCCGGTGCATACTGAACCGTGTTCTTTTCAGCGCCATCGAGACTCACGATGGCCGCGACTCCGTCCTTGAACGGAAACATGCAGGTTTCGTGGCCGGAATTGATCACCGGATTGAGCGGCGACTTTTTAAATGGACCCAGCGGATGCTCCGCAATAGCCACACCCTGCGCACGGATGAGCGTTCCGTCGCGGCCGCCTTTTTGTGGCGAACCCTTATAGTAGAGGTAGATCTTTCCCTTGTAGATGATTGGATAGGGATCGTGTATAGCGTCGGAATCCCATTCGCCTTCCTTACCGAAATCAACCACCACTTTACCCAGTGGTTTCCAGGGACCGTTAGGTGAATCCGCTTCGGCCACGGTTACCGCCGCGCGATCACCGGCATTCAGACCGGGGATTTCATTAAAGCCTTGGTAGTAGAGATAATATTTACCTTCCCAGATCAGCACGTCTGTCGTGGAGATCGAGCGCCAGCCATAGCCCGGTTTTGCAAGGCGGGTAACCGCCGGTTTTTCATCCTCCACCCAGTTCCAACCATTGGAGCTCGTCGCGTGCCATAGATCGCACAAGTCCCAGTCAAAGGAAGGTATGGATTCGGTTGCTTTTTTCCCGACAGGAATGCCGGCTGTTTTTCGGCAGGTGTACCAGACATGATACACGCCATCGACCAAGATCACTTTACTGGGATCGCGACGTGAAATGGTGGCCTTCCGCTCCAACCCTTCAACCGGGGTGTATTTAAAGTTGGAATAGAGTTCATTTCCCCGGTCTTCGTGCGGATTCCATTGATCGTATAAACGCGCGACGGCCGCGCTTACGGGATAGTCCGGTTTTTCTTCGGGGATCAGCGCCGGAAATATTTCAGCAACTGAAATAATCGGTAAAATCGCGAGGCAACAGGCTGTTGCACGTTTCATAAAATGCTCCTTTAAAGGGTCTATATTCTATGAACGCCCATGGGCGCGCAGATTCCCACTTAAAGCACCGGTTTTTCCAAACGGCCCATCTGGTCAAACGGAATCGGCTCAAACCCTTTGACCTGTTTAAATACGGTAGCATCCTTGCGCAACATAAAGTTGCCATTGGCATAATCGACAAAACCCGGATCCTCCTGCGTGATCCAATTCCCTTTCGACCGCAGGTTCCCCGAATGATCGATCACGCCCGGTTCTTTCATGCGCTTCTGGAAAATCCCCTGCTGCAACGCCAACGAACTGGCATCGATATGAATTTCATGGTGGGGATGATAGAGCACATTATTCCAGATATCACTGCGCGGCCGGAAAAACTCTTCCTTTTCTTTCTTGGTCAGCCACGCCTTAAAATCGTCATACTTGTTGTAGGCAGTTTCCTTCACCTTTCCATCGCCATAGCGTTCCAAGGTCTGATTCCAGTAATCGAACCAGCGTTCTTCTTTTGGACGAGCACCCTGACCGTAAAGTTGCACACAATCGACCGCGATATTATTAAAGATCCGTCCTTCACCGCCGCCGTTGTTGTAGATTGGAGGCCGGCCGGCCTTCACCCCGACATTGTGAAAGAGGTTATGCGAAACCTCAACCCCCCACGAAAAGTTATCGGGATAGACCCCGATGGTAGGCACATCGTGGAAATAGTTATTGCGCACCACAAGGCCGCGACACTGTGGCTGTTCCCCGGTTCCTACATAGAGGGAGCCGCCGTCAAACTTATGGTATTTGGGGAGACTGTGAATTTCGTTGAATTCAATAACCACATCGTTCGCTTTCCGGAGAAGAATGCCAAAGTGGGTGGCGTCGTGGATCTCGTTGTGGGCAATCCGATGCCCTACTCCATAGGCGCAAACCCCCGCCTGCTGCGATTTTTGCTCCCATCCGAAATCATGGATCTGGCAGTTGACCACCTCGTTGTCGGCTGGTTCCAGCGTCGCGATCTTTCCGCCCCGGAGCCGGACCCCAAATGCACCGATCCCGTGGATATGCGAGTTGATAATCCGTACCTTTTCGGCATCGACGTCCACACCGCCGGCTGTAAAATTGGCCACCCGGCACTGATCCACCACCACATCCGAACTTTTACTTATTTTTAAACCGAGGTTCCGTCCGGTATCAAATTCCAATCCCTGGAACCGGATCGTATTCGCATTCGCGATGACTACCATCGGCTCCGCCAGCGAAGACAGGACAATGACGCCCCGGTCCTTCGGCGGATACAAATAGAGCAACCCGTTATTGCGATCGATGTAGTATTCCCCGGGCTGATCAATCTCTTCCGGAATATTTTCAAAATAGAAATGCGGCAAACGCACCGAAGCCCCCACACCAACCCCGCCCAACTCAGGATAAGCCAGTGTGATTTGCTTTTTGGCTGCATCGACTGAAGCCACCCGGTTATACGTCCATTCCCATGTCGAACCCAGCACACCATCGAGCCATACATTTTCAGCTTCGTTCCAATATTTCATGCGATCAAAGGCCACCTCGAAGGTTCCGCCATGGGATTCTTTGTTGCGGATGGAGCCTCCGGGATCGATCACGTTAGAAAGGGTTACTTCTCCCGGCAGCCGGACCTTTTCAATAATTTCCTGCACTTTGAGCTCATAGCCCCGGAGCGGCCGTTCTTCCGGCAGATAGTGCTGATACACCATATACGGACTCTCTTCACCGGCATTCGGCCAACGCGCCAGCGTCATGCGCTGCCCGCCGATATTAAGGGAAGCGGGCGGCACCCTGTCTTTCGGTTCATTGCTCCAGCCATGATGGCTGATTTGACCATAGTCCGTAATACCGTGTTTCTTCAGGTCGACGACTCGAATTCGTTTTCCAACCTTCGGATCAACCAAACGGGAGAGAAAACGGCGATCCTGAAGCGGTTTAAACCAGGCGGGCTCAATAATCTTTCCGCCGAAAAAACGGGGCTTCTCCCCATCGGCCGCGACAAACGAAATGCCCGAATCGACCTTGCCGAGGAACAGTCCCTCTTCCATCACATAGTCGCCCCCGCGCACCACCACCTTAAACGGCGGATTCTGCCCGGCCTTTTTCAGACGCCGGACCTCATCCCGAGCCGCTTCCAAGGATTGGAACTCTCCGCTCGGAGACACTTCAACAACCGACTCCGCCTGTGCAAAAGCTGAAATCAACAAACCTATCAGTAAAATATATTTCATACCCAAAGAAACGTACATCGCCGCCGGAAATCTCAAAAGAATATAAATTTCTATGAATGCAGGTTTTGTTTGATCCATCGCTCTCCTGCGGAAAGAACGCTGGTTGCATTCGCACCCAGTTTCATTCTTCAGGTAAGCGTTAACTGCACCCACTCCTTGGTGCAGCTCACGTTTACCCACTGCGGAGCATGGGAAACGTGCATTCCATCAGAACCTCTCCCGGAAATGGGACATGAATCGAATGGCACTTCCTTAAGCATAACTACCGCCCACTAAGGGAGCAGGCGAGCCGCCTGCGGTACAACTCGTTCCGCTGTCCCCAGTGGCTTTGGGACCCGCTAGAAGCGGGCGATACGGAAAAACGTGCCGCCGGCGGCTCGCCTGCCCGAAACAAAGCCAGAAACTGAGATACCCATGCAAACAGTGCTTAAGGAGGTGCCAATCGGACATGAATCTTTTATTTGTCCCTCAGATAAAAAAAGCGGCCCAACTGGTGAGCCGCTTT
Organism: Pontiella desulfatans; assembly: GCF_900890425.1. Lineage (NCBI taxonomy): Bacteria > Pseudomonadati > Kiritimatiellota > Kiritimatiellia > Kiritimatiellales > Pontiellaceae > Pontiella > Pontiella desulfatans. The sequence goes on along the minus strand of NZ_CAAHFG010000003.1, from coordinate 892,834 downwards.
TCATCCACTATTTCGTGAACGCTATTTAACGCCGGTAATCTTCAGTGTAAAGACGTGGTTGCAGGGCAGTTTACTTGGATTGAGACGAGGCAGTTCGACTTCGATGCCGTTGCCTTCTTTTTCCCATTCCAGTTCACCATCGACGCCCAGCATGGTGACTTTGGATCCTTTGCTGAGTTCAATATCTTTAATCTCAAACTCATCCTCATCCGGCAGTTCCGTGATCATGGCGTAGACCGTATCGCCCTTGGCGGTAAAGTAACATTCCTTGCGCGCCTGGCCTTCTTTCGGATATTTGGCCATTTCAATGATCGGGTCCGGTACGCCGTGATGGAATTCCTCTTTGGTGTATTCCTTAATTTCACCCGCACTCCACTGGCAGTCCTTTTTCCAACGGCGCGTTTCGAAGATCGCTTCGCCATTCACTTCAAGCCATTCGCCGATCTGGATCAGACGATCTTCCATGACAATCGGAATACGGCCATCTGCGGTCGGTCCGATGTCCAACAGGAAGTTCCCGCCGCGCGATACAATATCGCAAAGCATATAGATCAGCAGCTCTCCGGTATTATAATCATCGAAGGTTTCTACCCGGCTGAAACCGAAGGATTTTCCAATGCCGCGGTTTTCTTCCCAGAGAATGCTAGGATCTGCAAAGCCGGATCCGTATTCCGTAGTAAAATAACCGCCGTGTTTCTTGCGCACCTTGCCCCAACGGTCGTTGATGACGACTTCATCTTTGTTAGGCGCGTGATTATAGAGCCAGGCTAACGCCGGCTTTGTGCCCCACTTGTCATCATCCATCCACCAGTCACCGTCGGAAAAGATCACCGCGGGTTCATACCTAGTCACGATATCCTTGATCTGTGGTACCATGACTTCATCAATATATTTCTTACGCCCCTCTTCAGGCAGATTCATCTTGCGCTTGGCCCCGGTGGTCGGTTGCTCGGCTTCCGGCCAGTAGGGATTAAACCAATCCCAGATGGAATAATAGAGTCCCATCTTAATGCCACCCTCGTCGCGCACAGCCTGGGTCAGATCGCCGACGAGGTCACGGCGCGGACCTGAATCGACCGAGTTCCAGGCCATGCCAAAACTCTTGGAAGCTTCCTTGCTCGGCCAGAGGCAGTAGCCGTCATGGTGTTTGGAGGTCAGTACCACATATTTTGCACCGCTGCGCTTGAAGACTTTCGCCCAATGCTCCGGCTCAAACATTTCGCAGGTAAACTGATCGCGAAAATCGGCATATTCAAAATCCTCACCATACACCCGGTTATGAAATTGCTGTGTGGCATCCGCCCGGCCGACAGCGGCAGCATGCTTACCGGACTGGTCACCGTCCTTGGAATGCCAGTACCATTCCGCATAGGTTCCGCGCGGCGCAAACGCCGGAACGGAGTAGAGCCCCCAGTGAATAAAGATGCCGAACTTGGCATCCGGGAACCATTGCGGGGTTTCGCGGGAATCGAGCGATTCCCAGGTCGGCTCATAGGTTTTCTCTGCAAAAGAGGCCGTAACGGCCGTCAGAGCCAATGCAGTAATCATCATTTTTTTCATTATTTTCTCTCCGTAAATCATTCTATTGGTTTTTGCCGGGCTTCGGCTCCCAGTTCCGGGTCGGATGATCCTGATCCAGTCTTTGCGGGGGGACGCGTCCATAGGATGGATCATAAACAGTAACCCCCATTCCCTCCGGTGTTTGCCATCCGGCTTTCGGCTGATGGGTGATATATACATAATACGGCGTAGCTTCGCGGCCACCGCCGATGAATAAAGGCGACAGTTCCACCAGCCCCTTTTTCAACTTCACGTTAAAGGTCACCTCTTTGGCGCCCTCAGGGATTTCCCTGGTTTTATCCACATCGGCAACACGCATACGCGCCTGCTTAAAATCGAATCCTTTATACCCATTGGCCGCATTGATCGGCTTATCGGCTTCGACCGGCCAGCGGCGCAGTGAAATTTCATATTCTCCATCACGAACCACCTCCACCGCCCAGTGGGCCGGCTTGGCCATGGCGCCATGCATGATGTGCGGCTGATACCATGGCACATTCGCCGTCAGCCAGTCGTGTGAGGACAGGGCCACCACCGGCGATTCATCCGAACCGATTTTCATATAGCTGGTCAGGTTATGTTCACTGGAAACATCCTTCCAGAAGGTTTCATACTTTCCGCGCAGCTGTTCAAAAACTTCGGGATGCTGGTCTTTCACATCCGTCACCTGACCGGGGTCGTTTCGGATATCAAAAAGTTCTTCTCCGTTCACCAGCCGCCATTGATCGGTCATTACGGCACTCTTGCGCCATTTTATCGGATCGACCACCCGTTGGGATTCCACAACCAGAGAGCGATCCGGCCAATGACTTCCATCGGAATAGAGCAGGTCACGGATATTGGTTCCGTCAAATTCGAGTTCCGGTGCTTCCAATCCGCAGAGATCAATAAACGTAGGCAGCATATCAAGATGGGCCGTCAGCTGTTTCACACTTTTACCGGCCGGAATTTTTCCGTCGGGCCAGCGCATGATAAACGGCACACGATGACCACCGTCATACTCCGAATTTTTCTGACCGCGCATCCCGGCATTAAAACCGACGCCTTTATGCAGTCCGCCGGAGGTGCCGTTATCCGTGGTAAAGATCAGAATGGTGTTATCGGCAATACCCAGCTCATCCAGGCGCTTCATCAGTTTGGCCATATTGTCATCAATATTGGTCACCATACCGTAAAACTCGGTGCGTGATACGCCCTCTTTCCCTTCGTAGGGTTTGGTATATTCCTCCGGACAATAAAACGGGCCATGGGGTGCATTCGGCGCAATGTAGGCAAAGAACGGCTGATCCTTTTTAACATTGTCCTCGATGAAGGCGATGCCCTCCTCAAACCAAACATCCGTGCAGAACCCTGTAAATTTTTGCCAGGTTCCGTTTTTCATGTAGCTGTCATCAAAATAGTCATTTCCCCAATAATCCGGTGCCTGACCGACCCCGCCGGCGCCATGATAAACCGTATAGGTGAACCCACGATCTTCCGGACGGTAGGGATAGCAGTCGCCCAAATGCCACTTCCCGAAGATGCCGGTTTCATATCCATTATCTTTAAAAATATCGGCCATGGTAACTTCACGTTCCCGCAGCATATTGCGCCCCTGCACCGTATGCCATACCCCGACCCGGGCAGAATAGCGACCGGTCATGAGGGCTGAACGCGTCGGCGCACAGGTGGGGTCCACATGATAATTATCCAGCTGTATACCCTGAGCGCGCAGGCGGTCAATGTTCGGCGTCTGGATGACGGTGTTGCCATTGCAACCGAGATCGCCATAGCCCTGATCGTCCGTAATCACGATCACCACATTCGGCTTTTCAGCGGATGCAGCTACTGCGCCGAAAACAAGCCCTGTAACAACACATAGTTTCAGTATGTTCATCCTATCCCTATTTTTTCTTTTTCGGCGTACGCTTCACATTATGTGTCCAGGTACCGTCTTTATGCTTCTGCACCATCTGGTTGGAAATTTCGATCGCGCGGATCCGTTCGGCTACGCCATATTCCCAGAATTCATTGATCACCTTGTTATACGCAAATTCAGATCCATCCACTTTGTACTGTTTCCGCAACGCCTTCAAATCATCTTTCAGCTCCTGAACCACTTCAGCATATTCCGGATTGTCGTATACATTGTTGTTTTCAGATGGATCCTGTTTCAGGTCGTAGAGTTCCCAGGCAGGCGGGGTGTCGGGCTCAGACTCGCCCTTCCATCCGGTTCCATAAAACAGGATCAGTTTATAGCGCTTGGTGCGGATGGCGATGTGGGCCGGATTATCATGGGCCGACATATGCATCTGATAATGATAGTACGCGGCCTTTTTCCAATCATTGGACTCTTTGCCTGTTTCGATGATACTTTTAAAACTGCGCCCCTGCATATAGTCCGGCGTTTCCACGCCGGCAAACTCGAGCATCGTCGGTGCATAGTCCACATTTTCGACCACCGCGTCGGTACGGCTGCCCGCAGGAATGGATTTCGGATAGCGTACAATAAACGGCATGCGCATGGATTCTTCATAAGCCCAGCGCTTGTCAATATAGTCATGCTCGCCGAGATAGAACCCCTGATCGCCGGTATACATAATGACGGTATTATCATAGAGCCCTTCCGCCTTCAGGTAATCAACAACACGCTTGAGGTTGTCATCCACCCCCTTTACACAGCGAAGGTAGGCTTTCAGATAAAGTTGGTAAGCCTGACGTTTGATATCTTCATCATTCAGGCTGTGATCCATCTTGTCGGCCCACGGCGTTTTTTCGTCCTCGGCATAATTCCGGCGCAGGTTGCGGCGACCGACCGACGTTCCAATGTAGGGCAGCAGTTCATCGTTGTGACCGCGTGTCGCAAGCGATCCGTTGCTTTCCCGTTTCCAAAGATTGGAAGGTTCCGGAATTTCCACATCTTCGAGATAGCTTTCATACCGCGGGGCATATTCAAAATAATCGTGCGGGGCTTTAAAATGCAACTTCAGGAAAAACGGCTGATCCGGATCGCGTTTTTCTTTAAACCATTCCAGCGCGGAATCCGCAATGCAGTCGGTAGAGTGGCCTTTCATCTCCACGGCACCTTCAAAGGTTTTCCAGGGTTTATTGCCCCAGGTCATCTGCCGTTTGATCACACCGGTCGCTCCGGTTTCAAAAAAGAATGGATCAAAGTAGTCCCCCTGCCCCTGCAGGACTTTGTAGTAATCGAATGCGGTCGGAAGCGCCTTGAGATGCCACTTACCGATGACCGCTGTCTGATACCCCGCCTTTTTCATTTCATGGGCCAGGTACTGCTTTTCCTCCGGCAGCGGATCGTTCAGCGTGGGACATCCATTAATGGAGCTGTATTGCCCGGTCATGATGCAGGCGCGGCTTGGGGTACAGATGGCATTATGGCAGAAGGCATTTTCCATCACCATGCCCTCTTCGGCCAGTTTATCGATCGTCGGCGTCGGATTCAGCTTCGCCAACCGGCTGCCGTAGGCCCCGATGGCCTGCGAGGTGTGGTCATCCGACATAATAAAGAGAATATTCGGTTTTGATGCCCGGGCATTCCCACCGAGCATTGCAATGACCCAAACTACTAAAAGAAATTTAATCGTATTCATCCTGATCCCTTATTCAATATTGGATGCCTTTTACCGCATCTATTCAAAAGACGCCCCCAAAACGGAGTTTTCTCAATAAAATTAACTGCGCGGAAATGGCGTAATTTGACGAAAAAAGCTCCCTCCGGGAATCAAAACCTTTTGACGCGAGTTGCCTCAAATTAAATGACACCGAAGCATCCGATAGGATGCGGGCGGAAAGGATTCGTTGACTCACAAAAAATCACACCCTGTATACAGGGAGGATGAAAGAGATGAGTTGCGAAACCAGAATGGAATACATCGCGGTACAAAAACGCCGCTATAGGCGCGCGGAAAAGGCCTACAAGACCCGGTTGCTCGATGAAGTATGCGCGGTATGCGGCTATGATCGCAAGCATGCCACCAAGCTGCTCAACGACTCGTTTACGCCCTCCAGGGGCAAACGCGGCCGCAAAGGCGAGTACGACTCTGCTGAATTGCGCAAGACCCTCAAAACTCTGTGGCTTCGTTCTGGACAACTGTGCGGGAAGCGCCTCAAGCCTGCTATGCCACATTGGCTGAAGCACTATGAAAAACATTACGAACCGCTATCGACCGAATGCCGTGAAAAGCTACTGAGAATCAGCCCGGCAAGCATCGACCGGGTGCTCAAACCCTTCAAAGCGCAGTACCAGCGAAGGCGCAATACCGGTACCAAGCCCGGCTCGCTGCTCAAGAATCAGATCCCAATCCGCACCTCCACCGAGGACATCGACCGGCCCGGCTATCTCGAAGCCGACACAGTAGCCCACTGTGGCGGATCGATGAGCGGGGACTTCATCTGGTCGATCACCTATACGGATATCATAAGCACCTGGACGGTAACCCGCGCGGTCTGGAACAAAGGCGCTGAAGGCGTGATGCACCAAACCCACGACGTGGAAAACAAGCTGCCCTTCGCCATCCTGGGCTTCGACTGCGACAACGGCAGCGAGTTCCTCAACCACCATCTCACGCGCTACTTCCTGCAACGCAAACAGCCCGTCTGTTTTACACGCAGCAGACCGTACCACAAGAACGACAACGCCCATGTCGAACAAAAGAACTGGACGCACGTGCGCGAGTTGCTCGGCTACGACCGGCTCGACAACCCGGCCATGATCAGAGAGCTCAACGCACTCTACCGCGACTGGGAACGGCTCAACAACTTCTTCAAACCCTCGTTCAAGCTAAAAAGCAAGGTTCGCGTCAAAAGCCGGTACAAAAAGAAATACGATGCCCCCGCCACGCCCTTTGACCGCCTGAAGGTCAGCGGCATCCTTGGCGAACAACAGGAGGCTGCTCTGCAACGCGAATACGAAACGCTCGACCCTTTCGAGCTGGGCAATCGCATCCAGCGCCGACGTCGCAAGATCGAAAAAATGAAGAAAACCGGCGAGTCCGCCGCAGTCGGGGAACCCGGGTTCCCCGACTGCCTCCCCACCTTGACAACCCCCGAATTAGAGGGTACCCATTAATGCAGTCAAACGACTCCTCATCCGCACCTCTACGGTGTCATTTATTTTTGAGGCAACGCGGGGTAGAGAACGTTTGCGCGAGTGAAACGTTGCCTGCAGTGATCGGTAAAACGCTTTCCTCCTAGAGGTTAAGCGTTCTCTACACCTGCATCCGTTCAATAACAGAGTACCCTTTCCTGACTTCCGTCGACCGCAATGAGCTACAGGTTCAGCGAAAGGCCCTGAATTAGTTCTTACGAACCCGCAGACGGATAAAGGATTCATTCTGCAATGAGGCATCCAACAGATTGGTGACCGATTCAAAATCAGCATCAACTGCACCGACGCCCGTTTCCTGAACCCCGTTCGTTGTCCATGTATCAGACAGAAGATTCGTACCGGCTTCCACCCAGTAGCTTAATCCACGTGCTTCGGCATCTTTGCGCCGACGATAGATAAACTCGAAATCAGCTGAATTGGTTATGCTGTAAGCCGGAAAAATATCCGCCGGATCATTGGGATTATCCGGGCCACCACCAAATGCATACTCCTGTAGGTTATTGAGCGTATCCAGGTCGGGATTATCTTCCAGAGCGGTCTGGCCCCCTGCGGTGTATTCACCCAGCCAATCCCCATAGAGCGTATCGCCTTCGGCATCGCCTTGGATGACAAAGGCCAGATCCCGCAGATTATTAAGTGTCGGCGGCAGGCTTCCCGGAAATGCCCCGGCAGGATAAACACCTTTAACCGCATTACCATCGGAATAGCCATCATTTTTATCCGTTGAAACCCTTAGATCATTCGATACCGGACCGATCAATGTATAAACAAAACCATAGGCGGTATCCCCCTTGAGCGGAATCGCGTTGGCAAAACTCATTTTTTTCCAAGGTTTTGAACCATCAATTGACGGGAACTGAACCGAGTATACCGCGCCGAGGATCGTATCCGGCACCCCGTTGGTATCGGTATCTTCCAGTAGAGCCAACTCCAGCACCTGATTCGTTCCATACGTTCTCGTATCCGCTGTTGCATGGAAAGAAATCGCTGACAGATTGAAATCCGTGGTGCTCGAGAATGTCTGACCATACAGCTGCTCATCACCACTGCCATCATTTGCAGCAACGGTAATGTTGTTCCACGTACTGTTGAGCGTCGTCCAGGAAACCTCAACCCCGGTGGATGGAACAGCAGCCAGTTCGGTAAAATACATTGCCTGCGGGCCTTCCGGCTCCGGTGGTTCGACATCCCCTGTGGTGAAAATTTCTACGGATGCTGTTGTATTGGATCCATATCTGTTCTCAGCATACGCATAATAGTTATACGTGGCGTTACTTTGCAGTCCTGATACCGGCAGCCCATAGTAACCGGCATTTTTGCCTATATACACTTCATTGGTCGCCCCGCCGTCGGGCCACCAATAGATCCAGACCTTAGAACTGGTTCCGCCATCCGTAATCTGCCCTCCGAGGGTCGCCGACGTGCCGGTGATATCCTGAGCCGGAAGGTTTACGATGCCCGGTGCGGCCAGCGTTGCCGAAGGTACCGTAAAGGTCCAGACGGCTCCCGTCACAATGCCGGAGGGTGTATGTTCATCAACCCGCCAGAAATAGGTCTGCGCAAATAAGCCCAATGGATCATAAATATTATTCAGCTGGTTACCCACAAACTCGCTGCTGTTGGTGGAGGCCGTGGCCACCGCATTCGAAGCCGTGCCCAGATAGACATCGCTGGAGGTCGACTCCAATCCCTTCAGCCACATCAGCGAAGCCGAGGCTTTAACCGTAGTTGACCCGTCCGGCGGAATGGCTGTAGACGCTCCTTTTTCCTGACGGCCTGCGATCCAGTAGGTTGCGGCCCCATGTTCATACGCACCGATATCGGGTGCCCGTCCGGTGTAGGCGTCTGTAATGCCGGAAACCGGAGTGCCGCCATCGACCAGTATTGAATTCGGGATGGGCCGAAAGTCCAGGTTATCCGGATCGCGCAGTACCGTTCGGGCATCCGCATTACCGTATTCATAGCCATTCCAGTTATGATCATGAATGGTGACCGGAGCGAGCGGATCGTTTCCGGAACGGGACGATCCCAGGCGTTCCGCCGCATTGTTTTGCACAATGGTGCCCAGACTGTCCGACACATTATCAGCCAGAATAATGATCCCGTTATTTTCTGTATTCAAAGACGTGTTGTTGTAGCACTCATGGTAATCGCCCTTTTGCATAATAGTGCTTTTCACATGAAAACCAACATTGTGATGCATCAGGCCATCCATTCCGGTAGGACTGCCCAATGCCGTTGAAGCATCGAAACGCGCGCCGTATTTGTCGGATTCAAAGAACCAGTTATAGGCCACCACAGTTTCGGGCTGCGCGCCGACGGTCAACTGAATCGCCGCGCCGTCATTCTGTACGAGCCCGATATTATAAATCAGGTTCAGCTCAGCGACGGGGTTATCATTCACATCAAAAAATTCCGATGCCCCGGTGGTATGCGCCGTGTTCCCGCGATAAACCGAACCGCTCCCACGCATATAAACGGTGCCCATGAGACTTGGCAGATCGGCCACACTCCAGTCGATATATTCGAACAGGCAGTTTTCAATAAGGTTGTCCGTTCCGTTGTCCATGTAAATGGCTTGCGTTTCTGCAAAGCGCATCGTGTTATCATAAAAGGCATTATCGGATCCGCCGATAAACGCCGTGGCATTCGGGGAAACGGAATGCGCTCCCAGCATCCGTTTTGTACAGCTCGGGAAATTATAGTCTCCTTTTTCAACCCAAACCCGGTGGCATCCGCTGAAATAGACCGTCGTCGCAAAAAAATCGATTCCGCTGATCGTGATGTCATCGCAGTTGGTAAACTGGAAAGCGTAGTCCTGAACCTTTCCGCGAATGGTTGCATTCGTATTACCCCAGAAATACAACTCGTCGGTATCCTTGTTAAAGTACCACTCCTTTTCCACATCCAGAAATTCCAGCTTTCCTTCAAGGAAATAGTACTGAAGCGAACTTTTCAGGCTGCCGACCGCATTCACGGCAAAGGTATCGGAGCCCACTGCATGCGTATTCACCAAACGCGCATAGGTTTTAAAACTGCCCACATTAAGTACTGCAATCGCATTGGTAATGCTGAACGGAAGTGCAGCCAAATCCGAGTGCCCCGTAGGATCATCGACCATGGTCGTCGTTGTATTTAAATTATGATCGATTCTTGCCCAGTGATTATTCAGATCCCACACGGAATCATCATGAAGAAAAGCATTTGGCCAGCGCGCCGGCATCATCATTTCTTCACCGGCAAACAGCTGCCAGATATCCTGCGACAGCGTGGTTTTATAAATACTTCCGGAGTGCAGCGTCCAGGGTGTGGTGATTGCAACGGTACCATCCATGGTGACCTGCTCGCCCGGATAGGCCTTGAACGTCAGGTTGTTTTCACCGGAAAGAATGACCTCATCATGATAGGAACCTCCCCGGATATAGCAGGTATCTCCGGCGCTCATTTTAGAGGCCGCATACGAAACAGTAGCAAATGGGGCGCCTATCGAACTGGAGGAACCGGCATCCACTCCGTTTGTGGCCACATAGACATCAGCCGCCTGAATCCACCCCGCACTGACACAACAAAGTATAAAAATCAATTTTCGCATTTTTCCCTCTTATTAGTACGAATTTCATATTGCTCTAAATATAGAACCCCGCCACTTCAGTATGTTTGATAACAACACTGGAAAAAGTGACGGGGAAGCTCAAAACAGGTAATTAGATGGAAAACCATCGACGGATCAGAAAAACACCTCCTCCGAAAGCACTGATCAAACCTAAGGTAGCCGGCTCAGGAATCACATTCCCTTCCAGGAAAAAGGTCAGGTCGGAATTCCCCCCGCTCGGCGACGCAATAGGCAGACTCAGCACATCCGTCGTGGAGGCCATACTGATCAACGCCCCATCAGCATACGAATTTCCACCGTTGTCCCGTTCCAACGCCAGGGCATTTTCCGTATCGGTTTCACCAAAATACAACTGGAATTCATATTCAACCCCAGTAGTAGTGGATGCCAGTTCCACATTATTGAGATCCAGCTTCACATAATCGCCTTTAACAAAATCCGTACTACTGAGGTCATAGGAATAACTGGCGATCTGGGCATGGGAAGCATCAACAATGGAGAGCAACAAAGTATTTACATCACCTCCGCCACTGAAACTTTTTGAAGATGCCACACGAAAGGTGATCGAGCTGGCCTGCACATTGGTGCTCTGGGAAAGCGTCAGTCGCTGCCCGGCCATGCGGTTATCGCCATTCACGGTCCCCAGCTGTTTACGGGCGGGCCCCATCGTCCCCAGAACCGCTGTGGTATTCGTATAATCGAGTGTATTAAACGATTCCAACACGTTCGCATCCGGAGCCGTTGTCGAAATGGCAAATGTTCCGGCAGAGGTCACCGCCGCAGAGGCTATACTGAACAATAAAATGGTACTTTTCATCTTTCTATTCCTTCAAGGTTGGGGCCCTGTTCCTTCCGAAACAGGGCGTTAAAAAGGTACAATTAATCCTGTTGAATGTGCAGACGAATGAAATAGGCATCGCCGGATGCCGTATCCAGACGGTTTGTTACCGACTCAAATTCACCATCAATGGCACCTTTGCCCACATAGGTAATGGTGCTGTCATTGGTCCAGGCCGGCATACTCAGAGCCGCAGTGGACTGCACGTTATAATCCAGCCCGCGGGATACCGCATCGGATCGTTCGCGATGGACATACTCAATATAGGCACTTTTTGATGAGTAGGTCGGAAGCACAGCTGCGGCATCATCCACATTCGGATTTCCGCCCAGGGCATATTCCGTCAGGTTGTCCATTCCATCGGGCTCGAGGTCGGCATCCAGATCCCGGTCTGAACCGATCAGACCGAATCCATCCGCCCAGCTGTCATAATCCGCCGGCGCATCGACCGTGCCCTGAATGAAAAAGGTCAGGTCAGCTTCTGCGCTGGGATTCCCCATTCCGGAGCCGACTGGAAAGGTACCTTCATTCTTAAACTTAGCGAGCTGCCCGCCTGCAGCATACCCGTTTCCATTCACCGAACGTCCCAGCGGGAAGCCGGTATGCAGGGGATCCACTTCGCCCCAGTAGAATTCAACATGGTATACCCCATCCACAACGCCGGTAATACCGGAGTTCAGATTGAAGGTAATGTAGGTTTCGTTTGACGTAAAGGTCTCACCCGTAAACTCAAAGTTATAGGTATCTCCAACCTGCAGATCACCCTTACCGTCCGCATTGGTATCCTTCATCAGAGCGAGCTGATAGGTATGCGACGCATTCGTATATGCAAGATTACCTGCCGTTTCCGGTTTCAACATCGTGACGGCATCAATAGTCGCCGTGCCCGCAATGCCGGAAAGCTCAAAACTCTGCCCAAGCACCCGGTTATCCGAATTCACAACGGGTGAATCTGTAATACGGGTCGAGCTGAATGAACTCAGGTTGGACACCGCTTCATACGACTCGAGGATGTCCGTTACCGGAGCCGCGGCACTCAGCGAAAAGGATCCGAACGAGGGAAGTACACCGGCCATATCCCGGCCCTGAACGTAGAAGGTCAGATCGGCATTGGACGCTTTGCCAAGCCCATCGCCGAGCGGGAAGGTGCCGTCGTTGGATCCCACCGAAACCTGCTGACCGCCACCATACGCATCAACGGATTCATTGCGGTCCCAGTTCAGACCGAAATTATCCGCATCGACTTCATCATAATAGGTTTCAATCTGATACGTTCCGGCCACTACATTGGAAATACCTTCACCCAGCGGGAAGCTCAGGTAGGCGCCGGGACGGATGCTCAGATCCGTAACGTCATATGTGTAGGTGGAGCCGATCTGCAGATCCCCACGTCCATCCGCATTGGTATCTTTCAGAATCGCGACCGCCAGGTTCTGGGACGCACCGGTCAGGTTTTTCGTACTGCCGCTCTTGAGCGTGACTGCGTCGAGAACATAGGTATTCGTACCACTGATCGTAAACGTCTGGCCCACAATCCGGTTATCGCTTGCCGCGACCGGCGTATCTGCTTTACGGGCCGGGCCAAAAGATGATCCCTGCGTGGCTTCAAACGATTCAATGACATTGTTTTCCGGCGGGATGCTCAGAATCCCCAGGTCCGCTGAACCGGGCACACTGCCGACTACGATTTCATCGCGCACCACCACATTATCCACATAGAGATCGGCTCGGTTTCCGCTGCCGTTTCCTGAAATGGTTTCAATGCAGATGCTGGAAATGTCATTCGTATTACCAGCATTTTTTGAAGAAATCTGGGCAATAAAAACCCCATCCACATACATGTGAATTTCATCCGGATCCAGATCTCGGTCAATGTAACCCAATACGCTGTAATTGGTCGCCGTTCCGGTTTCTCCCATGGCCACCAGATCGATGTGATGCCAGGTATTTGACGTAACACCGTTACGGTTTTGCAAATCGGATACATAAACAACCGGGTCAGCGGGGTCATTCTGGAAGCCCTTGGCATCCAGGGTAGCCAACCGGGCAAAAACACCGTCATTAAAGTCATTGGGGTCACCCTGACCGTCCTTGTAATAGACATCGAAACTCATCGTCACCAGCGCAGTTTCCGGAAACCATTGATTCGCATACAACGACACCGTGCCATTCACATGGTCCACGCCATTGGTTCGGGTGGTCAGATACATGACCTTGTTTCCAGGATTCGTCGGGTCGTCAATACGGGAAATGGCCGCACCACCGGTTGCCCTTGTGCTCATGCTGTTTCCGGATTCAAAATCCTCACTGGCTAAAACCGCTCCCTGAGTGGTTCCTGCAATAAGCATCGTCCCTGCAATTAAACTTAATGTACTGAATAATTTCATTTATCACTCCTCTGTGTGTTTATGAAGTCAAGCAATCCAACCTAGAAACGCCACTCGTCTGCGGGCTTCTCATTTCGAATGAAAATAATTATGGAACGGGATCAATCATCAGTCGGATGAAGGTTTGAGGCAGAATAACGGGGACCTCATTGGTCACCGATTCAAACTCCGGATCCAGCATTCCTGTTGCAGGAAGCTCGGTGTATCCTCCGTTCGTCCAGACATTGGAAACCAGGTTGGTTGAGGTTTCGAGCCAGTACACTAGTCCTGCATTGAGCCGGCGCGGATATACGAAAACCATCGGATCGGAGCGGTTGTCCAAAATCGATTCATACCCGATATCTGCGCCGTTTGTAGGATTACCCCCCATAGCAAATTCGCTTAACGTATTCAGTCCATCGCTATCAGGATCAGCCATCGGATCGGATAGACCGTAAATGGCCATCCAGTCCTCGAGCGGAGTTTGAGCGGTGTATTCCGCATAGGCGTAGTTCCGAACCTCGACATTATCCATATACCAATCGGCGGCATCCGCCTTATTGACCGTCCAGCCAAAACTGTCCACCTTCGTGGTATCGGTCAGAACATTGCCATTCCCTGGTTTGTCGATGCCGTTGTCAACAACCAGCGATCCATCCTGCCAAAGATCGGCACTGCCGTTCGCAACGGAATGGGTAATCCCATCCACCGTATACACGACAGCCGCACCGCTTTGATTGACGACCCAGTCAAAATGATGCCAGATATTCGTGGCAATGTACGGAGCCAGGCTGACCTTCCGCGCCTGGTTGAGATGGCTGCTGATGCTGTCGATTCCGGCCGAAAGCGACATGGGTCCGGTCATGGAAATCGCTCCATCATGAAAGCTGTCAAAACTGAGCGTAATCAGTCCTTCTTCCGGAAATACATCGGTCGCCCCAAGCACGGTGCGATCATCGACGGTTGACGCGTTGTTCAAACGAACAACCTGACTCGCCCCCTTTTCGGCCACCAGAATGCTTCCGGAACCCAGTGTGATCTGCGTGGCCCAGTTGCTCGATGCCGGCGAGGACCCCGGGATATAGGACTCAAAATCATCAGAAAAAACAACGCCGGGCGCCGTCGGGGTATAATCGGCAGTGGTATAATTCCAGACCTCACCTGCAATTTCCGAATTATTCGAAAGCACGGTATCGACCCGCCAATAATACTCGGTATTCCCCTGCGGTATAACGCCATGATCACGCGGATCAATCACGTTGTGTGCGGCCGGAAAATGCCCAAGCATTGGGAGCGTTGCGGCATTGGTTCCGAAATAGACCTTAACGCTGACCGCCCCGTAGCCCGGTTGAAAAATCAGTTCACGGCCTTCGAGCTGATTCACGCTTCCAAGGTTTGGAATCGGCATGCCGGCCTGCGCCGGAATAAAACCGGGAATCCAGTAATTGGTGCTTCCAAATTCGTAGGCGCCCATATCCGGCGCAACACCAACGTAACCTGATACCTGTCCCGGAACATTAGTCCCTGCATCAATCAACGCTGAACCGACGGCAGGCCGAAAATCCCATTGAGCCGGATCAACAAGTTCATTTTTCACTTCGCTGCCCGACCAGTTATGATCCGCGATACCCGGATAAGGCTCGGCCGCCGACCGACTGCCGCTGATCAGGTTGACGGCATTGTTGCGCGTCACCGTATTGGAATTAACCCCGCCATGGGTGACATCGGAAAAAATCGAAATATCGACCACATCATTATCAAATCCGGTGTTGTTATAAATATGATGATAGTCCCCCTTCGGGACCATGGGCTGGGTATTCCAAAGCACGTTATAACGCATCACCCCGTTGGTTCCGTATACCGCCGGGTCCAGCCAGGGAGAATCAAAACGCAATGCAAACTTGATATGATCATGAACCCAGTTTTGCTGCATAATGGTGCCGTCGGTATAGTCGGCATCGGTCTGAATAGCGGAACCGTCGTGCTGCAGCATCCCCTGATTCGTCACCCGGTTCAGTTCGAAAACACTTGCGGGACCTCCTTTAATGCCAACCGAATTACCTCCGGTATCCAGGGTATTCTGACGAAAGGTCAGATTCGATGCATTGCGGATATTCACCATGACATCATGCAATGTTCCAACACAGCTGTAGTCGATTTGATAAAAGAGACAGTTTTCAATCAGGCCGCCGTCGCCGACAAATTCAATGCCCGCTCCATCGGCATATTGGAAGGTGCAATTACGCAATTGGTTGCCATCGCCATCAAAAAATGTGGCCTCCGCTTTTGCTGTGCTGCCGAGCATACGTTTCGAATAGCTAGGAAAAAGCACATCAGCATCTTCAATCGTGATTGAATCGGAGGTATCGACCTTAAAGGTACAGGCGAAAAAATCGATACCCCGTACCGCAATGTTCTGTGAATTGGATATATCCAGACCGTACGTCAGGGTCTTTCCGCGAATCTCCCTGCCTGAGGGATTAACCCCGTCGTCCGGAATCAGAAACAGTTCATCGGTTAATGCATTGTAAAACCATTCCCTGTTTGTGCTCAGACAGGCATAGGAAGCCTCAAAGAATGCCGCACCATTGATAATTTTATGATGATACTGATTCCCGATAGGTGCATAAGTAAAGGTGTTGCTTCCCGCAGAATGCCCCGTCACCTCTCGGGCAAACGACAGCCAGGAGCCCGTGTTCATGATGGCGATTGCCCCGGAAAAATCTTTTCCGGAAGCCGCCAGCTCAGGTCCGCCGGCTTCATCAATAAAGGTGCCGTCGGTACTGGGTGCATCCTGCTGAATCCAGTGGTCGTCTTTATCCCACATTGCCTCCGTCCATGCCTCGGCATCCGGCCAACGCGCAGAAGTCTGCATTTCATCATCCACAAACAATTGCCAGATATCGGTTGAAACGGAGGTTTTATAAATGCCGTTCGAGACCGGGCTCCAGGCACCGACGATCGGAATAGTTCCATCAATGATCACCTGTTCCTCTGCATAATTACGGATAATGATTCCCGCTCCACCAGCCCCTTCAAAATCATGAAAAGCCGATCCAATCTGAACGTCATCAATAAAGAAATAGTCTCCGGTTCCTGTACTGGCACTCATGCTGAAGCGAATCTGCGAAACCGTGCCATATGCAGCTAGAGAGATGATCTCGGTCTGTAGGTTATCCGGCGAATCGTTGCCATCTCCGGAATTACCCGCATTATCCATACTCCAGACGGTATGCCACGCCCCATCAAAAACTTCTGCAGAAGCGACATCCGAAGCATTATTAAACGAATCAATATCCCATTTAAACGAGAGTGCAGAACCGGAAACACCAGTCGACAGGGTGCGGGTCATGGACCCCGCCTTCACCATTCTGACCGCTGTGTTTCCGCCCGATGATCCTGAAGCGGTATTGATGCCCAATATCCAGTCGCCGTCCCAGCCCACTCCTCCGGACCAATCGACACTTCCGGATAGACTTCCATTCAAATCGGAAATGATCACACCTTCATGATAACGGCCACCCCGGATAGTCAGCGTATCGCCTGCATCGAGCTGATCAACCCCATATTGAATGGTCGCAAACGGGGCTGCCAGGGTACCGCCCGGCAGCGCATTCACCCCGTTGGTCGCAACATAGTATTCTTCAGCAAAAACAGCACCGACAAGAACAGGAATCGCTAGTAATAAACGTTTTTTCATAGGCCTCTTTTCCAGGGTTGACCAGGCCGTATATGGGCCTGATTACCATAGAAACGCCTATGAACAGGAAGTTTCTCAAATTAATGGAACACCGCAGCTGTTTCTATCGGTCAGGGATAGGTACGGCCTTGCGGAATTTCGATCACTTCAATGTGTTGAGGAAAGCGTTCCAGATGATATCTAGGTATGGCCCCTGCCGTAATGACCAGACGCTCCATAGGAATTTTTCCCAACCAATAGGTGTTGGGTTCCGGATCATAAAACTTCAATCCCAGCAGAATGAGCTCTTCAAACCGATCCTGCAGCTTCAACCCGTGGAACTCATGAATATGCGAACCGCTCAAATCCAGCGAAACAAGATCCAATGGCAGCAGAATACTGGCCCCCTGACCCCAACGGGTTTCTGTAAGCCGTAAGGTGTGATAGGGCGCATTCCTCAGATTCAAATGATGCCCCCCCTCCCGAGGCTCCAGTTTCACATGATCGCCCCAGCCGAGCGTATCATTGGTCAGGTTGAGGATCGCAATGGCAATCGGCAGGTATTCCTGCGGCGTCAACCTTTCCGCCCGAGCCATGTGCCGCTCATAACACCGGGATAAAATATTCTTACGGAACAAGGTATTCCGATACGGCATATCCAGTAATTCAGAAAAATGTGCCGGTTCCAGAAGTTGCTGGTCATCCGGCTTGATCTCCAAGAAGTATAGACACTGTTTATACAGATTATTCTTCTGATCAAATTTCGCCTGATCGAAAGCCTGAACCGCCGCGCTAAACTCTTCATTGATGAAATGCAGATATGCTTTCATCTGGAATAACTGTTTGCGGTATTTCTCATCCAGGTCCGGCTTTTGCAATTCATTGTTCACCATGCGGCGCATGAGGCTATAGTTCCAGATATCACCCCGCATAATCGAATTCACAAAAAAGGACTGCACATCGGTATAGAGTTTCTGCGAGGTTTTTGTTTCCTCTTTATACAGCGCCAGATTATGGATGGCCTCGCGTTTAGCCGTCAGGGCCTGACTGCGCTGAACGGAAACGCGCGCAAGTAAAACGGCAATGACCACAGTCAGCACCATACCGAACATCATCAGCGTGAATACCATTTTACTGTGCCGGCGCATGAACAGCTGTGAACGTTTTAAAATGTGGGCATTTTCCGCCGCCGGTGCGAAGCCGCGCAGATAGCGCGTAACTTCATCATGCAGCGCCTGGACACTGGCATAGCGGTCGCGGGTTTCCAATTGCAGGGCTTTCATGGCCACGGCTCCCAGGCTGGTTGGAATATTGCGATTGGGACGCCGCATCCGGGGACGTACGATATTTCCTGCAACCGTATTTTCAATTACTTCTTCCGCGTGGGTGCCACTGACCGGAATGGTACCGGTCAGAATAAAATAGAGAATCGCCCCCAGGGCATAGACGTCCGTACGGGCGCAAACCTGCCCGTAATCCGTTACCTGCTCCGGGGCCATATATCCCGGTGTTCCTTTTAACATGCCGGAGTGCGTTACATTATTCAGCAGGTCCGGATCAAACTCCTCCGCGGACTGATCAATCATCACCGTTCCATCATCCCCCACCACCCGGGCCAGGCCCCAGTCAAACAAGGTGACCAATCCATACCGACCGACCATGATATTGGCCGGTTTAAGATCCAGATGAAGTACCCCCCGGGAATGGGCATAAATGACGGCATCGCAGACTTTCAGGTATATTTCCAGCAGTGTATCCAGATCAAAACGCTGAAGATAGTCCTCATTCCCGGCCGTACGCTCCCGAACAATATTTTTCAGCTCCTCGCCCTCGAGCAGGCGCATAATAAAATAGGGTTCACCCGCGCTGTTCAGGCCGACTTCATGAATCGGCAGAATATTCGGATGCTGCAGCTTGGCCGTCAGCTGGGCTTCGCGCAGAAACTCCTCCTTTTCCGACTCGGTTTTCCAGCGAAGCGGATTGGCCATGGCCACGTGACGGCCGGAATGGGAGTCATAGACCCTCGAGATTTTTTTGGCACCGCCCGCCACCAGAAACTCTTCGTTGGTAAAATGGTAGCGGGATTCGTCCAGCGATTGAAGAATGGGTGCGGATCCCGCGTGCTCTGATTCCTCGTCCGCTTTCGGATCTGAATCCAGAAAATCATTGATCCGGGAACCCAGGTTCCTGAAATCCGGCGACTCTTCATCCAAGTGCTTCATGATCCGCTCTCATTTTCTGACCCGTTGAAGGATTATCCCATATATTCATTCAGTGCGGAAATTTCATCCATCAGACTGTCTTTAACCCGACTTTTCAGGCGATATGCGGTACTCAAGGGCATGCCCAGCTCTTCAGCAATCACTTTAATATCCCTGCCCTTCAAGGATTCGTCAAAAAGCTTCATCGCATCGGAAGAAAAATATTGGGCAATATTTTTAAACGCCAGGGCCGCCACATAATTGCTCCATTCCCGCTCAATAATTCCATCGATATCCGGAAGTGAAATAGAGTCCGTCAGTTCGGAGTCGGAATCCACCAGTTTATCGGACCGGTTGGTATCCCTTTGTTTTTTACGCAGAAAATCCTTCACGCAGTTCCGGACCACCACCGCCAGATAACTCCGGAAGCGCGTCATTTTATTCAGATCCACATCCGGCAGCTTTTTCCACAGCTTCAGAAAAATCTGCTGGCGCAGATCATCCGCATCACTTGATGCAATATTCATGCTGTTGATAATGGTATAAATGTAGCCGCTGTAGGAATCCACAAACTCCTGCCAGGCCTTCTCATCATACTGTTTCTGCATCTTCTGCAGCAGCGTCATCCGTGTGCGATAGGTACCCTTTGTTTCCTCATTCATAACGGGGACACAATAAACCACATACCGTCAAATGAGTAGGCTTCGTTTCTTTTTTTATGCAAAATAAAATCATGCATCGAATGCTTGCCCGAACAGAGCATTATCTATTTTGTTTTCACTGGGCGATAATTCACACCCATTACATTAAACCGCTTTTCCTGCTCCGTGACGCGCTCCACAAATGGCACAAAATCCTTCTGTTCTTCCGGCAACCAGGCCAGCTCCGCCAGTGCAAGCGCACGCGGAAATGCCATATACTCAACCTGCTCGGTCGTCGGCATATACTCACGCCAGAGCTGTCCCTGAACCCCTAAAATACGTTCGGCTTCCTGCTCCGTCAGCCCTTCCATAACCGGGTTAAACCTATAGACGGTTTCCAAGGAAAGGAAGTTACCGATGGCAAGCGGTTCATTCTTTTTATCCTTGGCCTGGTAATAGTCAAAATAGAGATGGCTGTTGGAGGCAATCACAAGATCGTGCCCATCCTGGGCCGCTTTTTTTGCAATCTCCGTTCCCGCTCGTCCTTTCTTACCGCGCCACCACATCACCGCCGCATTTTGAGCCAGTCCGCCCTCGGCAATCTCATCCCAACCGATCAGGCGCCGCCCGTTTTCCACCAGGAAATCATCCATTTGCTTGATGAACCAGCTCTGCATTTCATGCATATCCTCCAAACCACGTTCCTCGCGCAGTTGCTGGATGCGTTCACTGGACTCCCATTGATTTTTCTTGGCTTCGTCGCCGCCGATATGAATGAACTCGGAAGGAAACAGTTCCATCACCTCCATCAAGACATCCTTACAGAACTGCAGCGTGGACTCTTCCGGGTTCAGGATGATCTGGCTGATGCCCCACATCGGCTTCACGGAAACGTCCTCATCGATACAGCCCAGTTCCGGATACGCCGCTATAGCGGCCTGCATATGGCCCGGCATATCGATCTCCGGAACAATGGTGATATGGCGCGCCGCCGCATAGGCCACGATTTCACGGATATCGTCCTGCGTGTAAAAGCCCCCGTGGCGGACGCCGTCCAGATTCAGTTTTTTTCGATTTTCCCGGGCATGCCCGATCACCGTACTATCCCGCCATGCTCCGACCTCAGTCAGCTCGGGATATTTTTTAATTTCTATCCGCCAGCCCTGATCATCCGTAAGGTGCCAATGAAGGGTATTCAACTTAAAGATAGACATCGTATCGATAAATTTAAGAACATCCTCCTTCGGCATAAAGTACCGACTGGCATCCAGCATCAACCCGCGCCATGCGAACCGGGGAACATCACGAATTTCAACCGTAGGCATGTTCCAATCCCTGGATATCTGCGTCCGGGAGTAAATTTCCGGCGGCAGCAACTGCCGCAGCGTTTGTGCCCCATAAAACAGGCCCGCCGGCGATGCGGCCCGAATAATGACCGAATCTCCGGCCACAAATTCGTATCCATCTTTCCCAAGCGATTCTTTTTTGCGGACCTCGAAAACAATATCACCCTCGGTTCCCGGCCTGACCGGCAGTTCAAAGCCTGTTGCAGGCCGAAGCTGTTCGGCCAGCAATACAGCCGTCGGTTTGGCCGCGGCATCGGCATAGGTGATCACTGCAGCGGGTTTAAGTTCAAACGTTCCTCCCGTCTCTTTCATATCCACGGGTTGGGGAATCAGGGCGGGGGCTGCAAAAGCAGTGGTAACGGCAAAGGCTGTCATAGCAATTAATGATTTCATGTCTACTCCACGTTTAATCAAGGGTTTCGAAAGGGAACAAAACAGATGGTGTATGTTCCCGTTTGATAATGGCTTCGATCTGCGCGACCACTTCCGGATGTCGATCGGCGATATTGTTTTTTTCAAAAGGATCCGTTTTCAGATTATAGAGCTGCATTTTTCCGGGAACATGCGGCGTTTTACTTTTATTCTTTTTATTCCGTTTTCCTGAGCTGAGCTGCTGGGTTTTGATCCCCTTCCAGTCGCCCATACGAACTGTAACCTGACCGCCGTTGTAGTTTTTTGCATTAAATTCCCAGTACAGAAAATCGTGCGCCTTCTGAGGTTTTCCGGTCATTGACGGCAGCATGCTGATGCCGTCAACCTTGACCGGTACTTCGGCATCGGTAATTTCCGCAAATGTCGGAAGCATATCCCAGAAAGCGGATACATGTTCGTTGGTTGTGCCGGCCGGAATTTTTCCGGGCCATTTGGCAATGAACGGAACGCGAAGACCGCCCTCATAATGCGAGCCCTTCAACCCGCGCAGCCCGGCCGTTCCATCGAAAAATTTTGGATCTGCACCACCCGCATAGGTAGCCCCGTTATCGCTTGTAAAGATAATCAACGTCTGATCCGCAATTCCGAGTTCATCGAGCTTATTCATAAGCATGCCGATATTGCGGTCCATATGCGAGACCATCGCGGCGTAAGCGGCGCGCGGCGTCTTGTGTCCGGTATAGCCTTTACCCGTAGCGGGTTTATAGGCGCCCTTAAAGGGCGTTTCGGGCCATAGACCTTCATACTCCTTCAGTGTCTCATCCGGCACCTGCAGCGATACGTGCGGGATTGGAGAGGCATAATAGAGGAAAAAAGCCTGATCCTTATTTTGCTCCATGAAAGCCAACGCCTCCTTTCGCATTTCATCAGCACTGTAATTCGGCCCTTCGATATCCCTGTTGTCAGGATACATCACCTTTCCCTGGTTGCGCCAAAGATAGTCGCGGTAATACTGATGGGCATGGCGCTGGCAGTTGTTCCCGAAGAAAAGATCGAATCCCTGGTTATTCGGATCCCCCTCGCTGCCGGGATAGCCCAGACCCCACTTGCCGACGCAGGCCGTCGCATACCCTTTCGTCTTCAGCATCTTGGCCATCGTGAAGCTATCGGCAGGAATCGGAACCTGTCCCTCATGCGGAAGTTCTTTGTTGTTGCGGATATAGGCATGCCCCTGATGCAGCCCGGTCAGGAAAGAGCAACGCGACGGAGCACAAACCGCCTGTCCGCTGTAGTGCTGAGTGAAACGCATGCCCTGCGTCGCCAGGGCATCAATATTCGGAGTTTTAATCTTTTCCTGCCCGTAGCAACCTAAATCACCGTATCCCAGATCATCAGCCAGAATATAGATAATATTGGGCATCCGGGCCTGACTGCAAATTGCAGTCGAAACCATCAGCAGGATAAATGTTATTCGCTTCATCTCTCTATCTCGCGGTTTTGTATGTGTTACGCGGCTCCGCCAGCCAGTTGGCCAACAGTTCCGCCAGCTCGGCCGTCTTTTCCGGCATATCGGTCATACGATTTATTTTTTCCTGCGGATCATCCGTCAGGTTGTAGAGTTCCTTCGGTTCTCCATAGGCCGTCAGCAGCTTCCAGTCGCCAAGGCGTATTGCGCCCGTGAGCGTCCCAGGCTTCTTCTTTTTACGTCCCTGGTTTTTATCAAAATACCAGAATTCCGGCTGGGCGGAACGGTCGAGGAAATCGCCTTCAAGCAACGGAAGAAGATTTTGACCATCAAAATTTTCATCGGCCGGAAGCACGATCCCCGCCGCCGCACAGAGCGTCGGAAGAATATCGTTACTATGCCCCCGTTCATCCGAGATACTGCCCGCCTCCATATGTCCCGGCCACCAGACGATGAACGGCACACGGATGCCACCTTCGTAAAGATCACTCTTGATTCCGCGCCACGGCCCATTGTTGGAGAATTTGTGCCCCCCGTTATCGGAAGTGAAAATGATCAGCGTGTTATCCTCTACCACATCAAAAATGCGGCCGATCTGATAATCCAACCTTGCCAGCATTGATCGGATCCGATGTTGCTCTTCCGAAAGTCCGTCTTCCGCAGTCGCACTCCAGTGCGGTTCCGGTGCGCGCTCCAGCGGCAGATGCGGAACCTGGAAATTGGCATGAATAAAGAATGGTTTATCCTGTTCATTAAAGATGTTAATCAGCCGAATCGTTTCCTCCCCCATGATATCAGTAAAGAACATGGAAAAGTATCGATGATTTTCATCCATCGGCTGCTCGTTTTCCAGCAGGCAGGTTCCACCGCGGGAATAGAGATCGCCCCGTTTGAAATATTCCGTACGCAGCGGATGCTCCTCGATCTGACAGAGATAGTGCTCGTAGCCATGCTCGTGGGGACCATCTACCTCATCACGCCGTTCACGGTCTTTAAGGCGCAAACCGCCCAGATGCCACTTTCCGACCAGGGCCGTGGTATAACCGGCATCTTTCATTAACTGCGGCAACGAGTGTCCAGCGGGCAGGTATTCACCCCGGTCCCGGAAAATCGATTCAATATTGTAACGCAGCGGATATTTTCCGGTAACAATCGATGCGCGCGTCGGTGTACAGACCGGCCCCGCCGCATAGAATTGGGTCATGCGCATCCCCTGCTCCGCCAGTTTGTCGATATTGGGCGTCTGCACGCGATCATTGCCGTAACACGAGAGGTCACTGTACCCCAGATCATCCGCCACAATCAGCAGCACATTCGGCACGTCGCCGGAAAAACAGACCGTTGCGACACACCATAAGGTAAAAAGGATTGTCTTCATTGATTCTTCTTTTTTCGTTTATTCTCACCGGGCTTATACTTCGGGTTCAACTCCGTCGGCACCGGTGCCTCCATCGTCGCCCGCCACCGTTTCATCTCCGCATGAAGTTCCCGGGCTTTTTCCGGATAAAGCGATGCCAGATTATTCCGCTCGCCGATATCGGCTTCCAGATCATAAAGCTCAATCCGCCCGTCCTCAAAATATTCATGAAACTTCCATTTCCCGAAGCGCAGGGCGGATCCGGGGCGGGTGCGGTAGAGCGGATCATGCGAATCATCCTCGACTCCGGAATAAGCCTGCAGGTAAACCGGAAAATGCCAGAACAGCATTCGTTCGGGAAATTCATCCTGACCGGTCAGCAACGAGAGCAGGCTTATCCCGTCCAGCACCTTTCCCTTCGGAACCGGAAGCCCCGCCGCTTCAAGAAATGTAGGATAAAAATCGGTCCCGATCACCGGCACCGAGCAGGTCGAATCCGCAGCCACTTTTCCCGGCCACCGAACCACAAGCGGTTCGCGGATTCCCCCCTCAAAATACGACCCCTTGCCCGCCCGGAACGGCGTCTGTTTGGAAATTTTGCAAATCCCCCCGTTGTCCGAACAAAACAGTACCAGTGTATTTTCCTTCAACCCCAGCGTTTCAAGTTCCGTGAGAATGCGGCCGATACCTTCGTCCATCTTTTCGATCATGGAGGCATAAACCGCATGGACCGGCCGGCCCTCATACTTGTCCACAAACTCCGGCACTGCCTCAAGCCGGGTATGCACTGAATAATAGGCCATGTGCATAAAAAAGGGATGCTCTTTATTTTCGCGCATAAACCGGATCGCCTGGTCGGAAAAAATGTCCACCCGGTGGGTACCTTCTGGATATTGGTCACTGAACGGCTTCATCGGGCCGCTTTTAAACGGGGAAAAATAACCGCCGCCGGAAGGTCCGCCCGAGGTATCTCCACCGATATTGACATCAAAGCCCTGCCGTATCGGATCCTCACCCAGATGCCATTTTCCCAGATGAATCGTTTTATATCCCCCCGCCTGAAGCGCCCCGGCGAGGGTCAGGTTGTCCGGATTCAAATGCAGTGTATTCCGGACGGGCACCAGCTTTCGCTGCTGCGATTTTCCCCGGTCCGAATTGCCCACGGTATAGACGCCGTGCCGAGGTGCATACTGCCCGCTCATGACACAGGCCCGGCTCGGCGCACAGTTGGCCGCCGGTGCATAGGCTTCCGTAAACAGCATCCCCTCTGCCCGTAAACGGTCAATATGCGGGGTATGGTAACGGGAACTGTTAAAGCCCACATCCATCACCCCCAGATCATCCGCATTGATATAGATTATATTAGGCCGACCGAAAGCCGTCCCGACACAACAGAGCATTACCATCATCCACGTTTTCATTTCCGAATACCCTTCTGCTCAATCAGCTGCCTCAGTTCCGCCTGCATCGCGGCCGCTTTTTCCGGAAAATCGGCAATTACATTCCGGGTTTCACCGGGATCGTTTTTAAGGTTATAGAGTTCTGCCGGCCCGCCACCCCGATTTTTCTTCCCTTTCGAGGCCGAAATATATTTCCAGTCCCCCCGGCGCAGCGCCCGCCGTTTTTCGGCCTCTTCAATCATAAAGGGCAGACCGTCCGGATCCTTGCCCAGCAGCGCGCCGAGCATATTCCGACTGTCCAGCGCCTCACCTGCAGGCACCTCCTCCTCCAATAAGGCGGCAAAGGATGAAATAAAATCGATCTCCAGCGGTCCCGGCTTCACCTCGCCGTTCCAATCTACCGGTGTTCCTTTGGCACCAATCCCCAAATGCCATTTCCCTACCACCCCGGCGGTATAGCCGGCCTGCCGGAACAGTTCAGGCAGCGTAAAAGCTTCCGTTGAAATCGTCAGCGGCGCATTGGGAGGCAGTACCGCCACACCGTGGCGGAAACCGTGCACACCGGTCAGCAGCGAATAGCGCGACGGGGTGCAGGTGCCGGCTGAACAATGTCCATCGGTAAAGCGCAGCCCTTCAGCCGCCAGCCGGTCAATGTTCGGCGTCGGGATCAGTTTACTGCCATACGCACCCACATCGCCGTACCCAACATCATCCCCATAAATGATGACCACATTCGGCTTTAATGCATAAACACCCCCGGCCATCAGCAGCATCGCGACACCGTGAAAAAGTTTTACTCGAATTTTGCCGTTCATATCAGAGTTTCTTTCCTTTGTTCTTCTTGGCGCCATGCGTCGAAAAGGGATGCGGCACCTTGGCATCAGGCGCACGGAATACCCACGGTTCCCACTTGGTAACGGCATCCTGCCACTCCGCCTCGCTCCGCGTCGGATAATCAGCTGGCCTCCCCCCGCTACGAAAAGCGTCTGTCACGCCCTCATCCTTTATCGACGCCCGCCAGCGGTTCAGCTCATCCAGCAACTCTTCTTTTACGGTTGCATAAGCCGGTTGATCAGCCAGGTTACTGATTTCATGCGGATCAGCCTGCAGATCGAAAAGTTCGAATTCCGGTTTATTCGGTGCAAAGAAAGCCGCCTGTGCCGGATTCAGTTTACCCTGCATATGCAACACATTCATCTCCGCCAGCATCGGATACATCTTTTCCTTATATTCATTCAGCTGCAGATAGGCCCGCTCCGGCATCAGGTTATGAATCAACTTCATTGTCATCCCATAGATATTGAAAAAAAAGGCTGGCATGTGCCGTTGAAATCCTCCACTCGGAGGGTATGAAAAAACAACATAAACACAAGCCAGCCGGACATAGGTATACAACCTTGAAACAATTGTGCAATCTGATTCCCGGACACATGGTGTCGAGCCTTGCGCAGAAGCATGGCGTGGACATTCAAAGCCGGACGTACACGCCGTGGAGCCATGTGGTTTCTTTGCTGTACGCCCACTTCTCCCATGCACTCGGACTCAACGATGTGTGCGACGCGCTCCAGATGAACGCGGCGGCGCTCTCTACCATCCGCGGCGCGGTTCCTCCGTCGCGTAACAACCTGAGCCACGCGAACAAGATCCGCAACGCGGACATGGCCGAAGAGCTCTACTGGTGCATGATGAAGCATCTGATGGATACAGTCCCGGGCTTCGCGAAGGGCAAGGTTCGGCGCGGATACCTCCGGCGCTTCAGCAAGACGATCCATGCGCTGGACTCGACCACGATCCAGCTCGTCGCCAACTGCATGGACTGGGCGAAGCATCGCCGCCGCAAGGCTGCGGCCAAGTGCCACCTGCGCCTCGACCTGCAAAGCTTCCTGCCCCGGTGCGCCATCATCGACACGGCGAAGCACCATGACAGCACGATGACCCAAAGCCTGTGCGCCGAGCTCAAACCCGGTGAAATCGCCGTGTTCGACAAGGCCTACAACAAGTTCAAGCTTCTTTTCGAGCTAACAACGCACGGTGTCTGGTGGGTTGGCCGGGCGAAGGACAACATGCAGTACAAGGTGGTGCGCACCCTCGAAACCACCGGGCACAAGCGCATCCTGCGCGACGAGGTCATCGAGATGGTGGTCGAAGCATCGAAGAAAGCCTATCCGTGCGAGTTGCGCCGGGTCGTGGCGCTGGTCGAGATTAACGGCAAGGATGTCGAAATCGCCTTCATCACCAATCACCTGGAGTGGAGCGCGTGGACGGTCGCCGAACTCTACCGTTGCCGCTGGGACATCGAGGTGTTCTTCAAGGAGATCAAGCAGACGCTCCAACTCTCCGACTTCCTGGGCTACAGCGCCAACGCCGTGCGCTGGCAGATCTGGATGGGGCTGCTGGTCCACCTGCTGATGCGCTGCCTCGCGTTCATGCACGGATGGGAGCACAGCTTCAAGCGGCAGTTCACTGTTGTGCGCGCGGTGCTTTGGCGCCGGTGGAACCTGCCCGCCTTGCTGGATTCCTATGGGACAGCCAAACCGCCCGGCCGCATACGGGGTGCGCCGGAACAGGCGTATCTGCCGGGGTTTGTCTAAGAGCTGTGGGACAGCCATATGCACAAAGCGCGGAACCATGGTTAACCTTCAACAAAAAATCGGAATTGACTAAATGAATCGGACATCAGAAACCTTAACAAAAACGGGGTTTTACTCTCCGTCAGCACCACCTATGGGATGAATGTGAATCAACTTATAGTCTTTAGAACGAATCATGCGCATCGCATCGTGGGTATCATCCATCTTGTCGCGTGCGGCAAAAACATATTTTCGTTTAACCGGATCCGGTCCTAGCAAGTCCTTTCCGTGCAGGGGTGTCTCGGTCGTCGCTCCGGTTGCCTGCAGGATGGTGGCGGAAATATCAATCGTCTGAATTAAACCGCGGTTTATCTGTCCCGGCTCAATCCCCCCCGGCCAGCGCATAATCACCGGTACCTGCAATCCCGGATCATACATAAACTGCTTTCCTCGAATGTGGCAGCGGCCGTTGTCTCCAATCACGATCACCAGTGTATTTTCCGACAGGCCTTCCTTCTCCAGTTGGTTAAGAATCGCTCCGATCTCCCGGTCGCACAGCTGCATCTGCTCCAGGCCGTTCGCCCAGTCCCGCCGGGCCAGCGGCGTATCGGCATAATAAGGCGGCAGTTCGATCTCCGCCGGATCAATCGGACGCTGCGGATCGCGCTGCCAGGTACGATGGGTCCCGGCCAGTGTGATCTGCGCAAAGAACGGCTGATCCTTCGCGCGGCCGCCCCAACCCTTCGTGGAGTCAAAGCCCAGCGGCGTTTTGAAATTACAGTCGGTTTTCCGTCCTTTAAACAGACAGGTATAATAACCCGCCTCTTTTAAACGAACCGGAAGCGGTTTGATTCCTTCCGGCAGCGGACGCTGCATTTTCCGCGCTGTCCGATGCTGGTTCGCCCCGATATAATTCTGATGAAAACCGGTCATCATGGCCGAACGTGAGGTAGAACAGACCGGCGCCGTACAGAAGGCATTTTCGTAACGAACCCCCTCGGCCGCCAGTTGATCACAGACCGGTGTTTCAATCCCTTTGGTTCCATAACAGGAAAGATCCGGACACCAGTCCTCCAGCATAATCCAGACAATGTTGGGGGCGCCGGCCTGTACCGCGCCGGCGACCAGCAGGGCAGCTGCAGCGAATATGAAAAAAGCGCGCTTGTTCATTATTGATTCTTCTTCTTTTTGTTCCGGCCTTTCTGCCGGCTGTCGCGGGGTTTTATTTCCGGAAGCAGAGAGGCATCGGGAACAACCGTATCCATAGCCGGCGGGGAATGAGCTGATCGACGGGCCAGGGTCTCATGCACCCCTCCTGCCAGCGGCAGCATGCGGAATGTATAGCGGCAGGTTTTGTCGCGCAGCCTGTAATGCTGCATAGGGGGGGTTCTCCAGGAGTCTATTCCGCCCACCCCGCTTTGGACCGCATCGATATTCAGGAATATACCGTCGGAACGCTCCATCTGGAAGCTGTACTTTGAGTCGCGCATCGTCTGCTGACTGTAATGCCGCGCGCCGATACTCAGCGGATCACCCTGTGCGGAAATCAGCAGCCCCTTACCTTCCGTATCCGTGAAGGCCGCCCAGCGTACCTCTGTTTTATTTCCGTTTTCCTGCGGGCGGGAATAATCCGTCCACTCATCATCAACCGTGCTGCTGTAAATTCCGACCGGCTCGAAATTGCGGTCGGCATAGGTTTCTCCGCCCCGTCCTAACCAGCTCATATGCTCAAACGCTGCGGGCAATTGCCATTCCATACCGATCCGCAATGGCGGTCCTAGAAATTCCGGTGTATTTTCAAAATAATACGCAACATCAACGACGATTTCGCCGTTGCCGTAGACGCTATAAACCGCGGCAAAACCGGCACGGACTTCCGGCAACAGTTTGCGTACCGTAACGCGCGCACCATTGCCAAGCGCATTCACTTTAACCGACTCAACCGTCGCTTTAGTACCCGCCTGATCCCAGCGCGGATTATGGGGCGGCTTCTGACGGCGTTCGTTATCGTTCTGTGCGCGCGACAGCTCAACGTTTCCACCCGCCAGGAGCAGCTCTTTGCCGTTCGATTTGAACGAGCTCAGAACGCCCGTTTTTTTATCGAAAACCACCACAAAGTCATCGCCCTTCAACACGACGGCAGAAGCGGTATCAGAAACCTTAATTTTTCCAGAAGATTCGGAATAAACGGCTGGTTTTCCGATCGGCAGCCTGAACTGGTCCCAGGCCAGCAGATGCCCCTCCTCCACCAAAGGATGAAAGCGCTCTAACGCCCTGAATTCAAAGGTCAGGAAATACTCTTTTCCGGGCACCGGATGGATCTTCGGCAGATCAAGCGTTACCGTTTTTTCTTCGTGGGGCAGAATATCCAGATTCGCAATATCGCCGGAAGCAATCTGCTTTCCGTCGGCTTCGATTGTCCAGCTTCCGGTCAACAGATCCGACGCGGATGAAAAATCGAACCAGTTTTTAAGTTTCACTTTTCCGGCTTTCAGATCGACCGGAGTTACGTGCAGATTACGTTGCTGATATTTCATAGCGAACAGTCCCGGGTGCGGCGTCTGGTCGGCGGCAAGCAGTCCGTTCATACAGAAGTTTCCGTCATGCCGGACCCCGGCCTGCTCTTCCCACCAGCCGCCGTAGGCAAAAAAGGTGTCACGAACAGGTCCTATACCAATATTCCCTTCATACGCAGCGGGAACCGGAACGCGCAGGCCCTGATCCATCCAGTCCCAGACAAAACCGCCCTGAGCCGGATTATCTTCGTAAAACAGATCCCAGTATTCTTTTGCACCGCCGTTGGAGTTGCCCATGGCATGCTGATACTCACAGAGAATATACGGCCGCTCACCATTGCCCTCGGCATATTTCCTCACTTTTTCCGGCGCGGCATACATGGAATTGACGATATCGGCATTGGGTCCCATGAGCGTGCGTTCATAATGAACGGGGCGGGTTGGATCGTTTTCCTTGATCCATTGATAACAGGTGGCCATGTTATCGCCATCCCCGGCCTCATTCCCCATCGACCAGGTAATGACAGCCGCGTGGTTTTTATCACGCTCCACCATACGTACGACGCGGTCGAGATAAGCCGTTTCCCATTCGGGTTGCTTGGCCAGCGAAGCGGCCTTATACCCCATGCCGTGACTCTCCAAATTGGCTTCGTCCCAGAGCATAATGCCGTACTCGTCACAGAGATCGTACCACATCGGCAGGTTCGGATAGTGTGCGGTGCGAACGGCGTTAAAGTTGTTTTCCTTGAGCAGCTGGATATCGCGGATCATGGATTCGCGATCCATCACGTGTCCGGTATCGGCATGATGCTCATGGCGGTTGGCGCCTTTGATCAGAATCGGAATACCGTTCAGGCAGAAGCGGTTCTTTATAATTTCCACTTCACGGAATCCAACCCGCTGCGGGATCACTTCAACCGTTTTTCCTGAAGGGTCCTTCAGCATCAGAAGCAGGGTATACAGGTTCGGGGTTTCAGCCGTCCATTTGGCGGGCATGTTTACCGGGAGCTGCAAATTAATCGCAGGCGCGGCCGCCATACGGGTGCTTGCAACCAGTTCTCCCCGGTCGTCCACCAGTGCCGCGTCAACCGATCCGGACGGATTTTGAAGCTCCGCATGCACGTTCAGCACGGCATCCCGATAGTCATCATCCAGATCCGTGACCACCTTAAAGTCACGGATGTGAGATTCAGCTGTACTCCAAAGATAAACATCGCGATAGATTCCGGAGAGACGCCAGAAATCCATCCCCTCCAGATACGAGCCGTCACTCCAGCGATAGACCTCAACAGCCAGCACGTTTTTTCCGGGCTTCAGATATTTCGTGATATTGAATTCCGCCGGGGTACGGCTGCCTTGGGAGTAGCCCACCTTTTCGCCATTGATCCACAGATAAAAAGCGGACTGCACCCCCTCGAAAACAATATAGGTTTCGCGGTTTTTCCAATCACTGGAAACTTCGAACTCGCGGCGGTAGGAGCCGACAGGATTCCACTGCGTCGGCGCATTCGGCGGATCTTTCTTAAACGGATACGGAACATTGGTATACCAGCGCAGTCCGTGCCCCTCCATTTCCCAGTTTGCCGGGACCGGAATGGCATCCCAGCTGCTGACATCATAAGAAGGTTTGAAAAAATCCTCAGGACGATCCGCCGGTTTCTTCACCCAGTTAAATTTCCATTCGCCGTTCAGCGACTGGAACCATGGAGAAGCCGTTCGGTCGTATTCTAAGGCGGACGCCGCATCCGGATACGCCATCATCGTGGCGCGTGGTGCTTCCCGGTTAACCTGAAGCACATTCAGATCATTCCATTCAACAGCATAGGCTCCCGCTGAAACTGTTAGACAGCCGGCAATAATGAAAATTTTTGACATCAGTTCGCCTTTTTCTTTTCACGCCCTTGTGCCGGAGGTTCATCCGGCACGGCATAATGTTCTTTCAGATGTTTCAGCTCTGCCTTGAGTTTTTTAATCTGCGCGGCGTATTCGGAACTGGCATAAACATTGTTCATTTCTGCCGGGTCCTGCTCCAGGTCATAGAACTCCCACTCCTCCCCGTCCGGCACATCTTTTCCATAAAAGCGAATCAGTTTGAACCGCTTACCGGCCACCCCCTCGTGGCGGCGCACACTGTGTGCTCCGGGATACTCGTAATAATGATAATAGAGTGATGTGCGCCAGTCCTCGGGGGCATCCCCCTTCAGCAGTGGAACAATGCTTTCCCCCTGCATATCCTCCGGCGCATCGATGCCGGCGAGATCCAGGAACGTTTCAGCAAAGTCGATATTCTGCACTAGATCTGTATTCACCGAGCCCGGCTTGACGACGCCCGGCCAGCGCACCACCAGCGGTGTCCGGAAGGATTCCTCGTACATAAACCGTTTATCGAACCAGCCGTGTTCTCCCATATAAAAGCCCTGGTCGGAGGAGTACATGACAACGGTATTCTTATCGAGTCCAGTTTCTTCGAGATACTCCAGCAACCGTCCGACCGTTTCATCCACACCCCAGGTGCAGCGCATGAAATCTTTCATGTAGAGTTGATATTTCCAGCGCACCAGATCCCTGCCTTCGGGTTTATTGGTGGCATACCACTCGTTGCGCGCATAGAACTGACTACCCGGCTTGGCAAACCGCCCGCCCACCTTGAGATCTTTTTCCATACGCATGGTGGTTTCAATGCTCATGTCCTGCCCGTGGGCGGCGGCTCCGCGGGTGGCATAATCGTCAAACAGGTTATCCGGTTCAGGAATCTCAATATCGGCATATTTCACCATGTGACGTTCTGCAGGGGTCCAGTTACGATGCGGCGCCTTCTGATGCATCATCAGCATGAAGGGTTTGTCCGGATCACGCCGGGTCTTCAGCCATTCAAGCGCCTTGTCGGCCGTGATATCGGTGACGTGTCCTTCGTAGGAGGTCTTGCCTTCTTCCGTAATGAAGTCGGGATTATTATATTTTCCCTGACCGGGCAATACCTCCCAGTAATCAAACCCCTGCATGTTTCCGTTCAGGTGAATCTTACCGACCATCACCGTCTGATAACCATGCTGTTGCAGAATCTTCTGAAACTGCTGCTGATCGTGATCGAATTTTCCCCGGTTGTCATATTTCCCATTCATATGACTGTGCTTACCGGTCAGTAGCGTGGCCCGGCTGGGGCCGCAGATGGAATTACCCACATAGCAACGATCGAAACGCATACCTTCGCGCGCAACCCGATCAATATTCGGCGAGGGGTTTAACGACTGCAACCGCCCACCATATGCACCGATTGTTTGATAGGAATGGTCATCCGAAAAAATCCAGACGATATTAGGGCGTGACGAAGCCTGAACATATCCCGACAACAGCACAATGACAGCTAATGTTTTTTTAATCATGAGATTTCCTTAGAGCCGATGAACAGTTCATACGTTGTTCGATTTCGATTCATGCGTATGGAGTCGACCCCATACTGAAAACAGGAAGATCGCCGAACCGGCAGCCACTGCACCTAATATAATGCCGCGAACCGTCGCTCCATAGATGAAACTTCCGATACAGAACAGGGAGCAGTAGACAAATGCACAGCCGATAAATACACAGAGAATTTCAAGCGGCACTTCCCAGGCCTTGCCATGCTCTTCGCCGTCGATCATGTCTCCCTCGGAAACCGCCTTATCAATCAGCTTTTTCCAACCGGGTCCGCCGGGTTGGCACTTACGGTAAAACGTGCGTAATGTATCCTCAGATTCCGGCGGCGTCACCAGTGTACCGACGATCCAGGCGATGGTGGTGCCAAGCACCGCAATCAGGAATTTCACACTGCCGCCGGCCAGCAGAAAATCACCGAACTGAATATCCAGCAGTGCCTCGCGCTCGCCGTTAAAGGCAAAGGTCAATACGACCGCCACCACGGTCGTGAAGACCATCGCAAAAATTTCACTGTAGGCATTAATACGCCACCAGAACCAGCGCAACAGATAAATCGCTCCCGAACCGGCACCGGACAACAGCAGCAGGTTGAACGCCTGTGTGGCATCGGTCAGCGCAAGCGATAAAGCCCCTGCCAGGATCATCAGCGCAACGGTGCAGATGCGGCCCATACGCACCATCTCTTTTTCTGTCGCTTCTTTATTTACGAAACGTTTATAGAAATCATTCACGGCATAGGACGAACCCCAGTTCAGGTGCGTACCGATGGTCGACATGTAGGCCGCAATAATTGATGCAATCACAAGACCGAGGAAGCCCGGACTAAGCTTGGAGATCATCGCCGGATAGGCAATATCATGGCCGATGATGCTTTCATCGACGTGCCCGAAGGTGCTGGAAATATCGGCCACCTCGGGATAGACCACCAGCGATGCAAGCGCTACGATGATCCACGGCCAGGGGCGCAGGGCATAGTGCGCGAAGTTGAAGAAGAGCGTTGCCCCCACCGCATTCTTTTCATCCTTGGCTGAAAGCATACGCTGGGCAATATAGCCCCCGCCACCGGGCTCGGCACCGGGATACCACGCCGCCCACCACTGCACTGCCAGGGGCATCAGCAGCATCGGCACCCACAGATTGGGATCGTTGAAGTCCGGAAAAATATTCAGTTTATCCGCAACGTTGGCATGTTCCAGCAGTCCGGCAAGACCAAAACCTTCGGCTGCACCTGTTGCGGCAATTCCAGCCTCCTTGACGGAGTGGATCGCCGCCCAGACCGCCCCGAACATCGCGATGGAATACTGGAAAAAGTCGGCCCAGATGCAGCCTTTGATGCCGCCTAGCGTAGCATAAATGACAACGCCAACCGAACCGAACACCACACACTGCCATTTCGGAATACCAAACAGGAGCTGGCCGTATTTGATAATGGCCAGCGTTACGGTCGCCATGATCAGCACATTAAAAAAGACCCCCAGATAAACCGCCCGGAAGCCGCGCAGAAAAGAGGCTGGTTTTCCGCCATAGCGCAACTCGTAGAATTCCAGGTCCGTCATCACTCCGGAACGGCGCCAAAGCTTGGCATAGATAAACACCGTCACCATACCGGTAATAAGAAAGGCCCACCAGAACCAGTTTTTTGCAACGCCCCCTTCGCGGACGAGTCCGCAAACGAGATTCGGTGTGTCGGCAGAAAAAGTGCAGGCCACCATCGACACCCCCAGCAACCACCAGGGCATGCCACGGCCTCCGAGGAAAAAATCGGCAGAGCTCTTGCCCGCCTGTCGCGATTGCCATACACCGATTCCAATCACGATCACAAAAAACACACCGATGATTGACCAGTCCAGCGTGGTCATTGGCACCCCTACCCGTTCAACAACATCCATCCTATTCTCCTTCCCCCAGCACCAGCAGCGCATATTCCGCCGTCAGGTGATAATTCGTTTTTGAGACTCGCGGCCACATACTCAGCTCCGGGTCCATCCGTTTATCATTGTTATAATTATAGCGTCCGCACAAAACTGTCCACTCGGTGCCCGCAGTCCATTCTGCACCGAATGTTGTCAGTTCACGGGCCGGCACCAACATTTCCGCACTCCATCCGCTGTCCGTAATTTCCGCAGCGACTTCCAATCCATGGAAGCTGTGATCCCGCAGAAAATTTTCCACCGTCATGCCCTCGCGCTCACGAGGAAAGAAAAGGGTGGATTTATTGCCGAAGGGTGTGGCGTACATTTCCCAATAATAGTCGTCGCTCGGCGGTTTTACAAAGAGTTCGAATACATCGCCCGTCTCAAAATGCAGTTGTTCGTTGCGCCGATCCGAAGCAACCACAAAAGAATCCTCCAACGCAGCACGAACAAACAAACCGCAGGCATTCCAAGCGAACCGTACTTCCGCCGTTTCACGCGGCACCCCGCTGACATCGGCACTATACCCCAAGCCCTGCGCAGAGACGCATCCCCAAAACGAGTGATCCGGAACGCCATTGACGTACGGGATTACGATATGATTTGGACTCTCTTTCTTCATTTCCTTCTTTATACAGGGCTTTCAGGTGTAAACTCGCGTTTTACGAGATGAAATTAATATTCCTCGTCCCAGTCTCCATGAACCCCCATGGCTTCCAGCAAGGGACGCTTCGCATATACCCCTGCCTTGAACTCCGCATAGGGTAAACGCTCCGCCGTCGACCACATCTGTTCCGCCATGGCAAAAATCCGGGGGTAGAGGCGTCGGTCCAGCCATTCTTCCGTCAGACCATGGTCGGTCCAGAGGCAGCAACCCATACCCAGCAACACCTCACGTTGCTTATCCGTCGGATTCTGAATATCGGAAGGGTTCTTTTCATAGCAGGTACGGAAATCAAAGGTCCGGCTTTTGTTGTACTGCCTCCATTTATGCTTCTGCGGAAAATTGAGGTAGGTGTAGTAGTTGGAGTTGGCAATCACGGGAAGCCCGCGCCGGATTCCTTCCTTCAACGCCTTATCCTTTCCCTTTCGATAGTTCCACCAGTGCACCACAATATTCTTTTCCAGTTCCTGTCCCGGCAGCGTAACCACATCGCCCCAGCAGATAGCCTTCCGACCTTTAGAAGCCAGGTGACGGGCCAAGCGGTTGGTCAGTTCGATCTGCAGCTCATGCTCATCCTTAAGGCCAAGCTCCCTGATGCGCGCCTGGCAGTGCGTGCACTTTTTCCACTCCGACTTCGGGGCTTCATCGCCGCCGATATGAATATATTCAGAGGGAAACAGCGCGCAGACTTCATCGAGAACATCACAGAGAAAGTCCACCGTTGTTTCACGCCCGCCGCAATACAGATATGGACTGAAACCTTTTTTCACGGGTTTTGGAGATTCCCCGCTACAGGTCAGTTCGGGATAGGCCTTCAATGCGGCTTCCGAATGACCGGGCACATCAATCTCCGGAACAATGGTAATCTGCCGTTCGGCGGCATAGGCGACAATTTCACGAATTTCCTCCTGCGTATAAAACCCCTGCTGTTCCGGTCCATCGGCCACGAACCCTCCGACCTCGCCCAGTTTTGGATACTTTTTAATTTCAATGCGCCAGCCGTCGTTTTCCGTCAGATGCCAATGAAAAACGTTCATTTTCAGCATGGCCATCCGGTCGAGCAATCCTTTAATCGTTTCCACCTTCTGGTATTGCCGGCCGGAATCGATCATGAAGCTCCGCCAGGCATACTTCGGCTTGTCGATAATTTTGACACAAGGAATAGTTCCGTTTTCCGATTGATCCACCAGTTGCCGCAGCGTTACCCGGGCATAATATTTACCAGCATCGTTTTCCGCACGAATCGTAATCCCCTGCATTTTAACCTCGAGTTCGTACCCTTCCCTGCCGAGCGGTTCCGTCGCCTCTTCATATACAATATCATGAGCACCTTCCACCGCGAGCCCGCCGGAACCGGATTCTATACGGGACGGCGTAGGCATAATATTTACTGCGTCAGCCGTCAGGCACGCCAGAGTCGTTGAGAGTAAAAAAATATTTAAAATGTTCATTTTATGATCCCTGCTGTTGTACAGAAGGCTGAAGTTTCTTCAGTGATTTAATTACGTGACACAGTCATTCCCCGGTCAGCTGAGAATCAGCCCCAGCGGTTCGGCGGAAAGTTCGGGCTCGTGCAGGTTGGCTTCAGGACGGTTCCGCTTTCTCTTTCTTACGGGAGAAACCGGTTCTTCGACGGGTTCTTCGGGCAGTTCGATCACTGCCGGCTCATCGCCTGCAGTAATAATTTCCAGGATCTGAGGGCCATTGTTTTCACCCTTGATCCGCAGTATTTTTCCATTTACGACCTTACCTGCTAACTCCATATTCAAAGCCTCGACATCGAGCCCGCTTTCCGCGACGTTGATTTTACGCCCGTCGATTGAAAACAGATCAGAACCCACCTTTGTAGCAAGTGATTTCCCGGGAAACGGATTCGCGGTTGCAATCAGGCGAAAACCACCCGCCGACGCTTTAATATTAACGTTCTGGTCAGGAAAGTTACAGCCGAGTATGGGGTTCCCGGATG
Organism: Pontiella desulfatans; assembly: GCF_900890425.1. NCBI lineage: Bacteria > Pseudomonadati > Kiritimatiellota > Kiritimatiellia > Kiritimatiellales > Pontiellaceae > Pontiella > Pontiella desulfatans. The sequence goes on along the minus strand of NZ_CAAHFG010000003.1, from coordinate 853,843 downwards.
TTAAAGTCAGTGTCCCTCCTGCAAACGTCAGCGCAGACCGCTCCAGCTTTTTCGTCTTGAGCTGAATATGGGTAGCAGACAGGGACGCCGATTCTTTCATCAAAAAAGACATCGACCAGGAATGGGCATTTTCCGCCTTTCCCGTTCCGAAATCCAATGCTCCCTGAACGGCAAGCCTGCTGTCACCCCCTAGAGTCAGATGATTTTCCTGCAGGGATCCGGGTGCCCCGGTCAGATCACCCTCCACAGTCACATTGCCGGAAGTAATTTCCAGACGATCATGAATGGCCGCCGGAATCGCCTGCCCGGATTGCGCCCCCTCACTCAACCACTTGGAGTGGGTCCAGATTCCATCCGAACCATCCCATACAAGGTCGCCTGCATAGGTCGATGCGACCAGCATAACAAAAACGAGCGAGGAACAGAGTTTCATGAAACACATACGTTGAAGGCGCTAACCGGCTGTAAATCGACGGATGACCAGAAATCCACAACCCGCAATCGATATCAATCCAATCACCGCCGGTTCCGGAATCACTTCCAGCGTCTGAGGACCGTCATTTGTTCCTGTAATTTTGAGCCACTTCCCGTTGACAACCTTCGTTACAAGCTCTGCATTTAGAATGGAGATCTCGCTACCATCTGCCACAACGACAATCTTGGTGCCATCAATGGCAAAAAGGTCGGATCCGACTTTAGTGGCGAGTGATTTTCCGACCTGTGGCGTTGCCGTTGCAATTATGGAAAATTCTCCTGCCCCTGCGGTTATATTTACATTCTGATTCGGAAAATCACCGCCCCGTATCGAATTATCGGACGTCAATGTCAACACACCACCACCAAATTCAATATTAGTCCGGGCCAGATTCTTGGTTTTTAATTGTAAATATGAAGCCGAGACCAAAGCACCATCTTCCATGCGGAATCCAAGGGTCTGCGTATTATTATTTCCCGAACCAAAATCGATGATCCCGCCTACTGTTAACTGCGCGCTATTACTGATATGCAAAGATTGATCAGCAACGGAGCCACCCGTCGCGGCAATTAGATTCCCTGAAACGGAGACACTGCCATTTGTAATACTGATCTGGTCAGAAATCGTAGTCCCTATGCTCTGTTCATTGATTCCATCCACTGCCCAGTTCGCATTCGTCCAGTTTCCAGGTCCACCCTGCCAGGTAACCAGAGCGGCCTCGGAAATCACCCCGGAAGCAATTACAAAACCCAGTATTCTCAGTACTTTCATCAGTTCATTCCTTTTCCTTAAGCCATCACAAAAAACAGCATTAATTCCATATACAGGACAAAAAATAAAAACTGACCGTTTACACAAAAGAAAAAGCCGTTCAACAGGACGGCTTTCACAGAAAGCGGAAACATATTCACCCAAACCGCCGTGCATTAAAATACCTTCATCCTCCCGGTTTCAGATCATCGGGGGTGCCAGCCCGCCCCCTCTAACTCGCCTTTTAAAATGCAAGCTACGGGTCAATATGATGTTCATTCTACTGATTCCCGGGGCTGTCTAGTTGTTGAACTTGACGGCGATGTTTCCGTTGATGTCTTTGTCGGCGACGGCCAGGTAGAGCATAACCGGTTTGCCGGAGTCGTCGGTTAAAATAAACGGCCGCTCAACACGGTCCGGCTTCCAAACGCTGCCATCCGCCAGTCGGAATTGTTTTTTCATGAATACCCTTTGCCGATCCGGTTGCCATAATTTCCCGTCGTTGGACGAGAACAGTGCCAGATCCCTTTTACCCATCACGTGACAGGCCATGTAATAGCGACCGGCTTTCTGGTCAAACCAGATCCCGGCATCTTCGGTCTGTTTTTTGCTATAGACCGGTTGCTGCTGGAACGTGAAAGGACCCTCAGGGAATTGGGAGTGACCGACCAACTGAATGCGGAACCACGTATCGGGTTTATTGGCATCGTCGCCTTTCATAATCATCGTGTACGTCCCATCCACGTAACAGACCGCCGGATTAACGGCGATATTAATGAACCGTCCATGAGGAACAACGACAGGCTCTTTAGAGCGGACGAACGGGCCGGCCGGATCGGACGCAATGGCCACGCCAATGCGCTGGGCATTGCGGACCAGTTTCCGGTTTGCCTGAAACCATTCCATATCCGGATAGTCCGTCTTGAAATCCCCCTTGTACAGCGGGCGCAAATCATTTGCGATGTAGTACAGACAGATCTTTCCGTCGACTACACAGATGGCGGGATTATGCGCGTTATTCACATCCCATCCGTCGGGGTTACGGCTTTCCAGCACCGTATTCACGTATTGGAACGGACCTTCCGACTGGTCCGCAACGGCGTGCGCGATTTCACAATGGGTCATCCAGCCGTCATGCCCCAGCGCCTCGGGCCAGCGTGCATAATAGCCATGGTATTTACCATCTGCCCATTGGATGACCGCCATGCCCCAGATGCGATAGCCGGGATCCGCAAAAACATGTGCCGTGGTTTTTCGCTCAGCAAAGGTGGACTTCACTTCAAAGGGAAGCGGGGAAAATTTTAAACGCGCGCCCGCTTCAGGCTTTGCCGCGATAGAGCTCGCCATCAAAACAAGTGCCGATAGAAAAAGTACGGCTGTTTTTCTCATGATTTTCATAGGAATTCCCGGTTAACTTGATCGACTCAGTACTCCAATGCACGTTGCCTTGGCACGCATCGAAAAACAATCCTTACAGCTCGATCTTAAATACCAGCGCGCTGGTCTGGCTGGTTTCCGGAGACTGAATCGACACCCCCTCTTCCGTCATCTTCCACACCACGTCGGAACCGTCCGTTAACGCGACCGACTCGGGGGTGATATTCTCTTTCGCGAAGGTGGTCAAAAGGACATTGTAACCGGCTTCCGGAATTCCGAGCGTGGTGGCATAGACCGTTTTCCCGTCTTTGGATACCGTGTAGCGAATGTCCTTGGCGGAATATTCCAGAGACAGGAATTTTTTATGATCGCTGAATCCGCCGGACGGCTCCGCTGTGGGTCCTTCGGCCGCGTTGATCCAGGGGCGTGTGTTGTAGATCGCCTCGCCGTTGGCTTCGAGCCACTGGCCCAGCCCGTGCAGCACATCGCGCTGGTCCTGCGGAATGGTGCCGTCAGCCATAGGGGAAATATTCAATAAAACCACGCCGTTTTTGCTGACGGTATCGACCAGCGCGTGAACAATCTTATGCAGCGGTTTAATCCCCAGACCCTGTGTATAGCACCAGCTGCCGGTGCTCAGTGTGTCGTCAGTCATCCAGAGCTCTTTCAACGCCTTGGGTTCGCGCGACTTTTCGTGGTCGTTGATGCTGACTTCCAGCGGCAGGTCTTGCTGCTTGCGCACGATCACCACATCCTTGCCCCACCTTTCGGCGGCATTCAGGTAGTAGGCACAGAATGCTTTGCGGTCGCTTTCCGGAATGGTATCGAGCCAGCTGTCGAACCAGATAATGTCGGGCTGGTAGTTATCGATCACCTCCACCAGCTTGGCCATCCAGATTTCATTCAGCCATTTTTGCTCGGGCATATTCCCATAGAGCGTCTGAAGCATGGGATCGTCGGAGGCGGTATGCGTCCCCGGAAGGTAGGGATAATGGCTATTCGGATTGGGTTTTCTTTCCTTCTTGCCCGACGTATTCCGCTGCAGGTTGCGGGAGTGATGAAAGGTGGCGATGGTTTTCAGTTGGCGTTTTTCCAACTCCTGGAAAAGCTCCCCGAGAATATCCCGCTTCGGCCCCATATCCTTGGCGTTCCATGGCGTGGCCTTCGATGCCCACATGGCAAAGCCATCGTGATGCTCCGCCACGGGGCCAGCAAAACGGGCGCCGGCTTCTTCAAAGAGTTCCGTCCACTCTGCCGGATCAAAGTGTTCCCCGGTAAACATCGGTACAAAGTCGTGGTAGCCGAACTCCGTGATCGAGCCGAAGTTTTTTTCGTGATACTTCTTCACCTTGTTTTTCAGGTACATATCGCGCGGATACCACTCCGAGCTGAAGGCCGGCACCGCATAGGGCCCCCAATGGAAATAGATCCCCAGCTTGGCATCCTTCAGCCATTCCGGCTCCGCGTTATGGTTCGCCAGCGATTCCCAGCTGGGTTCATATTTTTCCGCCTTGGCCGAAAGGCCCATCATCAACACTGCGGCCACGATCATTCCATGTCTCAACATTCCAATTCTCCTTTATAACTTATTCCACGCGGGTCGCGATCAGGTTGTCTAATAAACGCAACGTACCATCGGACTGTAGCTCGTGCAGCATATCGTTGCGAACCGTAGTCGCTGAGATCGCCGACCTCATGCTGAACCCGGATTCCCACTCTATCTTTCCGCGTTGGTTCCGCTGAATACACTTGCCGTCCGCAGTAAATTGGCGGGTCGTGTATTTCTTTGCCCCATCGAACTTAAATTTCCATTTCCCAAGAATGGGATTCATCGGGAAGCCCGATTCCGCTGCCACCGTCGGGGTAGGATCTTTTTCGTTCGTCGGCGGTTGCTCCACAATCGTCGGAGCGGGCTCGGGAAGAGAAAGGGCGGAAGCATCACCACTTGCCAGCTGCTTGTAGAGCTCTTTTTCCTCGTCGTTCATAAACTTCGAGATGTTATCAATCACGGATCCGTCGCCGCGCGTGCCTTTCCAGACCGGGCCGAACTGTGCGTTCAGCACCACATCCGGATCCTTTGTATGCTTCAGGACCACCACATTGATCGTGGGCCACCGCTTCTTGTCCGGCCCGTACACATCGGCAAACATCTTTTTGTAACTCTGAACCAACGCTTCGGGACGCCCTTTGTCCCCGCTGCCGAAGCCATCGATATAGTTGGTGGTCAAAATAAAGATGGTGTCGGCCTTCTGCTCAAGAACGGCCCAGGAGACCCCACGGCTCCAATGCACATATCCCTTCTTGGAAGCGGGAAGGTATTTCTTCGCCTGCGCACCGGGCACCACATAGGGGTAAACCCATTTCGGAGAATAGAACGGTAAACCACTATCAATTTTTTCAGGATAGTTCCCGGCGGCCTGTGTAATCGTGCGGCCCATCTTCCCGGGCACCACAAAACAGTGCCCATAATCCCCTTGCAGTGGATTAACCGGCGCCATCCAGTCCCTCACCTTCTGCTTGTTCGCCGGGGAGGCCAGCATCATCTCCGGGTTCATCGCCCAGGTATCCTGCATCCAGTAACACGCCACGTTGAACAGGGTGTAGTCCGGCAACCCGTTGACCAAATCCTCCAACCGCTTTCGGATCACATAGCCCGTCATCCGCTTCAGCGGCGTGCCGCCGATCGTTGCGGGGCCGAAGTGAACCACAAAGACCACCTTTTCCCCCTTGGCCTTGGCACCGAAAAAGTCGAGTTCAGGCAGAGTAAAGCCAATCCCGACAGCACCACCGAAACCGTCGCCCGCTCCGGCCATGCCCCCCTTCACACCGGTAATCTCCGGCATCTTGATATCGGGAACCTTATTCAAGGTCGGCTTAACCACAATGCGCTTGCGCAGCTTCGGTTTCTGGGTCTTTTTCTTTTTGATGTTCACGGGCACCTGAAGCTTCTTCAGCGCCATTTTCGGGCGCTTCACCTTTACGGCTTCGAAAATCTGGTCCTCCTTCGTAATCACCGTAACGGCAACAAACGACAACGCCACGACCAGCAGAATCCCGTGGATGGCCAGACTCACCATCATGGCGCTGGATTTGGCATGCTTTGCAAAAAATCGCTTGCTCATAAACACCTCTATAAAATCGGCTATTCTTAAAACAACCTTCAGGCTGCCCTCTGAGAACTGCACATTGACGATTGAAAATCACTGCACCCCACTATGTACAATATATACAGCACCACTCGGCCGATCTCGCCGTTAAGGTTCGGATTATTTCACCCCATTCCCCCAACCGATCAGAAAAGTTCCCTCATCCCATATCCGATCGGGTAATCAACATGACCAAAACCCGGATTCTGGTGTTCAAAAGCGGATCAGGTTTTTGACCGCGAAGAAAGTAAGCCGCAAAGAGTAGGGCCCGGACTCAAGCGAAGCCGTGGATCCGGCTACGTTTTCCAAGGATTGGAAAATGGGGGACAGTTGATGAATCTTAAAAACCTCGACTCTCCCCGTCTAGAGTATCCACACATAAGGTAGGGTTGGCTCTCCGAGCCCGACGAACGACCCTCGCTAGATTGGCTCTGCATCCGTGGCGGCGCGCCCGGAGGTCGCGCCCTACCTTAACCGCTCGTGCGGCGCGGTACGCCCTACCGATCCGATGAGACCTTGTAGAACAAGGTGGCTTGGTCGACCGGCGCGAACACGGAGGCTCTGCCGCCGGTGCCGGTCACGGTTTCGTAAATGCCCCAGTTCGGGTGCAGCAGACTGGCGTTGGTTTCCACGGTGTAGCTCTGATCCAGCGTGGTATCCCACGACACCCCCGCCCCGCCTGCCTGGGAAGCGGAATATGCGATACGGCCGATCGGATCCGGATTCGGCACCGTGTAACTCAACCGGAACCCGACATACCCGCCCCCCGCTGTGGCTCCATCGGGCATCTCATTATGTGGTTGGCTCCAGTAACGTGCTGCAGACCTGCATTGAAAGGCATCATAAAAATGAGCACCGCCACGCAGGATACGGATATAGCGTTGCTCACTGTTATCCGCACCAACCGGATCTACCACAGCATCGGATGTATAATATTGCCACCAGTCCAGGCACCACTCGAAGACATTGCCGGTCATATCATAAAGGCCCCAGGCATTCGCCTGCTTTAAACCGACCTCATGATGGTGGTCGGAAATGCTGTTTCCTGCATACCAGGCCAGCGGTTCGAGATTGGCATCCACACCTCCACTGTTATATTTAATGCAGTCGGAGCCGGCCCCATTGTTTTTGGTCTGATCATTATAACCGAGGGTCGTTCCGGCCCGGCAGGCATATTCCCACTGAGCTTCGGTCGGCAGATCCAGTTTCAGACCGGCGCGGGAACGCAGCACGCCCAGAAAAGATCCCGCATCCACCGCATCACTCTCCGGCCAGCCGGCACCGAGGGTGTCTCCACGGATCATCCTGTACTCAATATCTTCTACAGGCCGGCGGTCCCCTGTGTGTGCAGATGGATTATTCCCCATCACCAGCACCCACTGCTTCTGCGTAACCTCGAACACCCCGGCGTAAAAATCTTCTGTGAGGGTTACCTCATGCTGTGTTTCACCCCAATATCCGGCTTCATTCGTGGGCGCTCCCATCATGAAGATGCCCTTGGGAATACGGCGAAACACCAGATGCGTCGTTTTATACGTATCGGGAATCGGGTCCGGCAGACCCGTCAGGTAACTCACCGGATAGTCCGTGGCCGACGCCCCCGCCGACAGATCAATCACCATATAGGTGTCATTGGTTCCGGGGCGCTCCGCAAACACGCTTACGGAAGATGCTACTACGAAAATCAACAATGAACGGAGCGATAATTTATTCATCGTTCGCATTCCTTATCGAGCGGACCGAATGCGAAAGAAACACTCGGCCGACGGGGCGTTGGTAACCGTCATCGATTGGTTGGTTGTCGTCGGCGGCACGTAGGTCCGCAGTTCCGTCCAGTGATTGGATACCAGATTTTCCGCGCATTCGAAATACTGCGTTGCATTTATGCCGCCGTTCCAGTCGACCCAAAACTGCCCGTTGGTCCACACCAGGGAATTGATCACTAGGCAGGAGGCCGGATTGGTCGGATTGGTGTCGGCGATATATTCCTGCAGCGCGGTCAGTCCATCACCATCAATATCCAGCGCCGCGTCCGCGGCATTTCCGCCGCTGAGGCCGAACTGCGCTTCCCAGTTATCGGGAATGCCGTCCTCATCGGCATCGGCCGACACCGGCAGCGGCGGCGTGACCGTAGCCAGGATATTATCCATCCACGCGCCGCCTTCTGAATAGGTTCGATTGGAAGCGGTCTTGAAACGCAGCCCCTTGATGGTCGCCGCGGTGAACGGCATGTTGGTCACCACCGCACCGTCAATCGACAGCGCCATGTTGGTCGAGCTCATTTCCATGTCCATGGCAAGCGGATTCCAGAGCGCGGTCGTGATTTCCACATACGGATCGATGGGCAACTGGCGAAGCCGGTCGGCAAACGAGGTGCCATTCAGGCTCAACTGTGAGCTATCATTCCACTTCAACGTGGCGACTTCTTCCATCGCGTCATTCAGCAGAATAAGGAAAACATCTCCCGATCCACCGCCCTTACCATCGGTATGCATCCACTCCCAGCTCAAATCAAGGACCTCGCCCGACTCTAGGTTTGCGGTATAATCGAAAAGGAGATCCGCCACCATTTTCGTTCCATTATTTTCGTTGGCGAACGCCAGCACCTTGTTGGTTCCGTCGGTTTCCTGCTGGATTTCATAGGCCAGATTCGGCGTGGCCGCCACATCGCTCCAGACCCCGACATGCGTGCCGTTGCTCAGAATCGTCCCCCGTTCAGCCTCGGTCGCTGCCAGCAAGTTGGTACGCCCGGCTTCCGAACCTTGGAAATCAATATCCAGCACCGTAATTTCCGAGGCCGGAGCGACGGAAATATTGAGATGAATCATTGCGAGATTCACGCCGTCCGAAACCGTAACATCAAACGCATTATCACCCACCGTTGCCGCTGGCGGATAACCGCTCAGCATTCCATTGGTTGCAATCGTCAACCAGGCATCGCCTGCAGTTTTGGAGAAGGACAGCACATCGCCTTCGTCATCGAACACATGGTTGGTGAGCGAACCGGAAATGCCGCCAGCCACCGTGGCGGACAGCTGGATCGGATCTTCGTTGGCGTACGGCGCTGTGTTGAAGGCATCGTTCGGGTTGACGATGATGGTCATAACGGCGGTGTCGGACGCGCCGGAATCATCTTCCACCTGCACCGTGAATTCATTGCTGCCGATATCGGAAAAGTCCGGCGTGCCGTAGTAGGTGCCGTTGTCGAGCATCTTCAGCCAGTCCGGACCATCGGTGATCGAAAACTTTATACCGTCGCCATCCGGATCGGACGCAAAGGCGGCCAGCGAATCTTCACAGGCTTCCGCCGCTTTAACCGTGGTCTGGAAAATATCGGATTGCGAGAAAACAGGAGCATTGTTGGCACCGACGGCAAAGCCGCCTTCGAACGGGACACGGCCGAATTTGGAGGCGGTGACCGCCACCGCACCGGCCTGCACCGGGGCGATATCAAACGAAGCCACGCCGTTGGTGTCGGCGATCGCCACGAGATGAATGTTCAGCGCATCGCTGTAAAGCGCGACTTGGGCGCCCTCTTCCGTGGTGACCTGCACCGTGCTCGCGCCCGGTCCAACCGAAGCGGACAGCGTGGCGGCCAGCGGCGTCGGCGCGGAAAAGACCATGAAGGCCTCCGGATCACCAAACAGATTCTGCATGATCATATTTTCATAGGCGACGTGGTTGCCCACGACCGGCTGATCGGGTTTATCAGCTCCCCATAACAGATCATCCGCCGGATAGTTTTCCAGCGTGTACACCTTGCCGCACCACCACATCTGCCCCATGCGCGGGGCGTGCCCAGGCGAATAGGTGATCGGCAGGGTCGGGTCGGAAAACGCGGGATAGGTCACCGTGTCATCGTCAACCCCCTCTTCAAACGCATCGATGAAGAAGTCAAACCAGTTGGTAAACACCCCAGAGAGATAGCCGTAGAACTGATAGTCCTGTATGCCGCCCCATTGCGGCTGACAAGCCGAAATCATGCTGTAGGCGCCGCCATTCGGGTTGCAGAGCGCCACCTGGGTAAAGTTGGTGGACGAGTTCCAACCGGCGGTGTCGCAGGAATAGTCCATCACCATGGCATAGCGTTCGGGGGTGTTTAATTCGGCCAGCTCGTCGATAGTAAAAGTGGACCCCTTGTTGTTCCAATACCAGCCCTGCTCGCCACCATGGCAGATATAGTGCACCAGCGCCGCGCCCTCTTCCTGCCCCCATTCACGCTTCAGTTTTTCCTTCGCTTCGGTGTTGCTGGAACAGTTTTTGGCCACAAATCCATCGCTCACCTGCCAATCCTTATCCGGCCAGAACATCGAATGCCCGGGATTCAGCCACTGCCCCGGTGTGTAATTGCCACCATTGAAGGCGCGTTCCACAGTGGCATCGCCATACTCCCGCTCAAAGTAAACCCCCAGCGCATCAATCATCGGTTCCGGCCCCTGCAAAGCACCATCTTTAGCGCCCACCAGGATATTGCGTTCGTAATGACTGCCCGACTGCGGCGGGTTGCGGTCCATCAGCATCATTTTTTCGAGCATACTGCTGAGCATCCCGTTGTCATTGGCCGGAATGCGCCCGACAAAAAGATCCGGGTATTCATCGACCCAGTCGGCGGGATTAAAATCGGCCAAAACATCAATGCTGAAGGTCAGGTTGCTTGCGCCTGGATAGACGGAGCTGGTCAGCGTGAGGTTTGAATACGAATTCACCGATGCCACGGTTGAGGTGATTCCGCCCTCAAACAAGACTTCATCTCCGGGCTCCACTTCTTTGTAAATAAATCCCCAGTTATCATAGGGCACACTGATCGTCAGCTGCAGTCCATCCGGACTCGTCGAAGCATTCGACCAGTCCCACACTTTTGATGGGGTTCCCCACTCCTCATTCACTTCTTGGTTCTTGGTACGCAAGGAATAAAAATGATCGTTCCAACAACTGCTGCTATATGAGGTAAAGCGCTTATGCATCGCCACGCCGGTTGTGGTGTTGTGCCGGCCCACCAGCAAGAGGTAAGTCGGCCAGTCCTCATCCGGCAGCCCCTTCAAATAATTGCTAATTTCCGATGCGTTGCAGTTCGAACCCCCAATAGATTTGGTCGTCTTCAGCACCACCTCATAGCCCTTGCGGCGCTTCCATTCGATGAACTCCTGGAAATGGGGATTATCCTGAAACTTTTCGTTGTAGATAATCATGTATTTTTCCGGACCGATTCCGCCGGGGAATACCACGTTGGTCGGCATGTAACCGGGGAAGCTGTAGTCGCCCTCGGTCGTCATAGAATCAAAAGCCGGACTGTAGAGCGGATCCTCCGCGGGGGCGACGCCGCCAGCGGTCGGGAAGATTTCGACCTCGACCGCAACCGTCTCGGCCACTTCCAGCTCGCGTTTGGCTGGATTGTAGCGCAGCGGCGCCACACGCACCTCAATGAACTCGCGGCCGCGCAGGCTCACGCGGCGGGCACTGTAGAGCGGATCGGCCGGGAAGCTTTCATCCGCGGCATAAAAGGCATCATCTATGGCAAAGGTGGACTCCTTGTCGTCGCCGTTCATTTTGATCAGCCGCTCCGCCGGAGCGAGCAACACATCGGACATCACGGTCGTTTCGCCCGCAGCCAGCTGCACATCAAACTCCGCACCGGGCGGAATGGCGACCATCAGCGTCTTCAGCGGCAGGGTCGGCCGCCCCTCGCCCATCGGCAGCAGACCGGTCTGCGGCAGATGCGCCGTCTGATATGCGTTTCCGTCCTCCAGCGTCACATCAGAAAACGATACCACCGGAAAATCCAGATTCAGCCGCGCCTGTGTATCGCTCAGCGCTTCCGTCCTCAGGATTTCAGATTCAACCTGTACTTCAGGAAAAATCGGTTCGACGACTTTGCGCTGTGGCGCATTTGGAGCATTGGAAACAACCGAACCACCCTGCACAGGTTCATTTTGTCGCGAGACAACAAACCCGAGTAAAACCAAAACAACCAAACACCCAACAGTCCAGACTTTGCGTAAACGACTCATATCACCCCTCTGTTTTCAAATAAAATTCCTATGAAAACAGATACCGCGCCGAATGCGATTTATGACGAAACTCAGTCTACTATTTTAGAGCGCTGATGAATAAATGCCAACGTGATTGAGCTTCAGGGTATATTTTCCCATCTTCATACGCTCGTCTTCAGGCTGAAACGGCAGATCGGCTTTCGGGCGCAGGCCGATCTTCACATACTTTGCAGGGCGCACCTCGTAGGGTTTGACCAGCCAGTCGCGGCCCATGGCGATATGGTAGGGATCGGCACGCCATATTTCAACCCAATGCTTCTGATCGCACGAAGTCCAGACGGTAAGCCCGCGCAGGTGATTCTGCCGATCCTTGTGGTCGGCCACGATTTCGAGTCCATCGACCGGGACTTCTTTTTCGAGTTCAATCACCACGAAGGGCTGTTCCTCCACCTTCGTCTCAAAGACCGCCGTCATGTTTGCGGCAGGCTTGACCAGTTTTGAGGTATCGCCATTGGCCTTGCTGCTGGCCACGACCTTGGCGGTGCCGGAAACGCACGTGCCGCGCTTCGACGGGAATACTTCGGCAAGCAGTGTTGCCGGATATTCATCCGTCAGCCCGATCTTCGAGGTATCAATCTGTTTGAAGCCCATCTTCAAGGCCGGTGAATTTTTCGCCAGCAGATAGTCATCGGGCCTAGCTTCGACCGTCAAATCGACCTTCTTTGCAAAGAGCGGATCGGCCACCTTTGAACCTGCATCGACGCCCTTGGCCTGCCAGCCGGCCAGAAACTTTTCGAGGTGGTCGATTTTGCTTTCACAGAAGTAGAGATTATTTTCAACATCCAACGACTGCGGCGTCTTGATGCTCTGCGATTCGCGCCCCGTGTACGGGATGATATTGTCGCGTGTGAAATAAAACAGATTGTTCTGCACCTTCGATCCGGGATCGGGTTGCTGGTCGGGATAGAGCGAAAAGTTGATCCGGCTGTTCACAAAGATGTTGTTAATCAGATCATTCTTCCCTTTATGCACCACGCCGCCGGATAGAATCAGGTTTTCAGTAAAGGTGGTGCCCTGCTGCCAGTCGTCGCAGCGCATGCCGTTTCCAAGCACCATCGAGAGCATGTTACGACGCAGCACATTGCCCGTTCCCGCACCGGACACGTTCAAACACGCGCCATCGCCGATCTTGGTGCGACCGCGGTAGACATAGTTACCTTCCACCAGGTTATTCCGCGCGTGCAGATACGGCAGTAGGCGGCTTTGCAATGTGCCGTCCTCGTCGGTAAAGATTTCACAGCCCAGCTCGTCCCAGCGAATCGTCTTGCTGGCTTCATCCCAATCGACTTTTTTGCCTTCCATGAAAATGGCACCACGTACCCCGCAGAGGCCGATCGCCTTGCGCGGCACTTCGCGGATGTGGTTGTTGGCAATAACGTTTTCACCGCTCTGCCAGACAAAGATGGCATGGCCATGCCAGATTAATTCCCCCGTTCGGCGAATCAAGTTATTCACGATTCGGTTGTTCTTATTCACATCTTTCGTTCCCGGGCCATAGCCGCACAGCAGGATGCCCATATGCCCCACCCGGTCGATCAGGTTATTCTGGATGGTGATATTCTGCGCATGCAGGTCGAGGCGAATCGCCGAGTTTCCTGAATTAATAAATCGGCAGTTTTCCACCAGACAATCCTCCGCACCGCGAAAACGCAGCAACGCATTGCCGTGGTCAAACTTATCCCAGTCGTGCTGGATGCCCCAGCCCTTATGATCGTCCCACCACGAATAGCGATTGCCCTGCGTGAAGGTCAGGCCTTTGAAGGCAAGGCCTTTGACGGGCGTATCCTTCGAACCGTCATAGTCAATGCCGCCTTCGACCCGGAAAAACTCGGTCAGCGTTGGAACGCAGATGTTATCGCCCGGTTCGCCGTTGACCGGCCAATAGTGGATCTTGCGCGTCTTCGTGTTGACGCACCATTCACCCGGCTGATCCAGCACGGAAATATGATTTTCAATGTAGGACGGGTTGTAGGGCTTCGGCGTGGTGGAAGGCGGGGTATTGCCTTCATACTTCAACCAGGCAATGTTATTTTCCTCATCCACCTTTTCAATCGTCGAAATATTAAACGTCCAGGGTACACCGCAGAAAAAGGCTTCCACATCCCCGATATTGTCCCAGGCCTTGATTTCACCCGCCGGAAACTCTAAACGGCGCAACAACGGACGATCTTCCGGCAGTGCCGTATTGCGCGTGGCAAAGGTTTTAAATTTTTGCTGAGGGCTTTGGAAGCCTCGGCTGCGAGCCCGTTCCAGCATGCGATCGCCGTCAAACATGACCTTGAAATCCTCGACGCCCTCTGGCGTGTCAGCCACCCACAGGCTGCCCTTCGCCTTTTTCCACCCCGTCACAGGCCGGGCAGAGGTGATAACCGGTTTTTCGTCTTCAAATGCCGTATACGTGGCATTTCCATCCTGTAGCCCGAACACCACCGTCTCATCCAATACATAGCGGCCTTCGCGCAGATAAACCGTAACCAACTCCGAAGTGGAACGCGCGACATCGCGTGCCCGGACAACGGTTTTGAACGGGGCGTCAAACGATCCGGTATCCGAGTCGTTCCCGTTCGGCGACACATAAAACTCCGCCGCCGTGACCGACATCGACAGCAATAAACAAAGTAACATCAAAAATTTCATTCTATATCCTTCCAATGGCTCAAATAGGTTCAAATCGAGACAAAATGCGCCCGACTCAGTTTTCAATAGCGCAATGCTCTTATCTATATATACATCGCCCACCTTGCCGGATTGCAGAAAAATTTTACTCAATTGTCAATTTAAGCCGAATGAACTGGCTGGGTTCCGCTGCCTGAATCTGTTTGGTGACGGCCTCGAAATCGAGTTCGAGCGGGGCGGTGCCCGATGGCGGGATTGTCACCGTCTTCCAATCATTGGAAAACAGGTTGCCGACCTCTTCAAGCGTATAGGCTAGGCCGCGCCACCGAGTCCATATTCGGCCAAGTTGTCGAACGCGTCATTGTCGGGATTCTCGGCAAAGCCCTCTTCTCCCGCAATATCATATCCAGCCACCCAATCGGCATACAAAGCTCCGCCCCGTGGAAACGATGCGGGGTAAACAGGCAAGATGCCTGCCCCACCTTCTCACTCCTCCGGAATCGAACCAACCCGATAAAAGCGGGCCGAGCCGGTGAAGTTGCTGTCGATCCCCTCAATCACTCCGTTTGTTTCGGACAAGATGCTCACGGCATTGCTCCATGCCGGATCAATCAAGCGGTCGGTATATTGCAGGTTAAAACGGTGTCCCATTTTTGCGCGCCAGCGAAGAACCATGTGCTACCCATCCCGCGCAATCGAGGTGATGTACGGCACGAACGGCGGCGCATAGAACCCGGTCGAATCAACACGGACATAATCAACCGTCACCGTTCCATCATCCACCGTATTGCCGCCGTTGCGGCCGAGGAAAAAGCGTTTATTATTCACGACATCATTCCCCGTCCACTCCGCCACCACCTCTCCGTCCAGCCAAAGCATATGCCCGACCTCCGCCTGCGTCGCCACGCGAAACGTGTGAAAAGCGCCGTCCATTAGATTCGTCGCATAAAGCAGGCCGGCATCGTTACCGCTCACACGATGCCCGATCCCGTCCGGGCGCAGATAAATCCACGGCGACGTTCCGCCGTCTGACGAGCGCGACTGAATATCGAACACGCCGACATCGCCGCCGGTCGAACCCTCATCGTCGATACGAATGCACGCCTCTATCGTCCAACCCGTGTCGCCGTCGAGCACGCCCGTATGCGCCCAGCGATCAAACTGCGCGTCATTAAATGAAACCGTAAACGTTCCGTTGCTGTTTAACACCAGCTGCCCCGCATCGAACGTGCCCGAATCCGCACTCCACGAACCCAGCGTCGCCGGATCGGCATCCCCTTCAATCTGCGCAATATCGCTGATAAAGTCCGCCGACTGGCGCGTCGGAATCACGGGCTCAGTCAGTTCAATAGCCGGGCCGGTATCTTCCGGAATACTGAAAACGCCGAGTACGGCGCGATGGTCCGACGGCCACGAACCGGAATACTGAATTTCAGGAATAATTTTTGATTTACCATCGTGTTCCGGATTCGCTGGATTTTCGCCGACCACCGCCGCCGCAGAAACCGCCACATTACTGCCCGCAAACAGCAACCAGTCGATCCGGTCGAGCATGTTACATTTTGGATTGCTTGCGTAATCATCGTAAGGCCGGCGTCCGCCCGTGTCGTTGGCGTACGGCGGCGTCCACGTAAAGCCCGGCTTGGTGACCGGATCGGGCCAGACGGCACGGTACGCATCCGAAAGGCCGCCATCAACCAGCGTTCTGGAGCCGCGCCATTCAATCTCAAAATTAAGCGGCGGATTATTCGTCGGATTCCCGCACCAGCGATCCATCCCGTTCGAAACATAATCCGCGGTCCAGTCCTCGTGCGATGACGCATTAAAATCGCCCATCACAAAAAGCGGACGCCCCGCATCAATGTGCGGCTTCGCGCGAGCGAGCGTGTGGTTATACGCGCTCTGCGTACTGACCTTGCCCTGAATCTCCTGCTCAAAAACCTCCAGATCGCTTGGAACCGTGCCCGCAATCATGCGCTCCTGGATTTCGCGGATGCCCTCATGTTTCGGGTGCCAGTGCGCCACATGGATATACACATAACGATTCAACCCGACTTCCACCTGATAGGCATACGAATCATCGTTTCCGGTGTTCGGATTCAGCGGGTCGGGTGTGATCGGATACTTGGCGTACACCTTACCGAGCTTCTGCCAATCGGAATTCGTCGCCTGCAAAAATCCGAGAATCGGATCAGGATTGGCGGTATTGGGTTCTGTTATCCCCACAACATCCGCGCCCGACTCAATGATTACGTTCGCGATGTCCTCATAACGCACGGTGTTGAGCAACGGCGACGTGCTGCCGATTTCATCACATTTCTTACCCGATTGCAGAATATTGAAAGTCATCACCTTCAGTTCCGTCGCCTGACCAAAAGCCGACCCGGCCGATAGCGCACCCAGCACTGCCAAAATAATCATTTTTTTTGTGTTCATAATTTATTTTCTCAAACAACGGCTCGTTGCGGAGCCCGCGTGCATATTTTTTCTACGCACAAGATGCAACTCGTCTTATCTCCACATACAGAGTCGCGCAGCCAAACTGACCGTTTTTTTTAATCCATTGAAATGTGCAACCGAATGAACCGGTTGGTTTCCTCGGTTGAGATCTCCGCGGAAACCACATCGTACGCCGCCAGCTCGGGGTGCGGCGTCACGGACTCAACGTTCCAATGGGACGCTCCTCTAGCTCACTGGCGGATTAGGACCAGCCGTTCCGGCCAGATGGGTTCCAACGAGAAACGCGACGGGTCGCCCTCCCCGTTCATTCCGGTATCCTTGACAATCATAACGGTCTGACAGGATCCGGCCTTGAGCTCAACCTCGCCGACCTCAATCTCGATCTTGCCCAGCGCTACGGGAATGTTTACCCGGAAGAGGTTCTCGCCAATCGAAATCAGAACCGGACGCGCTTCCATGTCGGGTTGCTGGTTCTTCTTCAGCTTCATCTTTTTGACATCGGCACCCAGCGTGACCTTATATTTTCCCGATTTCACCGGGTTGAATTTCCAGGAACCCTGCACATTCTTCACCCTGCAGGCATAGCTCATCCCATGGATAAAATCCCGCGTGACCAAGCTGTCCTTTCCGAGGTCGATCTTATCGGGATTCGTCTGAGTCACCAGAGGTACACGCGTTTTGATTTCACCCCCGCACTGCACCGTAATCACGGTTTGATATTTTTCCGGCGCAGTCCGGGGAACATGGATCACGACTCCGCCCTGTTCCAGCGCCTCAAAGGAATAGTTCACCGAAGCATCGGTAAAAAGTCGAACCTCCTCAACGGAGGAAAATAAATCCGGCAGACGGATCTTTCCATCCTTCGGCCACTTGGCGACATGCAGATAGAGTTCATTCTCTTTCCACGTGGACGCTCCCCATGGCGAGCGCTTGAACGGGGTCGTGTGAACATCGAAGATGGTTTCCCGGTGCGCGTCAACCCACACGCCGATCGACTGCAACGCTTCGGTTTGGTATTCAGAAACCGTACCGTCCGGTTTCGGCCCGATGTTAAGAAGAAAGTTTCCTCCCCGTGATGTTACCCGTGATAGTTTCTGCACGCAACGCGCGACCTCTTTTTCCATCGGCGGATCAACCACCCAGGATTTCCACCCCCAGGTATGCCCAGGCTCGCTGTGGAATGTGGATGGGGCTTCCCACGGAAGATCGAGAACCTCCGTGGCCTCCGAATTATCGCTCAACGTATAGAAATCTCCTTGGTTGTTCATCACTCGACCACTGACAAGACACTCCGGTTGAAGATCTCTAACGGTCTTGGCCAAGGCCTGACTATCAGCAATCGACGGCTTCCCCATATCAAAGAAAATTTCCATGATCGGACCGTAATTCGTCAGCAGCTCGGTGAGTTGGTTTTGCTGGAATTCAAGCAGAGCAGGCGAGTATTTCTGGCCGACACCAAAGCTATCGGCATCCGGATCCACCTGAAAATGCCAGTCGGGATTGGAATAGTACAGTCCGAGCCGAATCCCCTCCGCCCGGCACCCTTCCGCCAAACCTTTCACGATATCCCTCTTATAGGGCGTGGCATCCATGATATCAAAATCGGAGTATGCCGTATCGAACATGGAGAATCCGTCGTGATGTCGGCTGGTCAGGATCATATAGGTCATACCGGCCTCTTTCGCCAGCTTCGCATAGGCCCGGCCATCGAATTTTACCGGATTGAACTGCTTCGCAACCTCCACATATTCGCGACCGGGAATTTTCGCGTGGCGCTGAATCTGCTCACCGAGATCGGGGATCTGTTCGCCTTTCCACATGCCTTCCAGCACGGAATAGATGCCCCAATGAATAAAGAGTCCGAACTTCGCGTTCGTCCATTCCTCCAGATGTTCTTTATCGGCCGGGTTCTCGGGAGACGGAAGCGCGCAGACATTCCGGGGATAGGCTGGATCGCTCATGATCGAAATGATGGACTGATCGGTGGCGGTACCCGCCGGTGCCGTAAACGCTCCCCATCCCATGGCGATCGTTAAAGTTGCTCGTATACCTGTTTTTATGTTCATCGTATCTTCCTTTTATTTCGTCCACGTCCGGCCCACGGGGATAGCTCTGCTTGGTTTAAACAGCTCTAATGGATAAGGACATCAATTTCACAAAACACCTTAATCGACGGAAATACGCAGGCGAATAAACCGACTGGACTCGTTGGTCGGAATATCAGAGGAAACCACATCGTATTCGGCCATCTCCAGGTGCGCAACTGCCGTACCGCCAGTTATCGATTCCCATGCCCCGCCGATCAGGTTGGTAGTACTTTCAACAACATAAGCCGCCGTATCAAGCACCCGTCGCCGATTGTAAAGATATTCTACCCCCCCCCCCGCAGTCGTTTCCAGCTGCGGCATCACCGATGCATCGTTCCAATGAGGCGAACCGCCCAGGGCATAGGCCAGGGTGCGGCTGCCGGCATTCCAGTCGGCGGGCGTAGGTTCCGGATTCCCGAGGTTGCGGTAAAACCAGAGGTTGGCATCGACCTCCGCCGCGCTGCGGGTTGCCAGTTCGGCAATCTCGGCTCCCGTCTTCGCGGAATTAAAGATCCGCACCTCATCAATATCGCCTTTGAAATTATGATTATCAGCATGATTGGAGCCGCCAATGGCCGGAACGCCGGATGAGCTGGTATTGATCACCTTCGCCCCGGAACTGCTGACAGTCTCCAGCGCACCATCGACATAGAGTCTGGCTTCATTGACGTTTACAGAACCATCATCGTTAAAATCATCGACCACAACAGCCACATGGTGCCACGCCCCATTGTTGACCGTCGTTGAACCCACGATATAGCCACCCGACACTTCGAGGCGGAGGCGCTGATCGGCAGGAGTGGCGGTATCGAGCCGGAAACTGAAACGCTGCCCCGAATTATTCTGCCCATAGTTAAAGAAGGTCTGCAGCTCCACGCCGCTGGTGGCGGAGACGCGCACCCAGGCACAAATCGTCCGGGCACTGCTGCCGGAAGGCAAGGGGATGCCGGAAAGGTTTACCTGGTCGTCCACCCCGTCAAACGTGAGGGCGTTACCGTGCTTCCCGGCAATGTGCGCCGCCTCGCTATCGGCGAATCCGGAATGACTGCTCGCCACAAAACCGCCGGCTTCGGCCACAGTACTCCCGCTGGATTCATCGAGCGGAAACCAGGGCTCCGATGGTTCAACATAGACCTCCACCGAAATGGTTGCGCCGGTGCTGTCCAGCCCATCGCTGATGGTATAGGGGAAACGGTCGATGCCGAAAAACCCTGGATTCGGGGTATAGCGGATCTGCCCGGATTCGAGCACCGCCGTGCCGGCCAACGGACTGCCCGGATCGGTGATGGATAGAACCGCGGGAGTACCATCATCAAAATCGTTGGCCAGCGCATTGATCAGAACGGAAGTGGCTCCGGCCGTGGTGGCGGCATCGCCGATGGCTGTCGGCGGTCCCGGCGGAAGGTTGCCCGGACGGAAAAGCGCCGTGTCCGGAATATCGGTCTTGGCCGTGCCCGGCCCCTCCCACTTCATGTTCAGCACCGGCGAGGAAGCCGCCGTGCGGTAGTAGAGGCGGAACGGATGGAATCCGGTCTTCAACTTGATGGTGCCGGATTCCTCTGCGCCGATGTGGTTAAAATCGTCGTCAATCACGAGACTGTCGTGAATGCGCAGGATGGTTCCTTCGTCAGAGGTATTGTAGAAGGTCCAGGTACCGTCGGCGGGCACTTTGATATAGCCGGTATAGAGCAGTCCGGCATCGGCGCTCCGGCTGAGGTGCGCGGTTGAAATGCCGTCCACGGCATGGGTGCCGACATGCACGAGATCCTCGAATTCGGGAACCCAGCTCCAGCTCCCTTCATAGGTCTTGACCTCCAGCCCGTTTTCAACGGTGGCCGCGACGGGCGGAACCAGCTCGCTATCGTAAGGGCGGGACGCGGATGTGTTTGACTGACGCACCTGTAATACGCGGTTTTTCATTTCGGTCTGCAGACTGGTCATAACCGATGCCAGGTTGTTGGTTTCCTTGGGGTCTGAGGAAAGGTCGTAGATTTCAAAATCGTCCGAATGCGACCCAATATTGACCCGCACTCCTTTGTAGCCTCCTTGAAAAACCACCTGCATCTGGTTGCGGGCCCGCTTTCGGTGCGACGGATCGAAATCGGAATAGTTAGGCGTGGATTGCGAACTGTCGTACTCAATGTAGGTCAACGGCTCCTTTTGCATTCCGCTTCCGGTCAGCGTCGGAAGCAGCGAAACCCCGTCCAGCCGAGCCGGTGTTGGAATTCCGGCCGCAGCGGCAAAGGTGGTCAACCAGTCATGGAACTGCGAGGGTTGTTCCACCACCGCGTTCGAACTGACCATTCCCGGCCATCGCACCAGCGTCGGAACACGGATGCCCCCTTCCCAGCAGTCGCGTTTGACGCCGTCGAACGGACCGTACGAATCGAACGCCTGCGGCGTATAGGATGCGCTGGACATATAGGATTCAGTATGCGGACCGTTGTCCGACGAGAACACCACCAGTGTGTTGGTATCGATATTCAGATCCTGCAACGTCAACACCAGGTCACCAACACCATCGTCGATGCGCCTTACACCGGTGGCAAAGCGTTCGGAGACATCCGACCACCCCTTGCCGGTATAGTCGGGATGCCGGAAGGAATCGATGGTTCCGGAGGCGGTATTGATCATATTGCTGGGTGTACCGATCCACTGGATCCCCCCACCCAAACCGCCTCCGGCCGGATAGGCCTGGGTCGGCAACTGCAATGCCGCGTGCGGCGTATCATAAGCCAGGAACATGAAGAACGGCTGGTTTGTCGTAGCCGCGCGATGATCCACAATCCATTGCTTCGCACGCGCCGTGAAAAGGTCGGTGGTGTAGCACTTGTCGAGATCGCCGGACACTTCGCTTCCGTTTTCATAGAGTTCCTTGGGCGAACGGTGGGCACTGCTGTTTCCAAGCGGCCAGCTGTTGCCCGGATAATGCTGATGCCCATCGGAATGACGTACATAGCCGTAGAAATAATCGAAGCCGCGTTTCGTGGGATAGGCCGACCACGTGGCCGGGCTTGATCCGCTGCCTTGCAATCCATACTTTCCAATCAACGCCGTGGAATAGCCCGCCGATTTGAGCACGGTGGCTACGTTATGGTTGTCCTCGATCGCCTTGTCGAACTGGTTGTCGCGAACGTTGGCATGCCCCTGGTGAACACCGAGCAGGAACGATGCCCGCGACGGGGCGCAAACGGGTGCTCCGCAATAGTGCTGCCGCAACTGCACGCCTTCACTCGCAAAAGCATCCAACTGCGGCGTAGCGTGCTTTTTGGTGCCGACAATGCTGTTCTGGTAGAAACACCCCAGATCCCCCCACCCAAGGTCGTCGGTCAGGATAAAGATAATATTCGGTTGCGCCGAAGCGACACCTGCGGCAACCAGAAAAAGGAAAACTAGCTTACGAAACATGGGAAAAACCTCTATTCAAAAAGCACGATGCGGAAGAAGCGTTGATCATCAGTTTCGGCCACCACCACCTCGATGGTTTCCGCCGCGTCCGCCGAAACCGTTTGCAGCGTTTCCCAGGCCACGAGATTGGTGGAGGCCTGGATCCGATAACTGAACCCGGCTTCCGAGTTGAAGGTGATCGCGGTTTCCCCTGCGCCGGCATCGACGTCGAAATCGGTCATCTTGAACTCCTCACCGGGAGCCGGCACCACGGTCGGCAGCGAGCTGTCGTCGGGATAGTCGATCTCGAGGTTGGTATCGCGATCCTTCAGCTTCTTGGCGTTCCAGTCCGTTCCCCCCTGATCGAGCCATGCAAAAAGTTCACCGGCCATGGTGTTGGCGGTGTCGCCGTAGAGCAGCCAGTTTGAATAGGAGCTGTTCAGCAGATCGTTCGTTTCCGAAAGATCATCGGAATAGCGGTAGAGTTCCCATGGATTGGCCAGCGCTTCGAGTCCCTCCTCCACATCTTCGGTGTCGGAGGGGTTGCCG
This sequence comes from Pontiella desulfatans, assembly GCF_900890425.1. Taxonomy (NCBI): domain Bacteria; kingdom Pseudomonadati; phylum Kiritimatiellota; class Kiritimatiellia; order Kiritimatiellales; family Pontiellaceae; genus Pontiella; species Pontiella desulfatans. The sequence goes on along the minus strand of NZ_CAAHFG010000003.1, from coordinate 830,946 downwards.
GTATAGTCCGGGTCGTAGGTATAGATCAGCTTGTAGTCCACGCCGTCCACCCGCTTGATAATGACATCGCACGGCCGGGCGCGCTGATCGAGGTAGCCGGGGAAATGGTAGAAGATCGGTTCGCGGTCACGCGCATTCGCCCCCGGATTCTGCATGTGCGAAACAAACGAAGTCCCGTCAAACGTGATTCCCCCCGGCATGGCCAGCCCGGCGGCCTCAATGAGCGTCGGATAAAAATCGACGGAATGCACCAACGTATCAGTCTGCACCCCCGCCGGAATGGTGCCCGGCTGGCGGGCAATCAGTGGAACACGCAGACCGCCGTTGTAGAACGAGCCTTTATGGTGGCGCAACGGGTCGTTGTCCGTGGGGCCGATATAGCCGCCGTTGTCGGAGGTAAAGATCACGAGCGTATTGGCGGCAATGGAGTCCGCCGAGTTGCCGTCCCCGTTCGGGTCATCGATATAATTGAGAACACGCCCGATGGTCTGGTCCATGTTTTCCACAATGGCGGCGTAGGAATTACCCCCGTGATAGGTGCCATCCGGCAGTCCTGCATATTTTGCCAGCAGGTCGGCGCGCGCCTGCACGTTGTCGGTCGGGCTGTGCACAGCATAGTTATGCAGCTGCAGGTAAAACGGCCGCGCGGACATGGCTCCCGTGCGATGGTCTTCCATAAAGGCGATCGCCCCCGTCCACAACCCATTGCTCGCCGAAGTCCCCGGTGCATTCAAAACTCAGCGTATTGGAACCTGTATTGGTCAAGCCGTCACCATCGATATCAACGACGGCTCCCGCCGGAAGGGTGACCTCCACGGTACCGGGCGAGGCACCGGTAATACTCACCGCGTAATATTGTGCGTTGGAGGAATAGTAGTAACCGGACAGGGAATAACGGCGCCCTTGCTGCCGGATAGAGGTAACCTCCCCGTTCACCACAATAAAATCATCGGCTGTCAAGCCGGATACCGCTTCGGAAAAACTGACATACAGACTGTACTCGGAACCATCGGTGCTCAAGTTTCCATAAAGGGTTGCCGAGGGCACATCAATTGGCCGGGATGTAACGGCCAGTGTCTCCGAGGCGGTATTCCAAAGACCGTCCCCATCAAGATCTGTCACAACGCCCTCCGGCAGGCTGACGCTCACAAGATCTTCGACATCGGGAATGACCAGCACGGTATAGGCCGAGCCGGAACCCGTCAGGTTCGATACCATCCCGTTTTCCACCACAAAATCATCCAGTATCAGACCCGTTACGGGTTCGTCGAACACGACATCCACAGCAAAAGTTCCGATGACATTCGTAGAGGCCGTCGAGAGTACTACCGAAGGCTGATCGCCGCCCGGAGCAATGTAGAATACGCTTAACGCATCCGAGGCCGGGTTTGTATTATTATCCCCATCCGTATCGCTGACGGAGCCGGCGGGCAGCTCAACTCTGATGCTGCCGTTGACTGCAGGTGTGATTTCCACGGAAAAGGCATTTCCGCTTCCGGAAAGACTGGATGCGGCCACGGCACCGTTACTCACCGCGAAATCGGATTCCTCCAGCCCGGTTATCGCTTCCGAAAATTCGATATTAACCACAAAAGGAGCCGAAACACGGTTCGTCGCAGTGGAGAGGGTTGGTTCAGGAACTGATGATGCTGTCCGAATCTGGTAAGCGGTGATGTGTACATTGCCGTGGTTGCTGTTTCCAGAGCGGATCTCCAAATCCTGATATCCTGTCCCATCGGCTGTGAAGGTTCCAATGGCGTACTGCCCCGGTTTACAGTTCAAATGAACATCATTCGACTGATCGGCATCACCGTCACCAAAATACTGATCGCGAATATAGCGGGTGTCCACAAACCAAACCTGGATCAGGTAGCTTCCGCCAGCCGCGAGGTTTCCACCACCGACGGATATGGTTTCATCGATGCCGCCACCGAAGTCGATGTTGCTGAGCAGCACGTTATACGACGCGTTTCCGGTATCTCCCGTAAACCCATCCGCGCCTGTATTCGAAGGAAGCAGGCTACCGGTTCCGGTAAAAAGCACTCCGTTCACGGTCTGGTCGGCAACACCGCTGGCCCCGGCGTTGAACGCCTCGACCAGCGTATCGCTGGTTATTACATCCGAAACAGTAGCAACATCGACGCCCGTCCCCCAGTTGATCGTTGCCGACTGCACGGCTCCCACCCAAAAAGCACACAATACAATTCCGTATATCTTGTTCATTTCAGCTCCCACTTAACTCTAGGTTTGCTTTGGAAGCGTCATCAGCTTTTCGTCGTAGGGCGGTTCGCTCTTGTCGAGTTCGCCCTCGGCCTGGATCTCGAAGGCCAGCGCCCACTCGTTCGGCGCTTTCTTCGGCAATTTGATTTCCAGCGCGTCGGCCGTGCGCTCCCACTCCAGCTTTGCATCGGAACCGAGGAGCCTGATGGATTTTATTTTGTTGACGGTCGAAATTTCCGTCGCGGTCGAAAGCGACTTGATCGTCGCGGTGCCGGAAGGCGGAACGCCGAGCACGGTGGCGTAGAGCTTGTCGCCGTTGCGGGTGAAGCGGACATCGGTGTGATCCAGTTTTTTCGGATCCGGCTGAATGCCGCGGGAAGGAGCGCCTTTATCGGTATATTGGAAATATTCCAACATTTCCGTGTGGCCTTCCGCGAAGATCTTCCACGGCACGGTGTCGTAGATGGCGTCGCCGTTCTGGCCGAGCCATTTCCCGATGCCTTCGAGCAGGTCGACCTGCCCCTGGTCGAGCGTGCCGTCGGGACGCGGGTTCATGGAAACCAGCAGGCCGCCGTTGCGCGCCACGAGGTCGCACAACCGAACAACAAGATCGCGCGGCTTCTTGTATTCCATGCCCTTCTGCCATGGCCAGTCGCACCAGCCCACGGCCGACGGGGTGTCGTCTTCCCACGGCCAGTTGACGAAGAGCGGGCGCTTGTAGCCGTTTTCGTAGGAATAGAGCCCGAAGTTTTTCCCGAAGTTACCTTTGTTGTGGACGCAAACATCTTTGCCTTCTTTTTCGGCCATATTGAAGAAGTCCGCGAGTATGCGCTCTGTGCCATAGCCACCTCCGCCGCCATCGAACCAAAGGACGTCGGGCTTATACTTATCAATCACCTCCTTGGTCATGTCGTAGCGGGCTTTCGCGAAATAGTCCTCTTCGCCCATGAACCAGTAATAGTTCCGCAGGCTTGGGTCGAGCAGGTCGGCCTTCGCCTGTTCCGGCGAGCTTTCCAGATTTTTCCGAATGCTGGAAAACTGCCGGTAGGTGCGCCCATGATGGAACGAAGTCATGGTTTTCATGCCGCGCTTTTCGATCTCTTTCATGATTTCGCCGAGCAGGTCGCGGCGCGGGCCCAGCTTGCCCGCGCAGAAATCCATTACATCGCTGTCCCACATGGCATAGCCGTCGTGGTGGATCGCGCAGATGCCGGCGTAACGCGCGCCGGAACGCTTCATCAGATCCGCCCAGGCGGCCGGATCGAAGTTTTCGGCCTTGAACTGCTTTGCCAAATCGATGTAGCCGACGCCTTGCTCCACCTTGCCTACGTGCTTCTCGAACTCGCGCTTCTTGTCGGTCATCCCCGGGCGGTAGATGGCCTGGTAGGCGCAGGCGATACTGTTGGCCCAGTTTTTATTCACGTCCCAGCCGCCGACGACGGAATAGAGTCCCCAGTGGGCATAGACCCCGAACTTGGCATCCTTCGCCCATTGCGGCACATGGTGCTCGCGCAGAGAGTCCCAGTTCGGCTCATATTTTTCGGCAAGCCCCATGCTTGCCACGGCCAGCGCACCGGCTACCAACGCAGTTCTAATCATCGTCGTTTCCTTGTTTTAAATATTATTTCATCGGCTCGAAGGTCGGGTCATCTCATAAGGAACCAGTCCTCTATCTTCACCATACAGGGGAACAAGAACGATCGTGCAAAATCGCACAAGAAATACGCACCGCGGCGAATGCGGCAACGGCGATGAACAACTTAAAACCTACTTAATCCTGGTTACTGAATAGACAGCCTGAGACGGATAAAGCGGTTGGGTTCCGTGGTCGGAACCTGGTTGGTGACGGCCTCGAATCCGGTTTCGAGCGGGGCGGTGCCCGATGGTGGATTCGTTACCAAGTTCCAATCATTGGAAAGCAGGTTGCTGCTCTCCTCAAACGTATAGGCCAGACCACGCGCTACGGCATCGGTTCGGCGACGATAGATATAGTTCAGGTTTTCGAAGGTCGGCAACGGGCTGTGATCAAAAATATCGGGCGCGCCGCCGAGTCCATATTCGGTAGATTGTCGAGTGCAACATGGTCGGGATTCTCGGCAAAGCCCTCTTCTCCCGCAATATCATATCCAGCCACCCAATCGGCATACAAAGCTCCGCCCCGTGGAAACGATGCGGGGTAAACAGGCAAGATGCCTGCCCCACCTTCTCACTCCTCCGGAATCGAACCAACCCGATAAAAGCGGGCCGAGCCGGTGAAGTTGCTGTCGATCCCCTCAATCACTCCGTTTGTTTCGGACAAGATGCTCACGGCATTGCTCCATGCCGGATCAATCAAGCGGTCGGTATATTGCAGGTTAAAACGGTGTCCCATTTTTGCGCGCCAGCGAAGAACCATGTGCTGCCCATCCCGCGCAATCGAGGTGATGTACGGCACGAACGGCGGCGCATAGAACCCGGTCGAATCAACACGGACATAATCAACCGTCACCGTTCCATCATCCACCGTATTGCCGCCGTTGCGGCCGAGGAAAAAGCGTTTATTATTCACGACATCATTCCCCGTCCACTCCGCCACCACCTCTCCGTCCAGCCAAAGCATATGCCCGACCTCCGCCCGCGTCGCCACGCGAAACGTGTGAAAAGCGCCGTCCATTAGATTCGTCGCATAAAGCAGGCCGGCATCGTTACCGCTCACACGATGCCCGATCCCGTCCGGGCGCAGATAAATCCACGGCGACGTTCCGCCGTCTGACGAGCGCGACTGAATATCGAACACGCCGACATCGCCACCGGTCGAACCCTCATCATCGATACGAATGCACGCCTCAATCGTCCACCCCGTGTCGCCGTCGAGCACGCCCGTATGCGCCCAGCGATCAAACTGCGCGTCATTAAACGAAACCGTAAACGTTCCGTTGCTGTTTAACACCAGCTGCCCCGCATCGAACGTGCCCGAATCCGCACTCCACGAACCCAGCGTCGCCGGATCGGCATCCCCTTCAATCTGCGCAATATCGCTGATAAAGTCCGTCGACAGGCGCGTCGGAATCACGGGCTCAGTCAGTTCAATAGCCGGGCCGGTATCTTCCGGAATACTGAAAACGCCGAGTACGGCGCGATGGTCCGACGGCCACGAACCGGAATACTGAATTTCCGGAACAATTTTTGATTTACCATCGTGTTCCGGATTCGCTGGATTTTCGCCGACCACCGCCGCCGCAGAAACCGCCACATTACTACCCGCAAACAGCAGCCAGTCGATCCGGTCGAGCATATTACATTTTGGATTGCTTGCGTAATCATCGTAAGGCCGGCGTCCGCCCGTGTCGTTGGCGTACGGCGGCGTCCACGTGAAGCCCGGCTTGGTGACCGGATCGGGCCAGACAGCGCGGTACGCATCCGAAAGGCCGCCATCAACCAGCGTCCTGGAGCCGCGCCATTCAATCTCAAAATTAAGCGGCGGATTATTCGTCGGATTCCCGCACCAGCGATCCATCCCGTTCGCAACATAATCCGCGGTCCAGTCCTCGTGCGATGACGCATTAAAATCGCCCATCACAAAAACCGGACGCCCCGCATCAATGTGCGGCTGCGCGCGGGCGAGCGTGTGGTTATACGCGCTCTGCGTACTGACCTTGCCCAGAATCTCCTGCTCAAAAACCTCCAGATCGCTTGGAACCGTGCCCGCAATCATACGCTCCTGGATTTCGCGGATGCCCTCATGTTTCGGGTGCCAGTGCGCTACATGGATATACACATAACGATTCACCCCGACTTTCACCTGATAGGCATACGAATCATCATCTCCGGTGTTTGGATTCAGCGGGTCGGGTGTGATCGGATACTTGGCGTACACCTTACCGAGCTTCTGCCAATCGGAATTCGTCGCCTGCAAAAATCCGAGAATCGGATCAGGATTGGCGGTATTGGGTTCTGTTATCCCCACAACATCCGCGCCCGACTCAATGATTACGTTCGCGATGTCCTGATAGCGATTCTTGTTGAGCAACGGCGACGTGCTACCGATTTCATCACATTTCTTACCCGATTGCAGAATATTGAAAGTCATCACCTTCAGTTCCGTTGCCTGACCAAAAGCCGGCCCGGCCGATAGCGCACCCAGCACGGCCAAAATAATCATTTTTTTTGTTTTCATAGTAACCATCAATCCAGCAATGCCCCGCGATTTTGACAAAAGCGCTAAGTAAAAAAACGCCCGAAAAAAGGCGCAGACCCTCTCTTTGTTTGATTTTCGTCAGCATTAGTCATTGAACTGCAAACGGCGAATCAGGACTGCCTCTCATAGATAACAGCCGCCTGCGCGGAAACGGCAACAATTGCTACAGAGAGCGCAATTATCCTTTTTATCCCTATTTATTTTCTCAAACAACGGCTCGTTGCGGAGCCCGCGTGCATATTTTTTTACGCACAAGATGCAACTCGTCTTATCTCCACATACAGAGTCGCGCAGCCAAACTAACCGTTTTTTTTTAATCCATTGAAATGCGCAACCGAATGAACCGGTTGGTCTCCGTCGTTGAGATTTCGGTAACGACCACTTCGTAGTCATCAAGTTCCGGATGAGGGGCCGCAATTGCACCTGCGACCGGCAACCAGGCCGGATCGACCAGATTGGTTGTGCTCTCCGGCACGTAACCGGTCGGATCCAGTGCAAGACGACGGTTATAGTAATAGTCGAGTCGGCCCGGCCCCGATTCTAAATACGGAAGCATGGAGGACTCAAACCAATGAGGTGATCCACCGAGGGCATAGACAAGATAATGGCTATAGCCATCGCCGTTTCCATCCGTATTCCAATCGTTCACCGTCGGTTCAGCATTACCCAGATTCCGATAAAACCAGAGGGATCCATCGGCCTGTGCAACCGTTCGGCCAGCAAGTGCTGCAATCTCTGGACCGGTCTTCGCGCTGTTGAAGATTTGAACCTCATCGATATCACCTTTAAAATTGTGATTATCGGCATGACTGGAACCGCCGATGACCGGAATCCCTGACGCACTGGTATTGATCACCCGCGCCCCGGCACTGCTGATGGGTTCCAGCAGCCCATCGACATAGAGCCTGGCCTCATTGACGTTCACCGAATCGTCACCGTTAAAGTCGTCAACCACCACCGCAACATGATGCCAGCTACCGTCATTGATGGTGGTGGTACCGGTAATGAATCCGCCTGACACTTCCAGACGAAGTCGTTGATTGGCGGGAGTCGCCGTGTCGAGACGGCAGCTGAAGCGCTGCCCGGTATTATTCTGACCATAGCCGAAAAAGGTCTGCAGCTCCACACCGCTGGTGGCGGACACCCGGACCCAGGCGCTGACCGTGCGGGCGCTGCTGCCGGAAGGCAGGGTGATGCCGGAGAGATTGACCTGATCATCCACGCCGTCGAACGTCAGCGCATTGCCATATTGCCCAACAATATGTGCGGCTTCACTGTCGGCAAATCCGGAATGAGTACCTGCAACGAAACCGCCCGCTTCGGCCACGGTGCGACCGCTGGATTCGTTGAGCGGGAACCAGGGTTCAACCGGGGCGACATAGACCTCCACCGCAATGGTTCCACTGGTGCTGTCCTGCCCGTCGCTGATGGTATAGGGAAAACGGTCGGTGCCGAAGAATCCCGCATTCGGGGTATAGCGGATCTGTCCGGATTCGAGCACCGCCGTACCGGCCAACGGATGGCCCGGCTCAGTGATGGATAGGACCGCAGGCGTACCGTCATCAAAGTCGTTGGCCAACGCATTGATCAGAACCGAAGTGGATCCGGCCGTGACGGCTGAATCGTCCGTGGCCACCGGTGGCCCCGGCGGAAGGTTACCCGGCCGGAACAGCGCACTGTCCGGAATTTCGGCCTTGGCCGTTCCCGGCCCTTCCCACTTAAAATTCAGCACCGGCGCGGATGCGGCCGTGCGATAGTAGAGACGAAATGGATGCAATCCTGCCTTAAGCTTAATGGTGCCCGATTTTTCGGCGCCGGTGTGATTGAAGTCGTCGTCATTCACCAGACTGTCGTGAATGCGCAGGATGATGCCTTCGTCCGATGTATTGTAAAACGTCCAGGTGCCGTCGGCGGGCACCTTGATGAAACCGGTATAGAGCAGCCCGGCGTCGGTGCTCCGGCTGAGGTGAGCGGTAGAAATTCCAGTCACGGCATTCGTGCCCGTATGCACCATCTCTTCAAACTCGGGTACCCAGCTCCAGCTCCCTTCATAGGTCTTTACCTCCAGCCCGTTTTCCACCGCAGCTGCAACGGGCGGAACCAGTTCGCTATCATAAGGTCGGGAAGCCGATGAGTTCGGCTGGCGGATACGCAGCACCTTGTCCTTCATGCGTTGCTGAAGATCAATAAAATAGGCCGTGGTTCCGGCCAGATTGGTTCCTTCCGCCAGATCGGTGAGCGTGTCGTAAATTCTGAAATCCGCCGCATGCGAACCAATGTTGTTGCGGATGCCTTTGTAGCCGTCGAGATAGATGGCCTGTGATTGCTTGCGCGAGGTGCCGCCATGATTCGGAAAGTCCGCATAGGTCGGCATACTGCCGGATGGATTATATTCAATGTAAACCGTGCTTACCTGCTGTGTACCGCTGCCGCTCAGGGTGGGCACCAGCGACACCCCGTCGGTGCGGGCCGGCGCAGTGATGCCGGCATAGTCGCAAAAGGTGGGCATCCAGTCGTGAAACTGGGAGGGCGCATGATTGACGACACCGCCAACCACATTGGAAGGCCCCCAGGCAAAGGTCGGCATCCGGCTTCCACCTTCATAGCAATCCTCCTTGATGCCCTCGAACGGACCATAGGATTGGAAGGCGGTGGGAGCATAATTGGCCCCGCTGATATAACTTTCCTTATGCGGCCCATTATCCGAACTGAATACGACAATGGTATTATCCGCGATATTTAAATCTTCCAGGGTCTGGAGAATATCCCCGACGCAGTGATCGATGCGGGTCACCATCGTGGCAATACGTTCATGGGTATCGGGCCAGTCCCGACCGGAATAGAGCGGGTCAACATAGCTGTCGATCGTTCCGGTCGCCGTATTGATCATATTATTGGAAATACCATTCCACTGGAGACCGCCGCCAACCCCTTTTCCTGTCGGATATTCCACGGTAGGCAGCTGGAGTGCAGCGTGCGGGGTATCGTAGGCCAGGTAAAGAAAGAAGGGCCGCGACGGGTTTCCGGTTGTCTCGTCGACAATCATCTTTTTGGCACGCGCGGTAAAGAGATCGGTCGTGTAGCATTTATCGAGTTGCGCAGAAATCTCCGCATCATTTTCATAAAGCTTCTTCGGGCTGCGGTGGGCCGACGAGTTTCCGATAGGCCATGAATTCGCCGGATAGTGCTGGTGACCAGCGGCATGATCGGGATAGCCGTAGAAATAATCGAAACCGCGCTTAGTGGGATAAGCCGGCCAGGTGGCGGGTGAGCTCCCGCTACCCTGCAATCCGTATTTGCCGATTATCGCAGTATAGTATCCCGCGGCTTTCAGGGTGCTGGCGAGGGTATGGTTATCGTCGATCGCCTTATCAAACTGGCGGTCGCGCACATTGGCGTGTCCCTGATGCTGCCCGCTGAGCAGAGACCCGCGCGAGGGCGCACAAACCGGTGCCGGGCAGTAGTGTCGATCGAGAATCATCCCCTCCCCGGCCATGCGGTCCAAACTCGGTGTAACGACCTTCTTCGTGCCGCTCTTTGTATTTTGATAAAGCACGCCTAAATCCCCATAGCCAAGGTCGTCGGTCAGAATGAAGATAATGTTGGGCTGCGCCGAAACGGCAGCGACGGAAGCCAGAAAAATAAAGGTGAGCTTACGTAACATAGAAAAACCTCTAATCAAAAAGCACCACACGAAAAAAGCGTTTTCCATCCGTTTCAGCCACCACCACCTCAACCGTTTCGGAAGCAGTCGCCATAAGCGTCTGCAGCGTTTCCCAGGCCACCAGATTGGCGGAGGCCTGGACCCTATAGCTGAATCCAGCTTCCGAATTGAAGATTACCGTGGTTTCCCCTGCGCCGGTATCAACGGTAAAATCGGTCACCTTGAATTCCTCGCCGGGCGACGGCACAACCGTCGGCAGCGAGCTGCTGTCGGGATAGCCGATATCGAGGTTGGTATCGCGATCCTTCAGCTTCCTGGCATTCCAGTCCGGCGTATCCTGATCGAGCCACGTGAACAGCTCACCGGCCATCGCATAGGCGATATCGCCATAGAGCAGCCAGTTTGAATAGGAGCTGTTCAACAGGTCGTTCGTTTCCGAAAGATCATCGGAATAGCGGTAGAGTTCCCATGGATTGGCCAGCGCATCGAGTCCCTCCTCCACATCTTCGGTGGCGGTGGGGTTGCCGGTATAGTCCGGGTCGTAGGTATAGATGAGTTTGTAGTCCACATCGTCCACCCGCTTGATAATGACATCGCAGGGCCGGGCGCGCTGATCGAGGTAGCCGGGAAAATGGTAGAAGATCGGTTCGCGGTCACGCGGATTCGCTTCCGGATTCTGTATGTGCGACGCAAACGAAGTCCCGTCAAACGTGATGCCCCCCGGCATGGCCATCCCGGCTGCCTCAATGAGCGTCGGATAGAAATCGACGGAATGCACCAGCGTATCCGTTTGCACGCCCGCGGGAATGGTGCCCGGCTGACGGGCAATCAGCGGAACGCGCAGACCGCCGTTGTAGAACGAGCCTTTATGGTGGCGCAACGGGTCGTTGTCCGTGGGGCCGATATAGCCGCCGTTGTCAGAGGTGAAGATCACGAGCGTGTTGGCGGCGATCGAATCCGACGTGTTGCCGTCCCCGTTCGGATCGTCGAGATAGTTGAGAACGCGGCCGATCGTCTGGTCCATATTTTCAACAATGGCGGCGTAGGAATTACCCCCGTGATAGGTGCCATCCGGCAGTCCTGCATATTTTGCCAGCAGGTCGGCGCGCGCCTGCACGTTGTCGGTCGGACTGTGCACGGCATAGTTGTGCAGCTGCAGATAGAACGGCCGCGCAGACATGGCGCCCTTGCGATGATCATCCATGAAGGCGATTGCGGCGTCACCGAGACTGTCTTCCACATGTTTATTGCCATCCTCCAGCACACTCGGATCATTAAAATTCGTCATCGGAGCAAGCACATTATCAATATATGCCGCCGAATAATCTTTGGCATAGGCATCCATGCCCGGGCCTATTCTTGTTCCAAACAGTTGACCGCTGGCATGGTAGGCGCCCGGCCCACCGTTGCTGTTGCCGCCAAAATTAAAATCATAGCCCTGGTTTTCCGGCATGGTTGACTGACCGCCCTCATGGTTGCCAACGTGATATTTCCCGAGATGCGCCGTCAAATATCCTCCGGTCTGCAGGACTTCGGCGGAAATGACATGGCCGGCCGGAATATCCTCGCGCTGGGCCGGCGGAACAAACCGGGTGGGTTTTTCACTGTTATCCGGGCGGGCCAGCTGATCAACCACATAGACACCGTTTCCTGAACGGGCAGGATATTGCCCCGAAAGAATGGCCGCACGGGTCGGCGCGCAGTTGGGCTGGGCGAAGCAGTGTGTAAAGGAGAGTCCTTCCGCCGCCAGTCGCGCCAGGTTGGGCGTCTGGTAAAAGTCGGAACCATAATTCACGCCCGCCAGGGCGTTAGGCCCGTTGGTGCCGGTCTGGATGTCGGTCCAGCCGAGGTCGTCGGTCAGGATGAATACAATGTTGGGCGCATTGGTCGGCGCATCAGGCAACGGCGCATCCTGCGACCCAAGCACGGCAAAAATCAGATCGCCGTCCGGATTGGCCAAGGGCTCCCATCCGTTGGTGGCCGGCGTTTCGCGCGACGCCGCACCAGCCGGATAGACCGCGTTTGTGGAATAGTTCAGGCTGATATCCGTGCCGCCCACCCCGCTCAGCGCAACCGTGTAAGAACCGCGCACAACATCGAACGCCGAAGGCAGGTCGATCTGGACCAGGTCGCCGCCTGCGAGTCCGTCGGGCAACGTGCCGGTTTCCGAATAGATGGAATCGAGCATCCACGGAAGCCCGTCCATCGACCGGTATACGGCAAGCGTATAGCTTCCGGTCGTGGTCACACTTCCAACCTCGAAGACAAAGCTATCGATCGATGCACTTGACGGCAGCGTAAAGCTCTGCCCCTTCGTAGCGGTCGCGCTGACCGCCGTGCTATCGACACCTCCGGCATTGGGATTTTCAGCAAGCGTTGAGGAGGGAAAGTTGGTAATGACGGTGGTGACCAAACCGTCTACTGCCGCAAGGATATTCAGGGTCTGGGTGCCCGCACCTTCCGAAACCTGAAGATACTTTCCATTGACCACCATGGTGGTCAGCTCGGCATTCAGCGCCGCAACATCGCTGCCGGTTGCGGCGACCGTAATCCGTGTGCCGTCGAGCTTGAACAGGTCGGAGCCGATCTTGGTCGAGAGTTCCTTCCCGGCCAGCGTTGAGTTGGCGGTAATGGTGAATTCACCGACCCCCGCCGTTATGTTGACATTCTGGGCCGGGAAATTCCCCCCGCGGATCGAGTTGGAATCGGTCAGCACCAGCGAGCCGCCGGCAAACTCCAAATCGGAGAGGTTCAGATTCTTGGTTTTCAGTTGGAGGTAGCTCATGGTCACCTGCGCTGAATTGGTTATGGTGAAGTCCAGCGTTCGGGTATTGCCGTTGCCCGCCCCGAAATCAAGGACGCCGCCTATATTCAGCACGGCGTTTCCAGCGACCGTCAGGTTCTGGCCGGCAAGCGTTCCGCCCACCGCCGCAATGAGATCGCCGGCATTCGTGACGCTGCCGATGCCGATGCTTACCTGATCGGAAATGGTGGAGGAAAGAGTCTGGTTCGACACTCCGGCAACCAGCCAGTTGGAATCCGACCAGTTGCCCGCATTCCCCTGCCAAACAGCGGTCGATGCCTGACTGGAAACCGTCAGCAATCCGCCGATCACACTCAACAGAATCACGACTTTCTTAAATAAACTCATAATTTCTCCAAATTAAAGAGGGATTGGTCAGCAATATCTCGTACTTAGATACAGGGCAAAGCCATCATTCCCGCATCTTTTCTTAAAAAAGAAGTACGCTATTCAGCAACTGCATTTTTTTCAGATTGAAAGGCGGTCGCCCGCAAGAATGGTTCAATTGTGTTTACAGCACGGCTCATGTGACACCGCCACAATCATTTTCGCAACGCCCTGATTATGCATCTTGCCCAACGCCAGAAACATCGACGCCCGCGCCTGCATCTCCCGCACTTGTCGCGCCGGAGCCTTGGCGAAGGTGGATCCCCAGCACATCCGTATTCGTGCTCTGTCCTGTTTGTCCGTATGCCACTTCAACTAGGTTTGGCATTATTTATTTCCCTACACTCGTTATCCTTCCAATGCTTGGAAAACGTACCGCAGGCGTCCCGCCTGCACTTCCAACATCTGACCGCGGCCCTCTGATCTCCTCAATTCTTTCAACCTCTGAAAAACCAAAAACATCATTTCATAGGACTGACCCCAGCCCCGTCAGAATCAACTCATCATCGATCTGTTCCACGATGCAGGACATCCCGAGAAGGTACTTTGTATTCCGATCGACTATGCAAAGCTTACGCATGTGGGACTCTGCTGTGATGGTACGGGCCGCGTGCTGAAAAACGCATTTCCAATAAAAAACACGCCAGACGGGATCGATTTCACCCTGTCTGTAGTCGAAAAAATGTGCAGGAAGCATCATATAAACAAGCAGCATGTTTTCTTTGGCGGAGAGGATTGCGGAACCTTCTCGCTTAACTTTGCATATAACCTGAGGGAGCAGGGATTCCCCGTCATTGGAGTGAATGCGGGCGATGCCAAGAAGCTGCGGGAGAATGTGCAGGCCAGCACAGATGGACTGGATCTGCTGGGCATTGCCAATATGCTGATTAATATGCGCGGGGGAGCTGCGGGAGGCGAGATCGGTGCGTTGCGGGCATTGCGGTCACTAACCCGGCATCGAAGAAAGCAGGTGCAGCTTCAGACCGCCGGAAAGAATCGGATTCACCAGATTGTAGATCAGTTATTCCCCGGTTTTCTGGATGAAAAGAATAGTGGTATTCCTCCCTTTTCCGAGACGTCTCTCTATCTCATGGAGGACCGCTTTTCGGCAGCTGATATCGCCCGACGTCGGGACAAGGCGCTGTTACGCCAATTTCACGCCAAAGGACTGCAGCACGCAGAAAAAGCTTTGGCCAAGCTGAAAGCATACGCAAAACAGGTGCTCCACCATCCGCCGGAACTTACCGGGCTCCTGCAAACGGCACTGGCCAGTGAAATCCGCCTGCATCGCTGTATCAATGACAACATCGCCCAAATGCATCGTGAGATTGCACAACAGCTGGCACAAACACCGGCCGCCATGCTCACCACCATTCGCGGGATCGGCATTACTCTGGCTTCAGGCGTCGCCGCAGAAATCGGTCCTCCCGAAGCCCAGCCTTCCCTGCGGCGACTTAGTTCCTATGCCGGGATCATCCCGCGCACCAAACAGACTGGCGGCCCCGAAAAAAGCCCTGTCATCGGCAGTGTCTCCAAGCGCTGCAATCGCATTCTCAAGGACTACGTCGTGCAATGTGGGAATCATCTCGGCCAGCATGGACCCGCCGACCTGCACGAAGACCATCGACGGCGCGGAGCCAACGGTCAGCATGCCGATTTCGGAATGGCCCGGCGCTTTCTACGCATGGCGATGCGCCTGATGCGCACCGGCGAAAGCTACGTCCCGCCGGAGATCCGCGACAACGCTACCGTGGAGGAACTGCGCGCCTGGTATCTCGACCTCTGGCCCAAGCTGCTCGACAAATGGGTGAAAGCCGGAGCCGTCCACACGGCCTTTCATCCCGAAAATCCCCTCGGCCAATGGCGCGAACGCATACAGGATATCTATGAAATAGAACTGCCCCTACCCAAGAAAAAGTAGCCGTTTTTTCTCGGTAGCGGCAGACAAAAGAATTTAGCGGCGGAACGTCCGGATGGCTCTTACGGACTGCCACGCATATGCGATGGCTTGGGTCAGAATGCTTCCGGGCCGCTCCGCTCCCCCGCACTCGGGGAGGATACTGCTCCAAGGGACTCTGATACGGCTCCGGAAACGGAGAAGCGATATCTCGTCAAACCAGTCTGCAGCGAGCGGAGCCACTTGAGCCCGGTCTGTCACCGCAACTTCTAGCCGATAAATTCAAACGCCAGCCAACGCCAGAATCCACGCAAATATGATGCTCTTTTTAAAAACCGCTCTTCAGCGGAGACCCTACCGCCATGCCTAAAACAATCTCACAAATTACCGGTTGACTTTGGCTGGGACTCTGACCCCAGCCCCTTCAGCACACTCCAGTATTTGCGGGGATTAGGACTTTCGGTCAAAACAGCCACCACATCCACGATGGAGAAAAACCATTTTTCCGCCTCGTCATCCCAGAGCGAACGAATATTGCGCTCCTCGAAAATCTTGATTGCTTCGCTTTGTGTCATACTACTCGTTCCTTAACCGCAGATAACGCCGATAACCACAGATCAAATCCTGCGTACCGACAGGGAGTGGTTCACCTCTGGAACAAATTCTTCCAGCCACTCGAATCCAAACTCACATTTTACGCTTTACTTAAATCCGAGGACTGACCCATTTTCACTGACCCATTTTCAAACAGTAAGGGCGTATGGCTGAGAATTAGTACAGGATTAGACATTTCATTTACTCCTTTTAGAAATGGATTATGTGTCAGATTGTTTAAATTTGTATTTCCGATTTCCAATCCTTGGAAAAACATCATTTCATAGACATGGCATCTGTCCAATTGACCAAATCCCGACTCACGAACTACCCTCTGCTCTACTCCACTTCGCAAGAACCTTTTCGAAAGGCCTGTCGAATTCCCACCTGTTAATGAAGTATTTCTTCTCGTCACGAGGAAGACCCGAACAACAGTATATAAAGGCCATCTTCTGCCATGGATCCATGTTAATGAACGACTCCTTATGTTCCCTGATCCATGGATACGCGGAGTTGGTCATAGCAGCTAAAAAAATCTCGCGACGGACAAATGAAGGTGATGATTGGAATGAACCCGCAAGTGACGCAAAGTGGTTTATCTTTTTGTTCTTTGAAAACAGACTCAGAATTGACAACGAAAAGTACTCGTTGCTCTTTACCTCTTCAGAGTCGAGCAACTTAATGAGCCTGGTGCCAATATCTTCCCATTGTTTTGGCTCAATGGATTGAACAGATGCGAGGTACAAGCAGATATTAGCGAAACACGGTGCTAGTTGATCAAGGCAATGCAATGACACATGAACCGCTCCCGGATGTCCTATTTGCGTTAGTCTCCTGTAGAACCATCTCAGCCGGATGAAGTCAATTGGCTCTGCGGAGATGTAGTCCTCAATAATTCCGCGAATTGTGTTTTCCGATATGGACTCCCAGTCCTTTTTCGAAATCTGACTATATAAGATAGTTTTATAGCGATTTCCACCAGAGTACTTCTTGATAAGCTTTAAGAGCCCTGCTTCATCTGGGCTAATTGGACGATCTTCGATCATGGTACGGCATAATGCTTGAAACTTAGGGGCTTCGTAGAAGCGGGTCTTGTGCTTCTGGAGCATCAGCCTTTGCTGCTTATCTAAAACGCCAGCAATGGTAGCGAGAGCTAATTTAGCTTCTTTCATCGTGTCACAGAACACAACAATATCGTCCGCATAGCGGATGCAGTTGAGACCATTATGGGAAATACTATCATCGATCGGTATTAGACTCGCCTCTGCTATAAGGTGGATGCCGTGGGGGCCTACGGGCACCCCTCTTGACACGCCGGCTGTGGTGGATTCGAGAAGTGAGATGAGCCACTTGACTGCCTGATTCGGGAATCCAGACTCAATCAGCTGGTTCTCAACATCGTGGTGGTAAACTTGGTTGTAGAAGTCAGCGATGTCACAGTACAGAATGATAGGATGTGCTTTGCTCGATTCGTGCGCTTGGCACCAAAAGTCGTTCCAAGCGGAATCTGCACCATAGAGTCCTCCTTCTACTGTTGGAGAAAAACGGTAGCTATGAACATGGCGGCTCGACTTGCGCCTTCGTTCTATGCCCGCGCCGAACTGATGAATGAGCGCAGATAAAATAAGAGAATCTTGCGGATCAAGTTGAGTTGCCTGCCTATACGATATCTCGTCTTTAGGGACAATGAAGCGCCTGGATGGCCCAGGCTTGAAGGAGGAGAGTTGCTTTCCTTCTAGAAGTGAAACGAATTCACCTCTTCGAGCTCGGATGGCTTCCATTTCTGGCACCTTCGGGAATAGATCACCATCTGAATGATCTGCTACGAAGTCGATCGCCCACTCAATTGAAGATGCGTGTAGTGTCATGCTACTCCCTCTCCAGATGCATCGAGTTGGCTCGTTCCTCCAGATCATCCGACATCTTTTTACTCATGTTGATTCCGATTGTTTTTGTATCCTTACCGATTGGATTTGTTGCCATGATTTCACCTTTCGTTGTGCTGATTACGTTATTACGGGACCAACGCTTTTTCCTATTCAGTCCGGCCTGATTTCTAATTCCATCGAATTCGATGGAATTAAAATCCGGGTTATTCAGCTGCTCCCAAATCCCGAGAAACTCAATCGTATTCCGGGTTCGCATCCAGTTTTGGATAATATAATCGCCCCGCTTTGCATCGCGATGGCGCGCGATATCCGTCAGCGAGATAAAATCCTCTTCATGATGTCGGTATAAGGTAGAGGCGGTCGACCATGTGGTTGTGGTGCGCGGCGCGGAGGCCTTCGGGCATTTTATCGGGATCGTAGAGCGAGCGTCCCGCTTGCTTCCCGTCGTTCGGCTCTGTACCGCCCACATCTTGTGGGCTTTCCGCTCCACCGGGCAGGCGAGACGCCTGCGGTACGGCACAAGGCAGGCTGGAAGCCTGCGATACATTCGTAAACCAGACCTTTTTCTTCAGCAGGACTTCGCCCGGAACCTTCGCCAGATTCAACTGGCCGTTCTTCAGGCGGGCAACCGTATTCTCCGGCGTATTGTACGCCAGCAGCAGCTCATAGATAAATTCATCGTGCGAAGGCGGGTTCCCCACCAACCGCTTCACATTTTCCGCCACTTCCGCAACCTTCATAAAAACCCCGACCACCCAGAAAAACGCACAACCTAAGAATGGTTCGAGACTTTAACTGCTTGTTCAAGATGAAACAAAGCAATTCAGGGATAATGGTGAATAGGATCTAGGGAGATTCCCCGCATAATTAAAGCGTGGAGCAGAAAAGAGCGGAGCATCCGCACGAACCGACTATTTAGATCGAAATCAAATCCGAGACTACCCAGTCCCGGATCGCTCCTCATGCCACCCAAACCCGTTGGAACAGCTTACTCGGTCGAAATACGCAACCTAATAAACTGGTTGCTGACCGCCGTTGGGATTTGGTTGGTGACGGCCTCGAAACCGGATTCGAGCGGTGCGGTGCCGGACTCGGTGTAGCCGTTGGTGCCCCAAATGCCGGTAATGAGATTGGTGTTCAGCTCCAGCAGATAGCCCAATCCCCTTGCTTCACGATCGGTGCGACGGCGGTAGATGTATTCCAGATTTTCAAAGGCCGGTGTAATGGACGGAGAATCCACAGGTTCGGAGGGATTGCCTCCGAGAGCATATTCGCTCAGGTTATCGAAAGCATCGTTATCCGGGTCGTCGCCATAGCCATTCTCCTCTGAAATGGGATACCCGCTTGCCCAATTCTGATACAGCGCTGCGCCGGAGGCGGCCTGCACGGTAAAGATCAGATCCCGTCCCGACAGCGATGGGGGTAAAGGATTTGGAAACGCCCCTGCCGTATAGGTCGTATTGATTGGACTGCCACCGGCATAGCCCGAGCCGGTGTTGTCAGTCGAGGCGCGCAGGTTGTTGGATATGGGACCGATGAGGGTATAGACAAACGCATATGTTCTACCTCTTTCCATGAAGACCGGCTGAACCAGACTCAGCTTTTTCCATGGTTTGGAGCCGTCAATCGCTTGAAAATAGGTTTCAAACACACTGCCCATCAGGGTGTCGGGCACATTGTTGCTGTTGGTGTCTTCGAGCAGGGCCAGGGCAATCACCTGGTTTGTTCCATAGGATTTGGTATCGGAAGCCGTGCGGAAGGATACCGCCGACAGAGCGAAATCCTGCGCCGCAATAAAGGTTTGGCCATACATGTTTTCATTACTGACACCATTATTGTTCCCCACGGTGATGCTGTTCCAGACCGTATTGGCATTCGTACTCCAGGCCACCGCATGATCGAGGGGCGGATCGGCATGCTCGGTGAATACGATCGCATCCGATGCTACAACTTCAACCCGAACCACCGCCGAGTTCGAGCCATCCGCCCCGTCGGCAACCATCACGGTGAAAGCGTTCACACCAATATTGGAAGCCGCCGGCACACCGTAAAGGGCTCCGTTGGTAAAGATATTCAACCATGCCGGCCCGTCCAGCTTCGTAAACATGATCGAATCACCGTCCGCATCCGTCACATCTCCGGAGAGGCTTTCCGCATAGGTCTGGCCCACGATCGCAAATGGTTTATCGACCGGATCGGAAAGAAACTCCGGCGGACTGCCCAGGGCAAAGCCCCACACTTCACCGGTCACGGTGCCCGAAGGCGTGACGGCATCGATTCGCCAGCTATAGTCGATATTCGCGGAAAGCGTGCCTGGATCAAAAATGTTGTTGGTCTGGTTGCCCTGAAAGATCAGGGGCGAACCATTTGTTCCAACGTATATGTCGTAGGATATGCCCTCAAGCGCCGGCAGCCACATCAGGTCGGCATCCGTTTTCACCCCGCCGGCGCCATCCGGCGGGATCGGGGAGGATGCCCGGTCCAGCTTGCGCCCCGCGATCCAGTAATTGGCGGCACCGGACTCATAAGCACCGATATCGGGGGCCGCACCGACATAGCCATCGGTAATACCCGGAACAACGGTTCCCGCGTCCACCAGATCCGAGCCGGGCTTCGGGCGGAAATCCCAGTTATCGGGATCGCGCAGCTGGCTACGCAGGTCCTGTCCGGTCAGGTATCCGTTCCAATTGTGGCTGTTGGGACCGGGCAGCGGCACATAGCCGCTGTTGCCTTTTTCTCCGGACAATTTTTCGGCGGCATTGTTGCGAACAATGGTCAGGTCGTTGCTGGCGCCGCTGCCGTCGGCATAGTTGTGTATGGCGATATCCTGCCCCCCGCAATCAAGCGCGGTGTTGGAATAGATAAAGTGGGAATTGCCTTTGGGCAGCAGGCCTGTACCCGTATTGATGCAGACATTAAAACGCATGGTGCCGTTCGTACCCCACTGCGTCGGCGGGTTGGGCGAGTCGAAGCGCGCGCCGGATTTTTCACCGTCATGGTACCAGTTGTAGGCCACTACCGATCCATTGGCTTCCTTGACCGTATACTGCGTCATCGATCCGTCATGCTGAAGGTGTCCGGTATCAGTGATGCGATTGTACTGCACCGTGCCTTTACCGATCTTGAACATGGCGGATGCACCGGTCTTCTCAATCGTGTTGTGCAGGATATCGGCATCGTCGCCATCGACGGTAATGGTCACCATCAATCCCGGCAGATTGGCGCAACTAAAATCGATGTATCGGAACTCGTTGTTTTCCAGCGTGCACCCCGCTCCCTTCATATGGATGGCGTCGCTGTCGGCATACTGGAACGAACAGTTGAAGAGCGTATAATTTGCCGTATTGCCTTTGCTGGGCATTTTCATGCTGGAGGTCGGTGGCCGCCCGACGACGCCAAGCATACGCAGTGAACAGCTCGGATAGAGAAGATCGCAGTTTTGGACGGTCGAATACGGGCTGTCGTAAAGATTGAACGTCGTGCCGAAAAAGTCGATTCCGTCGATAACAACATGGCTGGAATTGGTGACAGTAAAGGCATACGACTGCACCTTGCCGCGGATGTCGCCGGTCGGCACGCCGCCGCCAACCGCCCGCAGATAAAGCTCCTTCGTGGAAGGATCAAAATACCATTCGCGCTCGGCGTCGAGCAGGGCGAGCGAGCCCTCCAGATAATAGTCCTTCGAGCCGAAGCTGTTGAGGGGTTCGAATTCAAGCACGCCGGTCGTCGTGTTGTGGTTGGTGATGACCCGCGCCCAGCTTTTCCAGCTACCGGAATTAAAGATGCCGATCGCGCCGGTGGCGTCGATGCCCGCCGCGTCCAAGTCCGTATCGGTCGCGGCTCCGTTGACCGAACCAACGTCCCATTCCGACCAGCTCACGTCGCGGTCGTAGATCGTATCATCATGCAGGAAGCCATTGGGCCAGCGGGAGGGAATCATCATTTCGTTATCCGCGATCACCTGCCACACATCCTGCGTCAGGGTCGTCTTGTAAATATTCTCGGCATGCTGCACCCAGCCCGTCGAACCCAGGTCGGCAAGCGACTTGGTTCCATCCATGACCACCCGTTCATCCGGATATGCCGAAAAGGTGATCGGTGCCCCGGCGGAGCCGACCAGCCCATCAACTACGACATCCTCATGGTAGCTACCGCCACGAATATAACACGTATCGCCCGCATTCATTTGGTCCGCGGCATACTGAATGGTGGCAAACGGCGTGTTGCTTGCTCCGCCCGAAAGGATATCCACCCCGTTCGTGGCCACATAATAGGTGGCTGCATTCGCATTTAGTGCGCTG
Source organism: Pontiella desulfatans (assembly GCF_900890425.1). Classification (NCBI taxonomy): domain Bacteria; kingdom Pseudomonadati; phylum Kiritimatiellota; class Kiritimatiellia; order Kiritimatiellales; family Pontiellaceae; genus Pontiella; species Pontiella desulfatans. The sequence goes on along the minus strand of NZ_CAAHFG010000003.1, from coordinate 809,014 downwards.
ATCCCGAGCAACAGGCTGCCCATCCTGTAAATCAATTTCATTTAAGCCCCTCTTCGTATACTTACAAACGTTGCTAAAACGTGGAAATCCCATAAACAGCGAAGATTTTGACGGTTTGTTCTATTGTTTCACTCATTCCGTTCCGCGCGGGCGCGGTAGAACCGGATGGTTCCATCCTCCGGCACCTCGACGGACACCGGACCGCCGGTTCCGGAAATATCGTTGGTGATCTGGTTCCAGACATTGGAAACCAGATGATCCGTCGACTCGATCGCATAGGAACGGCTTCCAACGGTTGAAAATTCCAGTAGCAGAGCCTCCCCGTCAGGAGCAATGGCGGTAATCAGGAACGACGAGAGCGCATTGGTCGGATCCGTGGCCGCTCTATATTCATCGAGGTCGCTCAAGCCGTCAGTGTCCGCGTCAGCGGAACCGTCGCTATGGGTCATACTGCCGAAATACGTCGTTTCCCACCCATCGCCCATGAGGTCGCCGTCCTCGTCATATTCAACCACGGTAAGCACCAGTTCCGGCGGATGCGCCCCCTCCCGACTCTGAACGGAACGGTTGGAATCCTTCGGACCGCGAACCAGTCCGAGCGACCATGCATTTCCAGCGGCCGGAACCCCTTGGGTGATGTCAAATTCACCCCACCCTTCGGAGACCCCGCCCGAGGTCAGCGCCATTTCCCCCATGGGGGGGCGATTGCTCCAGGTAATCTGGTCCTCGACCCACACAGTATCGTCCACGCCGTACACCGTGATCCCGCCCGAAACCGTGTTTCCGGCATAGAGCCGCAGCCGGGCGTCGGAAACCGTCCCCTCAAAGGCCGGAAGCTCAAACTTCAGGTAGCCGTGGCGCATCACAGTGGTCGAGAGAGGTGTCCTCAGGTCGATCGCCGATGCGCCCCCATAATTATTATTTGAGAACACGCTGTCCACATAGCTGTCGGCAACGGCCGGCAAGGTGAACGTGGTCGAAGACAGAAGCATGGACGTCACCCTGTATGACCACACGTCGCCCGTTACCACCATGCCGTCAGCTAACACCGCATCCACCCGCCAGAAATAATCCTTCCCGCTCAGCAACTCACCGGGTTCGAAAATGTTGTTTTGCTGATTGGTCTGCAGCACCAGACTGTCGGCGGACGGGCCCAGATAAATATTGTGCGAAACCGCGTCCATGCCCAGCAACCACATCAGGCTGGCGTCGGACTTCACATCCGCTGCACCATCGGGCGGAACCGGGCGCGATGCCTGCGGCCAGATGCGGCCGGGGATAAAATAGTTCGTAGCGCCCAGTTCATAGGCCCCGATGTCGGGCGCAGCCCCTAGGAAACCCTCCGTCACTCCCGCCACGTTCGTTCCGGCATCGACGATAACCGCGCCGGATTTCGGACGAAAATCGAAGTTATCGGGATCGCGCAGCAGATCATGCAGGGCATTGGTTTCAAGATGGGCATTATAGTTATGGCTGGCCGTGCCCGGAATCGGCCAGGTGGTAAATTTGTCGGCGGCGTTGTTGCGCGAAATAGAGTTGGGATTGCCGCCCTTATCAATGGATATGTTCATGTCGCCCGAGGCATAGATGGAGGTGTTATTGTGGATTTGGTGGTGGTCTCCTTTGAGGCGGAATGCCGTTTTCAGAGGACAACGGGACACATTGCGGTGAAACTGCCCGTGGTGCCCCCCCGGATCGCCGTCCCAACGATAGGAATAGCGCTCGTTATCGATGAACCAGTTGAAGCGGCCAACCGAGTTGGAAACCGAGCTGGGTGCAAACTGGACGCTCGACCCATCGGTCTGCTGCGAGCCGCAGCGGGTGTGGTAGTTATATTCAACAATTGCGTGGGTGGTCTGATCGTTACCGATGCGGCAGCCTTCGGAGCCCCCCGTGATTTCCAGTGTGTTGCGTCGATAGACCACGCCTTTGATCGAGTTTCCGTTGAGCGAATAGCCCTCGGCCAGGCAGCCGTAATCCACCATGTAGAAATAGTTGTTGTCGATGACGGTATTTTCCGCCCACTTATAGTAGAGCGCCGGCCCGTCAATGTAGCGGAAGTCGCAGTTATAAAGCGTGCAGTCGACCGTGCTCTGAAATCGCGTCGGGCTTGGCGGCGCGGTGCTCCCGAGCACCCGCTTGGAAAAACTCGGATAGCGGAAGTTGCAGTTTTTGACGGTGATGCCTTCCGAATTCACAAAACTGAAGGTGGTGCCGAAAAAATCGAACCCATCGATCACAATATGTTTCGATGTGCCCGTGCCGGAAAAGAAATAGTCCTGGTTGCGCGCGCGCACCACGCGGCCGGACGGCGACAGGCCGTCCTCCGTTTTTAAATAGAGCACCCCGCTCGTTTCATCGAAGGCCCATTCATTCGGCTGGTCGAGCATCACCAGCTCGGCATCCCCCACACCGCCTTCCATAAAATAGGCCGCGCGTGTGCTTTTGTAGGCGGGGGCCGGAACATAGGTGAAGGTGTTTGAGCCGGCGACATGGTTTTCGACCAACCGGGCATAGGTGTTCCAGTTGCGCAAATTCATGACCGCCACGCAGTCGTTGAACGACACACCGGCTTCCGCAAGCGAAACATCCGCGCCGACATCCGGATCATCCACCATGGTTCCGTTGACTCCGGTTGCTCCTTCGTAACGCCGGGCGGCATACCGGTCCCACATGTGCTCCGACCAGACCTCCGTGTTCGGAAAACGCGCCACGGTCATCGGGGCATCATCCACCCACAGCTGCCAGACCTCCTCGCCCATCGTCGTTTTATAGATGCCGTTGGTATGCAGGTCCCAGGCATTGGAAACCGCGACCGAGCCGTCAAGCGTGACCGCCTCGTTCGACCAGGCCGCAATCGTAATGCTTTCAATGTCGGACAGACTGACCTCTTCATGGTAGATGCCGGCCCGCACAAAGCAGGTATCGCCGGTTGCCGCGGTCGACACCGCATGCTGGATCGTTGCAAACGGAGCGCCGATCGTCCCGGCGGCGGCATCGCTGCCGTTTGTTGCCACAAACCAGTCGGCCCCAAGCACCGTGGAAGCGGCTAGAACTCCCACCGAAAATAGAATGCAATGTTTATTCATATCATCCTCTTTAAAAAGCCCCGTCTCCGAAAATCAGAGCGGGGCTTCTTTATATACGATGAGCTGGTCTGACGATCTACTCTACAATCACCCTGTAAAAAAGTTTTGGAGCTGCTGTATCGTTTGTAACGGACATCTGTCCATCCTCACCCGGAATCACATTGGTCGTCCACAGCCCTTCCACCAGGTCGTCCGTCTTCAGCATAAGATAGTCCGTGCCGGCCTCACCCGTCCACCCCATCACGATGTTCGTGCCATCGATCTCGACCGAGATGTTGCCGATGTCCGGGATTGAGGTGCCCGCCGAATTGGCCAGCGCAAAATGCAGATCCGCGTTTTCCACCCGATTGCTGCTCATGCTCATCGGGAAGGCTGCATCCATAGAGGTCACATCGACCTCTTCATGCAATCCACCGGCAATGATATTGGTTGCTCCGCACCAGAACTGGATTACGTTGTCCGGATCGTCGGTCGTAAACCACAGTTGGATAGCATAGGCTTCATTACTTGCCAGGTTGGTCGGTTCAAAATCGACCGCATCGCTGAATGAGAACTGATAATATCTATTTTTCGTGAATGACTTTCCAACGCAGTCAAACGTTTCAATGGCCAGCGTTTCATTCGTTCCGCCGGTGGTTTCATTAATCTTTCCAAACCACATCTGCAACTGGTTGGCACCGGATGCATTTTCAAAACTCTGTCCCTGCCGCATTTTGAGGTAAATGCTGTCAAATTCCGAGTTCCCTGCAGACAGAGCCGACCCCTTGATTTCCTGTCCGACCTTAGAGTAGCCACTGGCATCATAGACGCCATGACGACGCACCGTAATACCTTTATTTCCCAGCGGAGGTCTGGATTCGAAAACAATATTGTTGGTCGGGAAAGTGGTTCCTTTATTGGCAATGGCACCGGATCCCGGAGTCAGATCATAATAGGCGGCATGAATCGGAAGCAGGCTTTGATACTGCGTTGCATCCCCTACTTCATTCCAAGTCACCACCACGTTTCCTGTAGCGGTATCGCCGCTAACCATGCCACTGACATCGAATGCAATGCTGATCGTGTCTGTCTCAGGAGATGGATTCATAATCGTCAACGGCAGATTGGTTGAAGCCCCGGAAAAGACCGAAGCGGTCGTATTGGTAAACGAGATTCCGGTGATGACGACATTGGTTTTCAGTGCCGTACTTTCGGTATACGCCACCGTTACCGTTCCCGTGGCCGCCGTGTTCGGCGCAGCCGCCACCAGACTAACAGTCGTCTGGCCAAAAACAAAGGTTGCAGGCGTATCGTTGTAGGTCGCCGCCACGGAAAGTGCGGTTGAATTGGTAACACCACTGCCGATTTCCGTCCAATGAACATCGATGGTTCCGGTAGCTGTTTCTGCGTGAGAAAGCCCGGCCACCGCGTTATCAAACTGAATACCCAACGACTCGAAGGCCGGTGATGGGCTGGTCAGGGAGACCGGAAATCCGTTCGTGCAGGCAAACGATCCAGCACCGTGAGAAAGCGCACTGAATGAAACTGAAGTGATATCAACATCATTGGATCCCGGCCCATAAAAGAAGGATGCATCGACGGTTTCAACAGCTGTGCTGTTCGGCGCGTCCAGTGAAATATTGAGTTGAGTAGAAGGATCGAGCACCACACTGGCCGAGGCAGCAGGCACGCTCTCTACCTGAATATTATCAATCCACATCCCGCCCTGGCTGTAGGATCGGTTGGAAAGGCTTTTAAAGCGCAGCGCAGCCACCTCATTAAAGGTTCCGGCCAGGTTGGTCTGTACCGTACCGCCAACCGACACTTGCAGACCATCCGCAGCCATCACCAGCTCCATGGCTAACGGATTCCAGTTATTGGTACTCAAAACCGTGGACGGCGTACCAAGCAACTCTCTCTTGAAGACACCAAGATTGACTCCGTCCACCGTTAATGCGCCGCCGTCCTGCCACACCACCGCGGTCACAACAGCATCAGCAGCGTCAAGCAATTGAATGATAGCCTGGCCACTGCCTCCGCCCCCTTCATCCGTATGCATCCAGTCCCAGCCAACAACCAACTCATTTCCGGCAAGACTGACGCTGGATGAAAAATCGGCATCGGCCACATTGGGAGTATTATCAACGGAAGAAAACACCATCACTTTATTGGTCGTTTCATCTGCCGCAATTTCATAGAGCATGTTTACGCTCGAATCGTTGTCGTCCCACGAACCCACGGAGGTTCCGTTGTCGAGGATAGCATTCCGATCCACCACCGTCGCGTTGAGCAGGTTCGATGCCCCTGCTGCCGAACCTTGGAAATCCGCCTCAAAAACCACGGTTGCATTCGCCACGAGGGCGCTTCCGACTAGCATTACCGCCAACGCGGCCATTAACTTCATTTGTTTCATCATTGTCCGTTCTCCCGTTGTTGTTTTATTTCCTACAAACTCATGATTCGCCGCACCCAAAACATACCCGCGCCCATGGCGCAAAACAGACCCAGTGTGGCCGGTTCGGGGATGACCGAGACATCCGCATGGATATCGTCGATCCACATGCCGCCCTGCGAATAAGTTCGATTTGATGAGCTTCTGAAGCGGAGGCCTGCCACTTCCGTAAACGATCCCGCCAGCGTCGTCTGAACGGTTCCATCCGTTACGACTTCAAGACTGGTGCTGGTCATCGTCAGTTGCAGCGCCAGCGGATCCCAATTGGCCGTGCTCAAATCGGTGGAGGACTTGCCGAGTAGCTCCTTTTTAAAATTGCCAATCGATGTTCCGGCCACCGTGAGCGCTCCTCCATCCTCCCAAAGCACCGTTGCCACGACCGCATCGGCAGAATCCAACAGATCTATGAATGCCCGCCCGCTGCCCCCGCCGCCTTCATCGGTATGCATCCAGTCCCAACTTAAGGTAAGAGCATTACCTGCAAGACTGGCCACCGAACTAAAATTTGCATTGGCCACGGTCGGGGAATTATTCACCGAAGAAAACACCATCACGTTGTTTCCTGCCTCATCATCCGCAATTTCATACAGGGTGTTTACATTGGAATCGTTATCAGCCCACGAACCAACGGAGGTGCCATTATCCAAAATAGCATTCCGCCCGAGCACCGTTGCATTGAACAGATTCGAAGAACCAGCCGAAGAGCCTTGAAAATCGGCGTCGAACACCACCGTTGCCCCCGCCAAACAGGCGCTTCCGGCCAAAAGTATCATTATCGCTAAAAATCGCATCCCGGTCCTATCTCCTTTTTTGTATACGCATGAAAACCAATGAATAATCCAACCTTCATAGACTACATACAGAGGGAAAATCGGAATCCTGCACGAAATTGGAAAAAAATTGCGGGGCGGAATCGAAATTCCATCCCACGCCTATTCCGGAAGCGGAAGCTCGGTCACGGAAACATGGGCGGAGAGCTTGGCTTTTTCTGCAGGAGTTAAACGCCCCGGCTCGACAATGAGTTCATGCAACATACCCATTTTCTGCGTCAGCTTGATGTCGTTCACGGTGGTTCCGCGGATATCAAGGGTGGATACGGAGAGGCCTGCCAGCTGGAGCAGATCGAATTCGTCGGCAAATCGTAATTCCAGGGTAATGGGTCGAACCAGGCGCAAAATACACTCGCCGGAAGTCTGGGTCTGCGGCGGTTTAATGATCAAGCGGTTCAATCCCCGCCCGCCCAGAACCAGATGGCGTTTTTTCCCGTCAAATCGAAAATTGCGGTCTTCCCAATCGGGATTCCATGTTTGCAACATGGCCTCCATGGGCGTTCCAAGTTGCCGCAGGTTTGCCCGACGGCCCGCATTATGCGACATCAGTTTTTCAATCAGCGACAGGCGGGTTTCCCCTTTAAGGCTCTTGATATCGAAAAGTAACTGCGCCATTTCAGCAGGCGGGAGCATATCGGCATCTGCTTTATTCCCATATGTCCGGCACAGCTCAATCATGTAACGGTGGCTTCCCGGCGAAACCTCGAGGCAGGCCTGCGCTTCGTTGAAGCGCTGCATAATAAACAGCAGGAATCCTTTGTGCGCCAAGGCCGTTTCGTTGCCCGGATAGCGCTCCAGCACCTTGTCGAGATGGGCAATCGCCTGGCCGTGCCCATAAACGGTACGTGGCTCGAAATAGAGCCCGCGGCGGATAAACTCGAACGTGCTGTCGATCACGTTTTCGGTATACACCCGATCCAGCTCGTTGCGGCGTTCACGCTCTTCCAGATAGAGTTGCAGTTTTTCCTCGGCATCTAGCCGCGCGTCGTCGGCCAGCAGCTTTTGCGAAACCGCCCTACCCTCACTTTGCTGGAGCTGACGAACAAAAACCGTTGTCCCCGAAACCACCACGGCCAAGCCAGTGCCTATGCTCCAGCTTGCCGTGCGATTACGGCGATAGAGCAGGCGCAGCAGCTTTCGGAAACCGGCATTTTCCGCACTGGTGGCATAACCCGCCAGATAACGCTGCACCTCTTGCTGCAATTCCTCTACCGAAGCATATCGACCGGCCGGATACTGCGCCATCGCCTTCATCACGACCGCATCCAGACTCTCGGGTACGTGGAGCTTAGGAAAGGCATGCATCGGCGAACGAACCTCTCCCTCCTGGGTTTTTTGCATGACCTCTTCAACCGAACCGGTAAGTGGTTCCTGGAAAGTCAGTAGCGAAAAAAGAATGCACCCGAGCGAATAGATATCCGTTTGTCGCGTGGGCTGCTGCTGAAGCACCTGCTCGGGTGCCATGAACCCCGGCGTACCTTTGATCCGGCCATCCATGGTGTCGTTGGGCTGAAGCTCGGAAGGTTCGGATATGCGCGATTCCATTTCGGGCGGCGTGCCCAGCACCTTGGCCAGCCCCCAATCGCACAGCTGCACCCCGCCGAAGCGGCCGATCTGCACATTCGCGGGTTTGAGATCGAGATGAAGCACCTTTTCGGAATGGGCATAGGCCACGGCATCGCACAGGCGCACGAAAATCCCCAGCAACGTTTCGCGACTGTAGCGAATGCGGTAGTCGGGATCGCCCTCCCCCAGCTTGCGAATGATCGTCGAGAGCGAATCGCCCCGTTTCAACTCCATCGTGAAATAGGGGCGCTGCTTTTCATCGATCCCTATATCATGGACGGTGATGATGTTCGGATGGTTCAGCATGGCCGTCAACCGGGCTTCACGCAGGAAGGTTTCGAAAACCCTTTCCGGCTGGTCATCCCGCGGCCGCGCCATGACCACATGGGCGTTCGTTTTGCGATCCAGCACACGATCGATTTTCTTCACGCCGCCCACCGCGATCTCTTCATTGAACTCGTAGCGCTCCGACAGTGTGCGCAACTGGGACTGAATGGAGCTTTCTGCTTCGTGGTCCTCGCTGGTCAGCAATGCATCGTAGAACTGGTTTAACCGGTAATCCACGGAATCGACCCTCAAGCCCTCTGTTTCGCGGGGTTCCATTCTACAATTCCAGCTCTTCGCGCAAATTGCGGACTTCAAGAATCAGTCGGTCTCGCACACGGTTTTTCAGGCGGGTCACGGTGGCTGTATGCAAATCAAGCTGTTCGGCAATTTCGGCGGTCGAACTATTATTCAGCGCCATTTCGAACACCTGCATGGCGTTGTCCTTGAACTCGCCTCGGACATTCTTCATCGCGAGATTGGTGATATAGGCTTCCCACTCCTTCTGGTAGATCACATCGAATTCGGGAGACGACGGCAAGCCCGGCGGCGGTTCGGTCTGCACCTCGCCATATTTTTCCTCGCGCCGCCAGCGGCGCGTCTGCACATCCCAGTGATTAATGACCGTATTACGAATCAGGGTTGAAAGCCAGGTGCGGAATTTGGCCCGCTCCCGATCGAACATGGCCAGCTTTTTCCAGACTTTCACCAGCACCGCTTGCGTCAGGTCGTCGCAATCCTGCTGAGGAACATTCATCTGGCGCAGAAGGATAAAAATAAACGTTTCATAATACGAAACAAACTCCGACCAGGCACGTTCATCCTTAGGATCCTTCGCCCTTTGTAAAAGTGTATTCCGGGTTAAAAATTCTTCGCCCATAACCTCTCCATAAAGTGGTTTACCGCAAACGGCCGACCTGAAAACCAACCAGCCGACTCCTTCTGTATACCACGTTGCAGTCCCGTGCGCCGCCCATGCTTTACGATTTTTTCAGGCTTTGACTAAAAAAACAGGGAGGCGTGAAAGTTAAAGCCGCTGAATGGTCTAACCATCATGGGTTTTAAGGAACCGAATTCTCAAACGGTCCGGTCCACAGTGAACACGCTGTTCTCTTCACAGGACGCATCACGGAACTATTAATTCTCTTTTTGCAGGATTGGATAGCGCAACCTGTATAAAGAATAGAACCGTGTATTTGCAATAAAGAGGATATGGATGAATTCGTTTACGCGCTTGACCTTCTATCTGCTGATCGGAACGGCATTGCCGCTCCGGGCCGCGAAATATTACACATCCACCAACGGAAACGATGGTGCGTTTGGTAGTATGGAATATCCTTTCCGAACCATACAGCGCGGCATTGATGAACTGTCTGCCGGCGATACCCTCCTCATCCGCGGCGGAACTTATCACGAATATGTCTCCATCACTGGGTTGAATGCCGCGTCCAATGCCCCGACCCTCATCGCCGCCTACAGCAATGAAGCCGTGACGCTTGCGGCCACCGAACCCATTTCATCCACTGGCTGGACCTCCTGGAACCAGCATTCCAATGTCTGGAAAACGACCCTTTCGACAAATATCTGGCAGTTGTTTGTTAATGGCGAGGCGATGATTGAAGCGCGCTGGCCGAATATTACTTCGAATCATTATAATGATCCTGACGACAGCAGCGGTTTTGCACCGACCCCGGGAAGCTATTGGGATAAAAAAACGGAACAGAGCCCTACATTCAAAATCGCAGCGGGAGGAATCTACGGAGGACAACTCACAGCCGATGCCACCTGGAGCAACGCGCCCGCCGCAACCGGTCTGAGTTTCGAAGGCGCCATTCTTTCCATGTATGATTCGACCCTGGGAAAAACTCCAAAGGGCGAAGTGATCACGAACCATACGGCCGGAAGTAATGTCTTTAGAACAACCGCCCAGGTGCTGCCCGACAGCGTTGGAAAAGATCTCGGTACAAACGGCCGCTTCTGGATAAGCTGCCACACGAATTGCCTGGATGCCCCCAGGGAATGGCACTTCGATCCTGACACCAAAGAATTACTGGTCTATTTTCCAGACGGCGGAACACCGGATGGACGCTACATTGAAGGCAAAACAGGTGATCAGGTTTTACATATCGGGACTTCGTCCCACCTGACCATTCACGGCATCAACATGAGGGGTGGTATTTTTCAGTCCTGGAATTCGGATCATGTGGAAATCGACGACTGTCGCATACTGTATCCCGCCTGGCCCAAATATATGCTCGGCGACACCTCCAAAAACTTCGGCATCTGTAAATCCGACGGCAGCGGATCACTTACAGTAAGAAATTGTGAATTTGCCTATTCGCCCACCAGCCTGCTTTGGATCGGCACCGACGGCCCCAACACCGTTGAAAACAACTGGTTCCACAACTGCCAGTTTTTGGCCAATGCTAAAGCGGTTATAACCGACTACTGGGGCAGCAACACCGATTACCGCCGAAACACGATCCACACGGTGGACTGGGCCAGCGGAACGAGAAATGGATCCAATGCGCTGATTGAATACAATCACACCTATAACTTTTTCGGTTCCGCCGATTTTTCCGGACACCAGGCTCCGGCCTATACCCAGAAATCAACCGTTTTGCGCTACAACTGGATGCGGCATCTACCCAACCGAAACGGCATCCGTTTCGATGGCGACCCAGCCGGCATTCAGGCGCAGGTTAACCATTGCGTCTCCATGCATACCCAGCGCGGATTTCGCCTGAAGGGCGATCAGCATAAAATCTTTAATAATACCGGGCTGGATAATACACCCAAAACCGACCTCAACGTGCCCCACCACAAGTTCTATGGCTATGTGCATCCCGACCATAAAGACGACGAACCGATCGACCCGCAATATGTCACGAACAACCCCTCGCTGGGCTGGCCGATTGCCTATGGTCGGCGCGGCAATCTGCCCTACCATGGAAACGAGAACTCGGTTGTTAAAAACAATGCCGGCCAGCGTGTTGATGCCTGGCCCTTTCCCATACTCAATCCGGCCGACGCCCTCGCAAACCTGAACGCCTCCGATGCCGGCATGACGCTCCAAACCATGTTGCGCGATCCAGACAATCTGGATTTCCGTCCTGAGGCTGGAAGTTTATTGGAGGATGGCGGCGTCACTGTCCCCAACATAACCGATGGATTTTCAGGTTCTGCACCGGATATGGGCGCCTACGAATCCGATGCCGACTATTACTGGATTCCCGGTTGCCGATTCAGGGAAGCCTCCACCCCGATCCCCCCGGACAGATCAACCACAGTCAAGACTGACGCTGATCTAATGTGGCTGGAAGGCCGAGACTGGCTTTCGCACAACGTTTACCTTGGCTCCACTCCATCCAACCTTCTGAGTCAAGGCAACTTTACCAATAACATCTGTACTCCAGGCACTCTCGAAACCGGAAGCAACTATTTCTGGCGTGTAGACGTGGTGAAAGAAGGCGGAATCGTGGTAACGGGTAACGTCTGGACATTCACTCCCGCCGCGACCGTCATTCCTACCGCCACCATCCAAATCCCCGTGCTCGAAGATGCATGGACGGATGCCAGCACCAACAACCATGGCGCAGAACAGGAGCTCAAGTTCAGCGCAGGCAATACCACCTGGCTAAAGTTCGATGTCGATGTCCATACGCAAGTCGAGATCCTGAGTGCGCAGCTCGAATTCAAAACCGCGAACCCGCCCAACCGCATGCCCGACCAAATCCTGCTCTATTCCGTTGCCGACTCCAACTGGAATGAATGGACCATCCATGGTCAAAACGCCCCGTCCCTGGATCCGGCAGATATCATCGGAACCAACAATGGCCCGTTTGCCATCTGGAGCTCCTATTTTATTGATGTATCCGCCCATGTTACCAACCGGGGCATCCATGCCTTCGCCATCAACGATCCGGTCAATGGCGGAAACTCCTACATCAAGGCAAAAGAATTGGGTGTGGGTACGGTACTGCACCTCACCACTACCGCGCCACCGCCCAACTTACCGCCCTACTTCCAGCAGGTCACTTTCGATATCCCATCCGCAACGACAGACATTCCCTACACCTATTCAATCATCGACCAAGCCATCGACCCGGAGGACGACCATTTGACCATCACCAAGATTGAAGGCCCCGCCTGGATCTCCGTCTCGGACTTCGGCATCGTATCCGGAACTCCGAGCATAACCGATTTGGGACACCATACCGTTTCACTATTGGTCACCGATGACATAGGGCGTGCGGACACGTCGACCATGGCGATCCACGTAAATGAGAATTCGGACGCGAGCTTCACCATTGCGAATGGAACAACCATCAACACCAATGCCATTGACCTTGATCGCCTTGGAAATATCGACTGGGTTTTATTCAATATTCCTTCTGACACCAACAGCATTGAGGCAACCGCACAGTTTTTCGGGAGCGGTGTGATCCAGTCCAACGTACTCAAATCGACCATCAACTTAAGCGAACCGTCGAACAACCGGAACTTTCTCTCAGCGGCAACCGAAAGCGCAACCAATGCGGTTGGAATTTCCTGTGTCAAGAATACCGGCATGCTGAAGGACACCGACTACCATTTCGAGTTTTCGCTTGCACTGCCGGCTTCCTCGGAGGATTACCGGCTAACCATCGCCGGAAAGGATTTAAAATCGACAGCCACCCTCGAATACTATAGCGGCGGCGACTGGATGGCCGTTCCCGGCGCAACGGATCCGGCGACCTCCAGCAGTTGGCTGTTGCAAGCCGATATCCAAGGTGTGGCATCCGGTGTTGTAGTTCCCTTCCGCCTGAAGATGGTCAGTTCTTCGAACAATCGCTGGATCGGTATCGGAGCCATTACGGTTGGAACCCTTGGTTCCGCCCCCTTCGCTGCCTGGCTTGATTCATATGAATTGACGGGGACGGATGCTGCGTGGAACGCGGATCCCGACGCCGACGGTCTCGACAACCTGACGGAATACGGGCTGGGGGGAATCCCAAACGTGAGCAACGATGCGGTGGAACCAACCCTGAGCAACACCGGGGTTTCGATGGAATATGTCTATCGACGCAGAACCGACGCCGCTATCCGAGGCCTGACCTATTGGTTGGAATCGAACACCAACCTGCTCACCGGAAACTGGAACAGCAACAGCTATTTTACCTCCGGCACAGGATCATCCGCTCCCGGGTTCGAAACCGTCACCAATGAAATACCCACCACGGAAACCAACCGGTTCATCCGGCTCCGCATAGAGCTGAAGGAATAGCAGGCCTACTTCTTTTTCTTCCCGGCCTTCTTTTCTTTTTTCTTACCCGATGCGGGAATTTCCCAGGACATATTTTTCATAGCTTTCCATTTTCCGGGGTTGTAGCCGAAATCTCGCAGATAATCCTTGCCGGCGTAGCTTTGTTCGCACGAGGCAATAAATTCCAGCGCCGCCTTCCGCATTGCCGTAGCTTTTTCGCCTGAACCGCGGCCGTAACCGCGGCCGACGTTCCGCCATAGACCACCACATCGGCCTTCATCGCGCTCGCCGAAAGCGCGGTCAGCGCCATCACCGAGAGCAACCCGTTGATCTTTTTAATGCAATTCACCGTCGCTCCTGTTCCGCGAACCACGCGTCCGCTGTCTGCTCGCCTTCGAGATAATCCAACGAGACGAGGAACCGGTCCGTCGCGATAATCGTTTTGATAAAATAGTCCTTCCCGCCTTTGCCGAGGTTGAAGAAACCGTGCTTCTGGCCCTCGTAAATGATGGTATCGCAGCGATTCCCGTTGGCCTTCATCCGGCGATCATACTCTTCAGTGATTTTGACCGGCGTATGTTTATCGCGGCTGCCCATCAGGACCAGGGTCGGCGGTTGAGTTCCATCCAGATTATGCAGGGGTGAGAAATCCTGCCAATATTCAGAAACCCGCCTGTCCTTTGCATTATTCCCATACCCACCCGGCCCGTTATTGAAAACCGGATTAAAAAGAATCAGGGCATTCGCCACTGCCGAGACCGTCCTATCATCTTCAGGATGATCCCACCGTTTAACCGTGGCGGTAGCCGCGGCAATATGCCCGCCCGCTGAGCCGCCGCCAGCCGCCAGTTTATTCGGATCAACACCCAGTTCCACCGAGTGTTTACGCACATATTGAATGGCCGACTTCGCGTCCGCGACGCAGTCGTAGGGTTCCGTTTTATATTTACTGGTCGTGCGATACGTCGCGCAAATCGTCACCATGCCGCGTGATGCAAAATATGCTGACTGCGGATAAAACTGCTTCGGATTACTGCCCGACCAACCGCCGCCGAAAAAGAACACGATGACGGGCCGACGATCCGTAGACTTAAATCCGGACGGATGAAAAATGTGCAGTTGAAGGGGTTGCTTCGGATGATCCCTGTAGTCCACCACCCGGTCAGGATCAAATCCGCCGCCTTCCGAATAAATCGCTGATTTATCTTTTGCGGACGCCGTACAGATAGTCGCCACCACGAGGAAAACAGGTAGGGCGTGCTGTCCCAGCGCGCCGCACGCACGAAAAGCACCCCGGCCGAGCATCCAAACCATTCCACCGTGCGGACGGCTCGGAGAGCCTTCCCTACCTGGTAACCCTTTCTCCCTGCAACCCTTCATCTCTAAAGCTCCTTCATCCATCCAATCTGTTTCCATCCCTTTTTCGCGGGGGCATTGAGCTGAGGCGCGCCCGGTGTGCTACGCCCGTCGTTGATGTTTTTCGCGAGCACGACTTTCATGGACTGGACGGTTTCGGGATGATCGGCTTGGATATTAACGGTTTCCGTTGGATCGGCATCGAGGTCGAACAATTGAATATCCGCGGGATTTTTGACGGGCGGCATATCACCGGTGTCCTTCGTTTTTTTCATGCCGTTTCCGGGATGAAGAACGAGTTTCCACTTTCCACGACGAATCGCAAAATGACCATCCGATGAATGATGAACCACACCCTCGCGCAGGGACGCATCGACTGGCTTCCCGCGAAAGGCGGAATAAAACGAAACGCTGTCCTCACCTTCGGTATCGGCCAACGTCTTCCCATGCATCTCGGCCACGGTCGCGAGCAGATCGGTGGTGCAGATGGTGTCGTCGCTGACGGATCCCGCTTGAATGGTCGCGGGCCATTTCGCGAGATGCGCAACGCGGTGCCCGCCTTCATAGAGCGTGCCCTTTAATCCCCTGTAAATGCCTCCCGGGCGGTGCCCTGCTTCTGCCAGCGTGTCGAATCCCGCGGTCTGCGAGCAACCATTATCCGCCGTAAAAATCACCAGTGTATTTTCCGCGATCCCGGCTTTTTCCAGCGCCGCGTAGATTTCTCCGACGCTCCAGTCGGTTTCCATCATGAAGTCGGCGTAGGGACTGATACCGCTCTTTCCCATCCATTCGGTGCCGGGCGCCACGGGCGAATGCGGCGAGTTGAGCGAAAAGTAGAGAAAGAAGGGTTCCTGCTTTTTCGCGGCTTCGGCGACGTAGCCCACCGCGCGTTCCGTGATTCGGCGCAAAACCTCGTGAACGCTAAAGCCCTTCACGCTTTGGCCGGGACGGCACTGGAACAAGGGACTTTCCCGATCCTTGCCTTTGCCTTTCGCGAATTCTCCGAGCTCGCCCGTCAGACGGCGATTTTCGATGAAGCCGTGCGGCGGCATGCCGAGCGACCCCGCGAGTCCGTACCAATAGTCGAATCCGACATCCAGCGGGCCGCCGGTAATTTCCTTGGAGTAGTCGACATTGGGCCCCGTGGCGCGGCTTTTCACGGGTTTGCCATCGGTCGTCGGCCAATCGACGCCCATATGCCACTTGCCGATGCAGGCGGTTTGATATCCCTGTTCCTTCAGAAACGACGCAACCGTGGTCCGCTCCGTATCAATCATCAATTCACTGTATCCACTCAACACGCCGCTCTTCAGCGGTGTACGCCACGCGTAGCGCCCGGTCAGGATCCCATAGCGCGTCGGCGTGCAGCACGAGGAGCTCGTATGCGCATCGGTAAAGATCATGCCCTCGCCCGCCATGCGGTCGAGGTTTGGTGTTGGAAATTTGCACTCCGGGTTCAGCGCACCCACATCGCCATAACCCATATCATCGGCAAGGATATAAACGATATTCGGCTTCGCTCCATACGCGGCACCGACGAGCAAAATCAGAGTAATGGTTCTTCTAATCATTATTATCTTTATCCACTGTGGTGTAGCGAACGTTTACCTGACCAACGGGACGGAAACGTTGCCTGATCCGCCCGGCACCGCTTCCTTCGTTTCACTTCAGGTAAGCGGTCTCTACACATTCAACACTTGATCAATGTGGTTTACCTATCTCTCGTTT
This sequence comes from Pontiella desulfatans, assembly GCF_900890425.1. Classification (NCBI taxonomy): domain Bacteria; kingdom Pseudomonadati; phylum Kiritimatiellota; class Kiritimatiellia; order Kiritimatiellales; family Pontiellaceae; genus Pontiella; species Pontiella desulfatans. Next base: position 792,445 of record NZ_CAAHFG010000003.1, on the reverse strand, counting down.
TCTCGAATGAGTGCGATACTTTTCTCAGCATATCGCTTTGCCAGCACATCATATCCTTCCACCGAATAATGCAGGGCGTTGGGACGAATGCGGCCTTTTCCATCCGCACCATCATTCAGATCATCAGTATCCACCCAGGTATAACGCGGGTGTGCTTCGGCCATCCTCACCTGTGCATCACGGATCATGGTCCAGTGCGGACATTTTTTATTGTCCATGCCGAAATCGCTGAGTCTTCCGATAATCACATTAATATGTTGAAAACCGAGGTCTGTGCGAAGTTGATCAACAACGCCTTCGAGGCTGGCGGCATAGATTTCGCCATTACTGGCCTTTGCATCCGCTTCGCCCTGCATCCATATAAACGTCACAGAGGTAAGTTTATCGTCTTGAACTGCAGCCAGAACCTTTTTCATCATCGAATCATAAAGATCACCGGTGGATTCCGACTTTTCATCCACGGCGGATTTCCAATCCTTGTACCAGCGACTGATCGGCTGCCCGCCCTGGGCTTCCTTTACGACAATGATATTGTCCTTTCCGAACTCCGCCTCCACCGCAGGCTGAAAAACCTTTTCAGGCTTCAGGCGTGCCATATTCGACTGCCCGGACAGGATAAATAGATTTTTCGCTGTGGCCGCTGAGTTCAGCAGCATGCTGAACCCCAGCAGGATAACTATAAAATTGCGCATTTCGCTCCTTTCTACCAACTACTCTAAGAAGGAGACGAAATCCGGATGCGCAATTTACTATTCTTCGTCGTAAAACTTGTAGTCTTTATGATTGAAGAGGTGTTTTTCGACCGCCTGCGGGTTGGTGTAGGCCTTGTGGAATTTCCGGCCGGACTTCGTTTCCCAGAAGGGGTCTGTTTCGGTAACCACCGGATAGTGTTCCAGGAATTGGAAAAACTGTTTTTTTGCCTGGGCATGTTCCGGGTTTTTATCCACCCGTTTGTAGCCTTTCCAGAATCGATTCTCCCCGGTGTAGAAAAATCGGCCTTCGGGCATACCCAGCATTGGATTATAAACTTCCAGCAAATGATCCTTGGAACGCACGATCTGGGAGGTGGAGATATAACCTAGAATCAGCGGTTTAGTGGAATCGGTCTTCCCTTCGAAAAACGGCTTGAGGCTTTTGCCGTCAAACGGCACGTCCTGCTGCGGATTAACACCGGCATAATCGGCCAAGGTCGGCGCTATATCCGTAAAATCCATCAACTCGTCGGTCAGTCCTCGTTGCTTGATTCCGCCGCCTGCCGCCATGAAGACCACGTGGCATCCGCGTTCAACTCCGCGTGTTTTTGCGGTGACGGCAGTGCCGTTATCGGAACAGAACATGATGATGGTTTCGTCCTCAATTCCGAGTTCGGTCACTTTATCCATGATTCGTCCAATGGTTGAATCGAGGTGCTCATTCAATGAGCGGAAGCGATCGCGATCATCCTTCTGCCCTTTGGTGCCTAGATCGCCGGGTTTTCCATAGTTTGGATTAGACGGCTGTCCGGTACGGGTGCCGTGCGGCGAAACCGTCGGCCAGTAGGCCAGAAACGGTTTCCCCGCTTTGGTCTGACGCTCCATAAAATCGAGCAGAAAGTCACAACAGAGATCTGGACCGAAATCGTCGTCTTTTACATCCAGGAGCTCCCCATTCTGAACCAGGCAGGGTTTCCAATATCTGGAAGGCGTGGTCGGATCTTCCCACAGGCAGTCTTCCTTCTGAAGCTCCTTGCCGGTGGCGTGCAGCACTTCTTTCGCCCCTTCCCAGAGACAGTATTCCTGAAAACCAACTTCCGGTTCATAGGGCATCTGGGAACCGGCGTGCCATTTTCCGGCAATGGCCGTGGCATAGCCGGCCTCGGACAGCATTTTTCCGAAGGCCAAATGATCCATGTATACCGTATCGCGGCAGTTATTCAGCCACATGGCATTCTGCAGCGCCCCGGTAGTGGCGCCATATTTTCCGGTCATGATCAGCGCCCGACTCGGCCCGCACATGGCCGAGGCATAGGCGGTTTTAAACGCCACGCCGGTTTCGGCCAGCTTATCGATGTTCGGTGTTGTGGCCGAAAGCTTCATGCCATGCGGCGTCAGCGGTGCATAGCAGGAAAACATATCCGGACTCACATCGTCCGCCATCACCAACACAATGTTTTTCCCCGCAGTTACGCGAAGACCCATGGTCAGTAAGATAAAGAACAGCAGTGTCTTACCATATTTCATTATTCAGGAATCCTTGTTTTTGGTGAGTATGAACAAACAGTAAACACTGCTGAAGCATCCTTTTTGACGAACTTTATTCATTTAACCCTGATTATTCACTCTAACGCCCTGAGCGAATACGGAAAAAACCAACTGGCGAGGCCGCCTCATTAGTGACGACCCATGAATTATCAGGATCTGTCGGAGGATTGAGCGTATGCAGCACCGTCCAGTCGTTGGACCACAGGTTCGAGGCATGTTCCAAATGCTGAACCGCCTCCCGCCCCCCCTGCCACTGGATATTAAAATTCCCGTTGATCACCTGCACAGCGGAAATCATCAGGCAGGAGCCGGCGTTCGTCGGGTTCGTATCCGCCTGGAATTCCTCGAGGTTTGTCAAGCCGTCGCCATCTGCATTACCGTCTGCATCCAACGGATCGGAAGGAGAAAGACCGTGCGCCAACTCCCAGGCATCCGGGATGCCGTCGCCGTCTGAATCAGGATTGGAATTGACCACGATTTCGTAAGCACCGATATCAATACTGCTCCCCTGCTCTCGACCGTTTCCATTGCTGTCCGTGGCGGGCGTAACGCGGGTATGAGCTCCCGAACCATCATGATTATAATAGTCGCCACCATCCGTATAAGCAACGGCTCCGACATCGGTCCCACTGTTTGCAACAGAACCGTCAAACACTTCAGAAGCATAGGCCGCACCGGTCAGGTTTCCGCCTCCATCAACAATATCACCGCCAAAGCCCACGTCGTCGGAGATCAGGCAGTTGTAGAGCGTTGCCGGGCCCATCACATTGGTTGCGCCAACCGTGCTGCTTCCCACCAGATTGCCGGCAATCACAGAGCTGATCACCTTTGCCGAAGCATTGACCGAAACAAACAGCCCGGGGGTATCGGTCACTTCAACGGTTGAATTGCCGTATACACTGGAGTTCAGCATAACCAGAGAAGAGCTGTCGTCCATCCAGACGCCCGGTTTGTCGCTGCGCGTCCCGCCTGCAGTGGTGTTATTGGCCACCACCGAATTGATGATGCGTACGGTTCCGCTGTCGTAGGAATAGACCCCTATACCCACCGAACGGTTGAGCATACTGAAGTTGTCAACCACCTGACAGTGCTCCAGCTGCAACACACCGTCTTCGTTGCTGATTCCGATCCCTTTGGCCCAGTTTGCAGCCGCACCGATGGTCGAATTTCCACGCACGATACAGTGACTCATCGTCAGTTTTTCCTTATTGAAAACACCGGCGCCATCAATACGTCCCGTTGCCTTGTCGATCCGCCCGTTCTGGATCGTCAGTTTTTTAAGCAGCACGTCCAGATCAGCACCGGCCGCCCCCCCATCCACTTCAAATACGCGGAAGGTCTGAGCACCGGCATCCACCGTCACGCCACTACCGCCATCAATCTCAAGGCTCGAAGAAATCAGGAGCTGCGTCGAAAGCAGGATCGTATCGCTCTGCCAGGTCGCCGCCTGCTGATCAAACTTAATCGTATCCGGCCCAGCAACGGCTTCGGCCAGCCAGATGGCCTCTCGCAGCGAAAATCCGTCTGCATCTTCCAGCGCAGCGATGGCCCCGGGCATACCGCCGGCACCGTCAAGCTCGGCCTGAGCTGCCGCCGTATCATCGTCATCCATGTTCGTATCAACCATCAGCACGCCGTCCATGGCGACCGATATGGTCAATGCAAGCACGTGCTGAACCAACCCGCCCGACGAAAGCAGGATGTAAAAACGGTTACTGCCGATATCCTGATCCAACGGCGTACCGGACAGGCTGCCGTCTGTGCCCACCGTCAGCCAGGCAGGCCCATCGCCCAGCGCATAGTCAAAGGTGCCGGTTACATACGTTGAGAGATCATCCGAAAAGGACACATCCACCGTGGCCGAAAGATCGACCGGATCCGTAAAATACGGAACCACGTCAATTTCCAGATCCACCTCTACGAATAGGCCACCGGGATCCGTCGCTTTTATCATGAAACTATTTACTCCAGCGTTGGTGTAGCCCGGCGTCCCGTGGAGCAGCCCATTCGTCGCCACCGTCAACCAGGCGGGCCCTTCGAGTTTCAAGAACGTCAGTTCTTCATTCGTTGGATCGGTAATCTCAGTAATCAGATTACTGTAAGCCACCGTCGCATTCACCGGACCACGCAGGATCGGATCGGCGCTGGTCGCAGGCACGCCCGTGACCTCAACGGTTCCCGAATGAATCATCGAAAGATTCTGAATGGTTGCGGTACCGGGGTCGCCAACACCTGAAGCGGCCTGCGAGGCAAAGGTCAGAACCGCCTGATTCTTTTGGAACCAGTCCGACGGGGAAAGCATCAGGGTATGAAACACATCGTTTGTTGCATTGTGATGATCGTCAGCATTAAAGCGCAAACGAATGGTTCGTTCATCGTCCAGACGGTCTACATATTCCAGATTCTTGTCATTCTCTACGGTGAGATGCTTCCCGAAGACCAGGTCGACTTCGTCTTCCCACGCATTGATACGGATATCCAAACTGCTGGTGTTGATGGACTGATTGACTTTACTGTTCCACCCTCCGCTGTCCCAGAGCGCGGACTGATTGGGCCAGTCAGTAAACTCACCGGTACAGACCGTAATATCACGCATCGTCGGATCCGAATGATTCGGCTGCACTAGACGCAGACTATACGTCTCTGAGCTTCCATCATGCGAGAGCGACAATATCAGTCCTGCGCGGTCATTGGCCGCATAGCCGCTTGTCGGCAATGCATCCGTCGGAGCGAAAGGTTTACTCCAGATACCGATGTCGATCTTCTGATTCAGCACACCACCCGCATTATTATTCGGCTTATACTGCAAGCGGATTTCCGCACCATATGGATCGCACCAGTTAAACTGGTTGGCAGTTTGCGCGGCGGCCGTGGCCGAAGCGTTCGGTGTCAGCGTTAGCGTCTGTCCGGACTCAACGGCTGAAGCCCCGGAAGCACTCAAATCAGCGGTAGACGCATCGAACGCCGCCCGCGGATGCTCCAGGAAATCAATCCCGGCCTTAAAGTCCATCGTGGTGCGACCGTTGGCATGTCCCCCTTCGGCGGTATAGAGTCGGTTAATAAAGCCATTGCGTTCCAACCCAAAGTGATAGACGTTCATGTTATCGCCCTGACGCCAGTCGCCATACCCCGTATTACAGAAATAGCGAAAGCCGACGTCGCGCGGATAATATTTCTGGGCCGAGTTACTGAAATGGCTGATATAGCCCACTTCATAATGACTGTTATCCGATGAAGTTTCATAGCAGTTGGGCAAATATTCCGGGTAGCCCGAACCCACGACACCGAAGGCCCCGGTAAAGAGCTCCGGATGGTAGAAGCTCAATGAATGCAAGGTGCGCGATCCGCCGGAATTACCGGTCAGATAGATACGATCCGTATCAATATTAAACAGCTCCATGGCCCGCAGCAGCCCCATCAGCCCCATGCCGATTCGCTGGGAAGTGCCGGTTCCATTTCCATTAGACAGCGCGCCGATATGAATCAGCTTCCTTTCTTCCAGCAACGGTATGAGTGTGCTTGAAGGACTGCCGGAGTCATTGGATGAATAAAAGAGGATGATACCATGCGGGTCACTATGGTCGGTGCCATAACTCTCCGGCACGTAGATGGTGTACTCGGTATCATCATGATCCAGATCAATCCCGTAATTGATATTTCCTGACCACTTTTCCGTGAATGTGATGGGATCCCCCGCATTGTGCGTCTGGCCGTTCTTGGGATCGGTCACCGTCGTGGCATAGGTTCCGAAAGTGATCGGCTGCCCGCTATGCGCATTAATCCCCGTTCGATCGCCCAGCGTAACCTTTTTATATACCCCCGGAATCGAATAACTGAAATCGCCGCCGCCCTGCACAGCCCCGTATCCGTCCATTATGCCGAAACCAACGAGAAAGACTGAAATTCCCCATCCTGCATTCAATCGTTTCATTTACCGCTCCTTTTTTCGTCTTATTTAATCGATTGACAAGCTAATAGACGAAATCCACCCTGCGACTTTCTCTTCTGCCAAACTGAACCGGAATTTTTCCACATTTTTTAGTGAATTTCGAGGAAATCCCCGCCTTGCCATCGTCAAATACAGGTAGGACATTGAACGGATTTACCAAGGAGCACATGTGCGGAACAAACCACATTTTTTAAAAGGACTCGCGGGGGGGCTCATCCTCATCGCTTTTCAGAGCGTGACCGCGGCCCGGCAGCCCAACGTGGTGCTGATTTTGACCGACGACCAGGGCTACGGCGAAATCGGCGCACACGGCAACCAACGGATCAAGACACCGGAACTAGATCGGCTGCATGATGAAAGTGCTCGGTTGGTGAATTTCCATGTAAACAATGTCTGCTCGCCGTCGCGGGCGGCGATTATGACCGGAAAATATTCCACACACGTGGGTGTCTGGCACACGCTGGGCGGGCGCGACATGGTCTATCCCGACGAAACGATGATGCCGCAGCTATTTGCTGATAACGGCTACGCAACACAGATGGTCGGAAAATGGCATATCGGCGACTCCTTCCCCTACCGCCCGGAAGACCGCGGCTTTCAAGAAGTCTACCGCATTGGCGGTGGCAGCCCCGGCCAGGTGGCCGACTATTGGGAAAACAGCCTGTTCGACATGCACTACTGGAACGGAAAAACCTGGGAGCAGTCCAAAGGCTTCTGCACCGACACGCAGTTTGACGCCGCCATCGACTTTATCGGCCGCAATAAGAACCAACCGTTTTTCACCTACATCTCCTGCACCGCCGTGCATTCTCCCATCGGTGCGCCGGATGAATATCTGGCGATGTATGAAGGACAGTCTAAAGAAATCCAAACCTTCTACGGTATGGTCAGCAACCTCGACTGGAATGTCGGCCGCCTCCGCACTTTCCTGAAGGAAAACGGACTGGATGAAAATACGATCCTTGTTTTCATGACCGATAACGGTTCAGCCTGCGACAAAAAGAATGCATACGATTCCTTCAACGGCGGTATGCGGGGCAAAAAAGGCTCCGACTATGACGGTGGCCACCGCGTGCCCTGCTTCATCTACTGGCCGAAGGGCGGCTTTCCGAAGGGCGCCGATATAGAGCCGGTCACGGCGCACATCGACCTGTTGCCCACCTTTGTGGATGCCTGCAACCTGAAATCTGACGTGGATTCCGATGGTACCAGCCTGTTGCCGCTGCTGAAGAAACCCACGGCGAAGCTCGACCGCATGCTGGTGACCGAGGGCAAGGTGGGCGACCGATCCGAAATGTATGCCTCCTCCTGCGTGATACAGGGTGACTGGCGATTGGTGAAGGGAAAAGAACTGTTCAACATCTCGGCCGATCCGGGCCAGGAAAACGACGTGGCCCAGGCCAACCCGGAAATCGTTGAGCGCCTGCGCGGTGGTTATGAAACGTGGTACGCTGAAATGGCCAAAGGATTCCAAAAAGAGTCCCGCAGTGTGATTGGCGATCCACGCTGCAACCCGGCCCGGCTCTACTGCATGGACCTGCATCCTTTTCCAAAGGTTGGAAAACAAAAGCAAAAAGGTAAAACCGTCTGGAACCAGAAAGCGGTCAAAAAAGGCGAACCGTATCACGGACTCTGGAAACTCAACGTCGCGCAGGCCGGCACCTATGAAATCGCTCTGCGCCGTTTCCCCGAAGAGTCCGGCCTGAAATTCAGCAATACCCCTCCAAAAGGCGGATCGGTCGAATATATTTCTGCAGAACTGAATATCGGAAAAATCCACGAGAAAAAACAGGTCGATATGGAATCCGGTAAAGTGACCTTTACCGTTGATCTCAAAGCCGGCCCTGTCGAAATGGATGCAACTTTAATGGATAGCAAAGGCAAAAAGACCTCTGCCTATTATGTATATGTATTGAAAAGGTAGGGCCCGCTCTCCGAGCGCGCCGCCCAGCGGAATGGCTCGACAGACGGGCCGTACGACAGAGTGGACGGCTCGGAGAGCCTTCCCTACCACAAGGAAAATTGATGAACAGAAGAAATCTACTCCGATCCGGCGCGTTGCTCGCCACCGCAGCAGCGCTCCCCGCTGCCCGGGCCGCTAAGCCCAGGCAGCCCAATATTGTGCTGATTATGCTCGATGACGTCAGCCCCGAAATGTACGGGTGCTATGGAAGCAAGGATGCCAAAACGCCGAATATCGACCGCTGGTCGAAAGAAGGGGTCATGTTCCGCACCGCGTGGGGATCGGCCGTCTGCACACCATCGCGCGCACTGATCATGACGGGACGCTATGCCACCACCACCGGCTTCTGGTACAACGGCTTTGCCGTCCCGCAAAAAGATGGAACCAACGACCTGTTTAAACACCATCACAGCTTTGGAAAACTGATGCAGCAGGAGGGCTATGCCACCGCCGTCGTCGGAAAATGGCACGTGGGTTCCGCCGAAGCCCCGCACCACAAACACGTCGGTTTCGATGAATACTGCCTATGGGAAGGCCCGAAAGAACTCGGCCAACTACCGGATAAACCCGAACACACCGGACTGTGGGAAGACGAAAAAACGCCCTCGCGCTATTGGGATCCGTGTTTCGTCATCAACGGTAACTACCGCCCGCCGAACAAGGGTGACTTCGGCCCCGATATTTCCGTCGATTTCCTCAACGGTTTCATGGAGCGCAAGGTGAAGGAAGATAAACCCTTCCTGGCCTACTGGGCATGCGTCGCCCCGCACGGAACACGTAAGGGTTCGCCCACCTGTCCAATCTATGGAAAACCCGGCACCATGGACAAAGACAAAGCGGATGACCGCAACCGCTTCCGCGCCCTGAACGACTATATCGATATTCTTGTCGGCAAAGTGGAACAGAAGGTCAATGAACTCGGCATTGCCGACAACACGGTCTTCATTATCTGCTCCGACAACGGAACCGCGAGCATCGCAAAATCGCGCGGTGTCGAGCGCGGATGCCATGTCCTGTTCATTGCCAAAGGCGCCGGCGTCAAACAACGCGGAACCACCGATGAGCTGACTGACTTTTCCGACATTCTTCCAACGTTGCTCGACTATGCAGGTGGAACACCGCCGGAAAATTATGAACTGCACGGACAGAGCCTGAAACCCTTCCTGTCGGGTGCGAGCGATGCCCATCGCGATTATATCTTCGCGTGCACTGGAACCTCACAGCTGATGCGAACCAAAACCCACATGCTCGAAGTGGTCAACCCCATCCTCGATGTACCGGACGGCCGCTTTTACTATTGCGGCAATCACCGCTTCGGCAAGGGATACAAACGCGTCGACAACGATCCTGAACACGCCAGCCAGCGCGCCTACTTTGAAAAGACCATGGCAAAATATCCGAACATTACCAACGAACACCCGTATTTCCAGGATCAGAGGGCCGCAGATTGGCTGACCGGATGGAAAGATCCGCGAGCGGCCGGCAAACATTTACATAACCACAAGGACTTTCAGTTCTACGACGAAGCTCTGGACCGGGATTAAGGATCATCATTATGAAACAACAGTACATTCTTGCATTCGCTCTGATTGCGGGCGCGGTATGCATCAATACCCAGGCCCGACAACCCAACATCCTGTTCATCATGTCCGACGACCACGATGCCAACACCATCGGTTGCTACAACAGTTTTATAAAAGACCATTGCCCCACACCGCGCCTCGACCAGATGGCAAAGGACGGCGCTTTGTTTAAAAACTGCTTTGCCATCAACTCGCTCTGTGCGCCCAGCCGCTCGACCATCATCACGGGACAGTACAGTCATGAACACGGAGTCTATACCCTCCGTGAGCACCTGAACGTAGCAGACTTCCCTTCACTGCCGAAGGTCCTGCAACAGGGCGGCTACCAGACCTGCGTCTACGGCAAGTGGCATCTGCATGGCAACAACCTGCTTGGTTTTGATGATTATGCGGTATCGCTCTCGCAGGGATCCTACTTCAATCCCGGCTACGGAGCGCCCGAAGGCAAACGTTCGTTCAAAGGCTACGCCGTCGATGTTGCCGCCGATGAGACCATTAAGTTTATCGATAAGCGCGATCCTTCCCGTCCGTTTTTTGCGATGTGCCACTTTAAGGCGGCTCACGGCCCCTGGCAGTATGCTGAACGGCACAAGGATCTGTTCAAGGGTATAACCCTGCCGGAACCGCCCACCCTGCACGATGACTATCAAAACCGTTTTGCCGAAGGCGTCGCGAAAAACCGGGCCAAGATCCATAACCCCGAAGACCTCGCCATGAGCCAATCCCTTTGGCAGCAAAAAGGCAAGAAGGGTAAAGGCGGCAACCCAAATGGAAATAAAGATTATTCCCACCTTTCTGATCCAAAGGAAATCCGCTCAGCGGCCTATCAGGATCTCGCCAAAGATTACCTGCGCTGTATCGCGGCCGTGGATGAAAATGTCGGAAAACTGATCGATCATCTGGCCAAAATCGGGGAACTGGAAAATACCGTAATCATCTATACCGGCGATCAGGGTTTCTTTATGGGAGAGCACGGCTTTTTCGACAAACGCCTCGGCCTGGATGAAGCCATGCGCATGCCGCTGATCATCCAATATCCGAAAGAGATTAAACCCGGAACCGTGGTCGACGAAGTCGTCAACAACGTCGATTTTGCGGAAAGCATGATCGATTACGCAAACCTTCCAATCCCTGAAGAAATGTCCGGATACAGCTTCCGCAAACTGCTGCAGGACGATAAAGCCTCCTGGAAACGGGAAGCCACCATCTATTATTTCTACAGTTCCTCCACACCGCGGCATTACGGCGTCCGCACCAAGGACTACAAGCTGTTGCACTATGTCGGAAAGAAAGCCTCCGATGTCATCGGCTCCGACCTGTTCGACCTGAAAAAAGCCCCGAACGAAATGGTCAGCGTTTTCGACGACCCCGAATATGCCGAGGTTCGTAAACAGATGGAAAAGAAACTGGTCGACGAAATGAAATCGATCAAACTCTCCTCCAACCAACTGCCCGGCGGCTCCGCCGTCAAGACGGGTGCGCCGCCCCCAGCCGAGGGCGAAAGGAAAAAGAAAAAATCGGAGGAAAAGAAAAGGTAGGGCCCGCTCTCCGAGCGCGCCACCCGCTGGAACAGTCCGGCGGGCAGGCTCGGCAACAGAGCGGACGGCTCGAGAGCCATCCCTACCCTAAAACCCAGGAACCATATTATGAAAAAGACACTGCTAGCATCCATCCTCCTGTCCGGCTTCGTTACAATCTCGATGGCGACCCAACCGAATATCGTACTCATCTTGGCCGACGATGTCAGCGCCGATATGTTTTCGTGCTATGGTCAGCCCGGAACGGCACAGACCCCGAACATCGATCGCATCGCGAAGGAAGGCGTGCAGTTTAAGACCGCCTTTGCTCCGGCCATTTGCGGACCTTCGCGCGCCCTGCTGATGACCGGCGTTTATGCCAACCACAGCGGAGCCTACCGCAATAACATCTGGCTGGACGGTTCGAAGCGCAACCTGTTTGAAAAGTTTCCCAGCTGGGCCAAACTGATGCAGGGAGGCGGCTACAAAACCGCTGTGGCCGGGAAATGGCATGTCTCCAGCGAACCCTGGGAGGAAGTCTCCGGCTTCGATGAATACTGCATGTATTACGGGCCCTCCAAAATCAAGGATCATTTCGGAATCGACGTGATTGCCGACGGGCGGCGCGAGGATATCAAGCTCGACGATGAACGCTACTGGTATTCATCGATGATCCAGAACGGGGACTATGTCGACGTCACCAAAAATGACTTCGGCCCGGATCAGCGCTGTGACTTCCTGATCGACTTTATGGAGCGCAACGCGAAGGCAGGAAATCCGTTTGTGGCCTATTGGCCCACCGCCATTCCGCATGGGCCCTATTCCACCACACCGGACGCCGGCGCGCCGATGGACATCGAACTGAAGAAGCCCAACATTAAAGGGATGTCCAAAGAAGAAAAAAACCAGGTCATTGGTGCGTATGAAAAAGCGCAGGCCGAGCGTTTCATCAACCTGATCGAATATATGGATAAACTCATCGGCAAGATGGTGGCCACAACCAAAGAACTGGGCATCTATGATAACACCTACTTTATCTTCTGCGCTGACAACGGAACCGCATCCACCGCCAAGGACCGCGGCGTGGAGCGCGGCGTGCATGTGCCTTTTGTCGTCTGTGGCCCCGGCGTTAAAAAAATCGGCATCACCGCCGAACTGACGGACTTTTCCGATATCGCGCCGACCCTGCTCGACATGGGCGGCGTGAAAAGCGATGTAGAATTTGATGGACAAAGCCAGCTGCCCTTCCTGACGGGGAAGAGCAAAACGCACCGGGACTGGATCTATGCCTACACCGGCCCCGTTCAGGTGCTGCGCACCAAACACCACCTGCTCGAAGCACGTGCGCCGTTCTACGATAAACCCGACGGGCGCTTCTACTATTGCGGCGAAGGGCGATTCCGCGAAAACTATGTCCGCGCCGACAAGGATCCGGAACACGCAGCAGCAAAAAAGAAACTGTTCGATGTGATCGACAGCCTGCCGCCGCATCTGCCGAAAGACCATCCATTCTGGAGTTCCAAGGATGGAAAAAAGTGGATCGAAATCGAGCTGAACAAATTCAACATCAAAGAAAAGCAACTCTACAACCACGCCGACTACAAGGTGTACGACGAAACCGATTAGGTAGGGCCCGCTCTCCGAGCGCGCCGCCCGGCGGAATGGCTCGGCGGGCGGGCAATGCGACAGGGCGGACGGCTCGGAGAGCCTTCCCTACCACCTGAAACTGCCCTGATTTAACCTTGCGCTAACAAGTCCACAAACACATCATCCTATCCATGCTTCCCGAACGAAAAATCCTGCCGCACGGAATTCCTTCGTGGGTTACGGACGGTTCGGAATACTTCATTACCATCTGCACCACGCCCCGGGGAACCAACCAACTCTGCCAACCGGAAACTGCCACCGTTCTCAAAGATTCGCTGCTGTTCTACCAAACACGCGGGGATCTATGGGTTCACCTCTTAGTTTTAATGCCCGACCACCTACATGCAATCCTTTCCTTTTCCCCAACCATTGGAATGCAAAAATCCATCTCAACATGGAAGCGGTATAATGCCCGGATGAAAGGAATCCAGTGGCAGCGCGATTTCTTTGACCACCGATTACGGAAAGACGAAAGTTTCGTGGAAAAAGCACACTACATCCGCATGAATCCCGTTCGGGCCAGCTTGGTTGATGCTCCCGAAAAGTGGCCGTACGCATGGACATTTCGCGACGAGTAAAAATGGAAATATCGGTAGGGCCCGCTCTCCGAGCGCGCCGCCCGGCGGAATGGCTCGGCGGGCGGGCAATGCGACAGGGCGGACGGCTCGGAGAGCCTTCCCTACCCCATGCCTTTTTTTCGGGCTTTCTTCTGCGCCTTCTTCTCGTTCACTTTTTTGCCGGCACCGTTCCGCGCAGCTTCATCAATGGCCCCCATGGTTTCAACGAGTTCGGGGTCGGCGGATGACCAGTCAAAAGTACGGTCAGCGAGTCTAATGTATTTCCGGTAGCCGTTGTTCGGCACGCCTTCCTGGGCCCAGACACCGAGCCAGGCATCGTATTGCTTTCTCAGCGCATCGAGTGTGCGGCGTTGCTCGGGGCTGGTGGCGAGGTTGCGATTTTCCAGGCGGTCGTGCTGCATGGAATACAGCTCTTCGGTCGGCGCATACCCATCGGCGCCGTAGAACCAGTTCACATATTTCCAATCCCTGGAAACGACGGCGAGCGAATGCGCTGGCCGCGCCCCCCAGACATTGATCAACGGAAGCGTCTGGTGGTTGACATGCCCTGGATTTCCAAGCATGGGAAGCATGCTCTTGCCTTGCATACCGAATGGGACCTTGACGCCTGCCAGATCCAGCAGCGTCGGGGCGATGTCGATATTCCCGGTTAACTGATCCACCCGCTGCTTTTTCCCTGCACTCGGATGGCGCGGATCAAAAACAACCAGCGGTGCACGGGAGGCCTCTTCATACGCATAAATCTTTCCGGCAAATCCCTTCGATCCGTTGAAATAGCCGTTGTCCGACGTAAAGATAATGACCGTATTATCGGCCACGCCCTGTTTTTCCAATTCGTCCATCACCATCCCGACGGCCTGATCCATGCCATAGACCATCTGGTGATACTGGCGCGACGTCCCGTCAAAATCCTTCACCCAGCCCTTGCCCTTGGTCGGCGGTCGTCCCGCGAAGGGTTGCTTCGGCAGATGCGCGGCGGCCTCCGGGCCAAAGTTTTCCGGTTTGGCAAAGGTAGCCCCGTTATAGACCTCGTCATAGCGCGGATCGGTCGCATAGGGCGTGTGCGGAGCCTTAAAACTGATGGAGAGACAGAAGGGTTTCCCCGAATCGTTGGCTTGCTGAATAAAATCCTGCCCGAGCACACCGAGCGCCCGCGTGGTATGTTCTTTTTCACCGGCGTGTTTTTCGTGCCAGGCCACAGCATCCTTATTGGCACTCACCTCATAGCTGCCCTGGCCCATCCAGCCGCCCCACCAGTCAAAACACGGCCGCACCACATGGGCCCCCTTGGCCTTGCCCTGCGGTTCAACATCGAAACCGAATTTTCCGGCAAAGCCCGTGAAGTAGCCGCTCTTACGCAGCAGCATGGGATAGGACTCCTCCCAGATCGGCATCGACATATGGCCATGTTCAAAATTGCATCCCGTGCTGAACTCAAGTTTCCCGGTCATCAGCTGGGCGCGGCTCGCCATGCAGATGGCGGTGGTGTCGTAGGCCCGATCAAAGACCACGCCCCGATCGGCAAGCCGGTCAAGGTTCGGTGTTTTCACATCCTTATTTCCCATGAAGCCGCAGGCATCAAACCGCATGTCGTCGGCCAGCAGAAAAACCAGATTCGGGCGCTTGGCCGAACCACGAGCAAAAGCCATCGCTCCGCTGCCCACCGTAACCGTACTCAGGAAATCTCTTCGTTTCATTTATTCACTCAATTCATTGTCATCCCATAGATATTGAAAAAAAAGGCTGGCATGTGCCGTTGAAATCCTCCACTCGGAGGGTATGAAAAAACAACATAAACACAAGCCAGCCGGACATAGGTATACAACCTTGAAACAATTGTGCAATCTGATTCCCGGACACATGGTGTCGAGCCTTGCGCAGAAGCATGGCGTGGACATTCAAAGCCGGACGTACACGCCGTGGAGCCATGTGGTTTCTTTGCTGTACGCCCACTTCTCCCATGCACTCGGACTCAACGATGTGTGCGACGCGCTCCAGATGAACGCGGCGGCGCTCTCTACCATCCGCGGCGCGGTTCCTCCGTCGCGTAACAACCTGAGCCACGCGAACAAGATCCGCAACGCGGACATGGCCGAAGAGCTCTACTGGTGCATGATGAAGCATCTGATGGATACAGTCCCGGGCTTCGCGAAGGGCAAGGTTCGGCGCGGATACCTCCGGCGCTTCAGCAAGACGATCCATGCGCTGGACTCGACCACGATCCAGCTCGTCGCCAACTGCATGGACTGGGCGAAGCATCGCCGCCGCAAGGCTGCGGCCAAGTGCCACCTGCGCCTCGACCTGCAAAGCTTCCTGCCCCGGTGCGCCATCATCGACACGGCGAAGCACCATGACAGCACGATGACCCAAAGCCTGTGCGCCGAGCTCAAACCCGGTGAAATCGCCGTGTTCGACAAGGCCTACAACAAGTTCAAGCATCTTTTCGAGCTGACGGTGCGCGGTGTCTGGTGGGTTGGCCGGGCGAAGGACAACATGCAGTACAAGGTGGTGCGCACCCTCGAAACCACCGGGCACAAGCGCATCCTGCGCGACGAGGTCATCGAGATGGTGGTCGAAGCATCGAAGAAAGCCTATCCGTGCGAGTTGCGCCGGGTCGTGGCGCTGGTCGAGATTAACGGCAAGGATGTCGAAATCGCCTTCATCACCAATCACCTGGAGTGGAGCGCGTGGACGGTCGCCGAACTCTACCGTTGCCGCTGGGACATCGAGGTGTTCTTCAAGGAGATCAAGCAGACGCTCCAACTCTCCGACTTCCTGGGCTACAGCGCCAACGCCGTGCGCTGGCAGATCTGGATGGGGCTGCTGGTCCACCTGCTGATGCGCTGCCTCGCGTTCATGCACGGATGGGAGCACAGCTTCAAGCGGCAGTTCACTGTTGTGCGCGCGGTGCTTTGGCGCCGGTGGAACCTGCCCGCCTTGCTGGATTCCTATGGGACAGCCAAACCGCCCGGCCGCATACGGGGTGCGCCGGAACAGGCGTATCTGCCGGGGTTTGTCTAAGAGCTGTGGGACAGCCATATGCACAAAGCGCGGAACCATGGTTAACCTTCAACAAAAAATCGGAATTGACTAAATGAATCGGACATCAGAAACCTTAACAAAAACGGGGTTTTACTCTCCGTCAGCACCACCTATGGGATGAATGTGCACTCAATTCTATTTTCAACCGCACAAAGCGATTCGTTGTTCCAATCATTGGAATCGCGTTCGTGACCATGATAAAGCCCGGTTCCGCAGGCCCGCTTGCCACCTCGCTGATTCCATGGGTCGTCCAACGATTGGAAACCAGATTATCGCACCGTTCCAGTTCGTAGGTAAGACCGCGCGAGGCTGCATCGGTTCGCCGACGGTAGGCGTAGAGGTAGACTTCACCTTGGAATTGTTGGTCTGGCCTTTCGGCCACCGCATATTCAAACAGGTTATCCAGCCCATTCGCATCGGGATCATCCTTCGGGTTCCACTCCAACGCGTTGGACACCGTGCCGGACACCCATTCCAGATAGGAGTTTGCCGGAATGGCCTCCAGCTCCAAAGCGAGATAGGCCGACGTTCCGTTTTCTTTGCTTTTGACACTGCGATTGGAAATCTTCGGCCCGCGCACCAGCCCGAACGTATAGGTCCCGTTCGAAACAACATGGCTGGTGACATCGGTCCAGAACCAGTTCCCGTCCAGTACCGCGCTTCCCAATAGATTTGATGTCAGCGCCGGGCGATTACTCCAGGTGATTGAATCCTCGGACCACGCATGGTTCTCGACCTCATAAATATTCAATCCGCCACTGAGCACGTTGGTCCCTTTATAAATCCACAGCTTGGCGGAAATGAGCGGAGTCGGCACGGCCACCTCGAATTTCATATAGCCCACCCGCGTCGCGCCATTGGTTTCCAGGTTCGGCGTGCGGAGCTCAATCTCCGCGCTGGCCCCATAGTTAGCGGTTGGATACGCATCGTCCACATAGGCGTCATCCATCACATCAAAGTTCAGGATGAGCCGTTGGATGACACCGATCGACAGGAAGCCCGTATCCGTCGCGCCGTTGCCATCGGACACTTCCACCGTCCAGGTGTTAACGCCGGCATCCATCGCACCGGGGGTTCCGGAGAGCACGCCGTTGGTTTCAATGTTCAGCCAATCGGGGCCCGCTGATTTAGTGTAGGTGATGGCGTCTCCGTCGGGATCGACCGCCTGCCCCGCGATGGAATCCGCGTAGGGCGCATCCGCAATGGCGGCGGGGGCACCGAAAGTTACCGAGGTAAAATAGGGTGCATGGTTGATCGGGGTCGGGTTGGCGGGATCGGCCACTGTAAAGTGCCACACCTCGCCGGTTGTGGTGCCGGTGCCTGTAACGGTATCGATGCGCCAATAGTAGGTCTGGTTGGTTTGCAGTGCCCCGGGAATAAAGATGTTGTTCACCTGATTGGTCTGAAACACAAGCAGATCGGCTTCCGTTCCAAAATAGACCTCGTGCGACAGCGCCTCCTGCCCCGGTTGCCAGATCAGGTCGGCATCGGGACGGGCGTTCAGCGTTTCATCCAGCGGAATCGGCACGGAAGCCTGCGGAAAAATGCGGCCGGGAATCCAATAGTTGGTGCAGCCCGTTTCGTAGGCACCCAGATCGGGCGCGGTGCCGGCATAACCTTCGGTGAACCCCGGAACATCGATGCCCGCATCTTCCAAGTCGGAACCGGCCTTGGGGCGGAAGTCCCAATTGAGCGGATCGCGCAGTTCTTCGAACAGGGTTTTGCCGAGCAGATTGCCGTGCCAGACGCCGACAACATTGGTGGGGATGAGCGGCCAGTTGTCAATCACATCGCCGGCAATGTTGCGAACGATGGAGTTTTCGTTGCCGTGGTAAGGGAAGTCGCCGCGGCGGCCTTCGATGATATTGCCGTCTTCGTCGTAGCCGTAAAATTTTTCAAGGGCAATATTGATGTCGCTCTTGGGACCATTACCGAGGCCGGTAATGTTGTAGACGCGGTGCTGGTCACCCTTGATGCGGAAACCACGGTTATTGTTCATGGAAACGGTGTGGTGGACCAGGCAGTTGGTATTGGCATAATCACCATCGAACCGGACGCCGTTGCGCCCTGCCCCATTCAACGCCCAGTTATACCGGACTTCGGTTGTCGGCTGTGTCGGCATAGGAATCTGATAAACGGAAAAGTCGCCCTCAAACATAAAGTTGTAGGCCAGATTATATTCAATGACTCCATGCGGACCGTTCTTGGTGGCGTTGCCGAGGCCGAGCGTATGAAAAGTATTTCGGCGAAGCGTAGTGCCGGCTCCCTTCTTATCGGAGACCGCACCGAAGAGTGTGCGGCCGAACTGGCCGTTATGGAACCAGCAATTTTCAACCAGGTTACTTCCAAAGGTGCGGATATAGAGACCGATGCCCTCGTAGCCAAAAAACGCACAGTTGCGCCAGATCAGGTTTGCCGGTTCGCGTCCGCCCAGCGTGTGATTGAACGGTGCGGAGTAACTATCCTGTACGCCGCCGCCCTGATAGATGCCGAGCATTTTCTTGAGATAGGAACTATAGCGAAAGTTGCAGTTTTCAAACGTGGTGTCGTAGGTTTCGTCGAGCTTGAACGCCGCGCCGAATAGGTTGATGCCGTTGAATTCCAGAAATTCGCAATTGGTGAGCGTTAGCGCAAAGTTCTGGTTCTTGGCTTCGATATAGCGGCCGACCGGTGATCCGCTGTCACGGAACCAAACATAGAGTTCGCCGGTACCTTTATCGAAGAACCATTCGCCCGGTGCATCCAGGCAGTTGATGTGCCCCTCAATGAAATAACGCGCGCCGTCGGCCGGTTGCGATTCATTAGGCGATTCCCCATACGGATCTTTGGTGTGATGCAGATCTGCAGTGCCTGCCACATGATTCGTGATGAGGGCATTGAAAATATCGTTCCCGGTCGCGAGGCAGCGGAAGCCGACAAAAATGCCGCCTTCATAACTTTTGTTCTGGCCGCTGAGATCAAATTTCAGATCATCGTTCACCATATGTCCCCACGATGAATCGTCTGTGATTTTCGCCCAGGTGGTTTCCTGATCCCAATAGCTGAACGGAGTTGGGTTGTGGCCGTCGCCGCTGTCCGGCTCCATCCAGTCCTTCTGCACGTTCGGCCAGCGCGCACCGGTCATGGCCTTGCCGTCCACGAATAGCTGCCACACATCTTCGGAAACCGTTGTTTTCCAGACCTTGGAATTCTGGCTCCACTGCGTCCAACCGTTCGTGACGGGAAGGGTTCCGGCAATGACGACCTCTTCTTCAGCGTGGTTCTGGAAAACAATGCGGTTGGTTGAATTGCCTACGAGACCGTCCAGGGTGATAGATTCATGGTATTTTCCGCCGCAAATAGAAACCGCATCCCCCGGATTCGCAGCATCGGCTGCTTCCTGGATGCTGTCGAAAGGATCGGTAAGCGATCCGGTCGCTCCGGCATTCCCATTGGTCGCCACGTAGATATTGGAAGCGAATGCCTGCGCAATGCATCCAAACCATATACATAAGGATAGTGTGTATTTAATCATCAATGCTTCCTCATTTACTCATAAGACGAGAATTGAAGTTGCCGATTCTCTTCTACGGGTAAAAGCTTTGCTTTCGGAATCTCGGTGCGACGGGCGCAGCGGTAGGGCTCGCCGTCCCGGCGCGCCGCTCGGCGGCATGGCTCGGCGGGCGGAGCGGTAGGGCTTGCCGTCCCGGCGCGCCGCTCGGCGGAATGGCTCGGCGGGCGAGCTCGGCGGGCGGGCGGTGCGACAGGGCGGACGGCTCGGCGCGCCGCTCGGCGGCATGGCTCGGCGGGCGAGCTCGGCGGGCGGGCGGTGCGACAGGGCGGACGGCTCGGAGAGCCTTCCCTACCATTTAAAGATCATCAATATCATTCTGCACATCGGCCGCCCAGGCAGTCCAGTCGGCGATCATGGAATTGAGCAGGGTTGGATCGGTTGTAGAGAGATCGGTTTCCTCGAACTCGTCGTTGACCATGTTGTATAGTTCCCACTGATAGGCACCACCGGGAAGATCCGTCCAGTCGGTGCGAACGAGCTTGTGAGTGTGTGTCATCCAAGCGTCGTCCTTGGAATCCTTAAACCCCATCGGCTTGCGCTCATCGGCGGGATTGACCAGTGTACCATTGGGATTTTCGGCAATTTGGTTGCGCAAGAGCTTGAGCAGCTTGGTGCCGTCGCCATCCATCGGCATCTCGGGTTCGATGCCGAGCAGCTCCAGCATGGCCGGAACAAAATCGTAGGTAACGACGGGGTATTTGGTACTACGCGGTGTGGTGATGACAGCAGGCCATTCAATGATGCCGGGAACGCGCAGGCCGCCTTCGTGTTCGTCACGCTTGTAGCCTCGGTAGCCGCCGGGCGAACCAATGTGAGTGTAGTAGAATCGACCGCCCTGAAGACCGGGCACATAGGTTTTCGGCGCGTCCTTTTTATTGGGTCCGTTATCGCTTGAAAAAACGACGATGGTGTTGTCGGCAATGCCCAACGTTCGAAGCTCGTCACGAATTCGACCAATCTCAAAATCCATGGCGGTGAGGCTGGTAAAATATTTTTTACAGGCCTCATAGATCGTCTGATCGATATCAGCGTAATCGTCTTTATATTCCAGGATTTCAGAGAGCGGCGTATGGACGCTGTGGAAACAGGAATAGATAAAGAACGGCTTGTTTTGCCGGTTTGCCTCGCGAATGAAGTCGATGGTTTTCTGCCCCGTCGTGGCCGCATCGTTTCCACTGCGTAAAAACGCATCGTCCTTGGCAATTTCTATAGGTATGTTCCACGCGCCGCCAAGAGCCTCTGCCTCTTTTCCTGCGGGCGGCGGATAGACCCAGTAGAGGTCATGCCGGACCGTGTCCTCGATATAGTCCATATCATGCACGATATTGTTCTTATCGACATTCGGCGTTCCAGCCTGCGCGGCGTTGTAGTCATCAACCAGTGCGGCATAGGGATCACCGGTGTTAACCACGTTGTAGGTGGAGTGGCAATGATCGAATCCACACGTCCATGGAGGGCGATAATACGCCCCCGCAGTGGCCTGTTCAAATCCCCCAATATGCCATTTGCCGACGTGTGCAGTGTAGTAGTTTAGCGGCTGAAGATATTCCGCCAGCGTCTTGTTACTGTACGGGATGGCGGCCTCGCCGGGATTGAGGGGCGAGGTAATGTTCATGCGCCAGTTGCTGCGCCCGGTCAGCACCGTTGCGCGCGTGGGACTGCAAACCGAAGCAGCGGCATAGAAGCGGTCGCAACGCAGCGACTCTGCCGCCATGTCATCCAGTTCGGGCGTCTTGAGTGTCGGGTGGCCATAGTAGGCAACATCGCCCCACCCCTGGTCATCAGAAATGATGTAGATTATATTCGGCCGTTCCGGCGGCTTTTTGCCCACCACGGTCAGCTTATAGGCGCTGGCCACCCCGGCCGCGCCTACTGCAGCCGATACGCATTTCATGAAATTACGACGCTTCATACGAATCCCTCTAGGTTTCCAATCGCTGAAAGTTATCGAATAGACGATTCCAAAGCCCGGAAATTCCCACCGAACGTCCAATCATTGAAAATGAAAAAGGCCACCTGCGGCTGCCTTTTCAACATTGTATCTCCGTGGGGGCTAGATCGTGAACCTGCGCCGAACCCAAAGTATGCCAATGCCCATCGAAGTAATCATACCGAGTGTCGCCGGTTCCGGGATGACATCCAAGGTGATCGACGTTATACCGGTTCTGGTAGCACTCCCCGTATCCCGCCATCCCCAACCAAAACGGTCGCCGTTTTCCAAGGAATAGGCCGTGGCATAATTGGTGGATACCATGCCGACATGCTGCAATACAATCGTGCTGCTATCCCCCACATAGAAATCCACGCGGTTGGCATTATTATCCAACTGGGTAAACCCAGACAGCTCCATGGTTTGCCCGTCACCCAACCCGCTGACTTCGAACCATAAGATTTCATTCAGATTAAATTTTTCGCTGTCACCACGAGGATTCAGGCCCTGGATCGTCCCTTTGTTCTGCGACATGACCAGCGTATTGTTCCCGCCTAGCGTCCCATAGTCGGTATTATCCCAGCTCGCATTGGTCGATGTAAAACCGAATCCCGCTGTTGCAGTCAGCACAACCGAACCGGCACCGGTGGAGGAACCGGTAATACCCAACGCATTGGTGAACGACAGGTTATCGGGTATGACACTCGGCGAGCCCATACTGAGGTTGAATGCCAAGGTACGGTCATTGGAGTCGCCATAGTAGTCGGACGCATCGTTATCGAACGACAAAGTTACACCCGCCATCGCTACAGCCCCCATTCCCAACGCCACGAAAACAACTAATGTTCCAGCATGCTTTTTCATTTCTCTTCCTTTTTTACGGATTCCCCCTGCTCTTCATCATAAACGGCCTATTTTGTGCAGGTTTTTATACTATGCAGACGAAACAAAATTCATCGTTTTCTCACCCGTTTCTTTTTTTAACCAATAAATTATTCGTCCTACCCAATGCAAAAAAGCCCCGGCAAACCGGGGCTTTTCATATTTCCCATACAGGCGGGATCTATAGTTCTTCGAGCTCAAGGCGGAGGAACTTAACACTGCCCTCTGCCGGGATCAGGTTGGTGACCGTTT
The DNA here is from genome assembly GCF_900890425.1 of Pontiella desulfatans. NCBI lineage: Bacteria > Pseudomonadati > Kiritimatiellota > Kiritimatiellia > Kiritimatiellales > Pontiellaceae > Pontiella > Pontiella desulfatans. The sequence goes on along the minus strand of NZ_CAAHFG010000003.1, from coordinate 769,309 downwards.
CGTAGCTCTCGTCGTAGTCGCCCATGTATTGCGCGGCGATTTCCGTTTCGTTCGTGATCGGGATATAAACAAGGTTGTAGGTATCCTTGATCGAGTAATCAACGCCTAGATTATCGCCAATCCGCTGGAGATGGACATACTGCATATAGTTTGTTCCCCCCACGTTCACAACATCCAACTCTGGATCAACACCGGTGTCGGCAGGGTTATTCGGATCACCGTTCAACCCGAACTCCAGCAGATTAAGCGCGCCATCGCCATCCGGGTCGGAAGCCATGTCGTCATCGAGCAGCAGGTGTTCAGCTCCCCACCATTTATATTCCGAGATAGCCGAAGCATTCTGAGCGGAAACACTTAGCGTGAGCACCTGCACCACCTTACCGTTTTCAATGTACCAGCCGATGGCGTCGACATGATCCAGAGTCGGGTTCACGACCGGCTGGCCCAGCGCAGTCCAGAATGTGTCGACCGGGGTGATATCCAGCGTCAGCCAGTTTGTGGCGGCATTTCCAATATCCGCGATCGACAGCACGGAAGCATCTTCCATGTAGGCTTCGCTGACGTACCAGGTCGAATCCTGACGAACCAAGGCGCGGGCGTATTTGCCGGTGGTCGCGTTGTCCATCAAACTGAAGTTATTCATGGAGAGCGCGTATTCGTATGCGGCCGCCGTCAGATCCACCTCGCCTGCGGCAACGACGTCCGGGTCGTCCATTTCCGACGCGAGAACGTAGGTCAAAATCGCGCTGTTGGTGGCGGTTCCACCACTCAGTTCATATTTGACTAACTGCGGATCGATTCGGTTGAACACGCGGGAACGATTATAATCCGTTTCATGCGTCTGGATATAGCCCCGAAGGGTGTTGTCCAAGGTGCCCATACTTTGCAGGGTCGCCGGATTTCCGTTTTCGATGAATATTCCCGACCGAACCGTAATGTTGCTTAGGGTTGTCCCCGAGTCCGTATTATCCAGCTTCGGCTTGTTCTGGGTTTCCAAATTAGCATAGGTGCTTCCGGTTCCTCCCAGTTTCAAGATACTGGAAACCGGGATGATGGTTCCGCTTTCCTGCGACGAGTTGGCACTGTGGAATGCACCTTGGTAGGAACGGAGCACATAGTAATAGGTCCAAACATCGTTGACGTCTGTATCCACATACGAGGTTGCATTGGAAACCACCGCATTCGTTGCATAGGGGCCTCCATCGTAGAGCGAGCGGAGAACGACATAGCCTTCGGTCGCCGACATACCGCTTTGCCAAGTCAGTTCGTTGGCGGTTGACGAAGATGCAACCGGTGTGGCTTCCGACCAGCTCGGCGGAAACAGCAGCGGTGCCGCGCCGTTGGAATGGGTCAGGCTGACGGAATCGATCTTGACGTCCAGCTCGCTGCTGACTGCAACATCCCCGGGATTTTGCGTTCCGTCCGCGAGCTTGGATTTTCCCATGGCAAAACGAAGCAACGGAGCAGCATAGGCTCCGGGCTTTTCATATTCCCACCAATCAGCAACTTTTGAAGGGTTCGTACCGTCGTTAGAAGATACTGCACCGGTCACCAGATTCGACAACGTAGCGAATGCCACGTAAAAGTCCTGCCCCGCTGTTTTCTGGATGGTATAGGTCAAACGGATCCTATCGGATTCAAAATCCGGACCGTCGGCCAGCAGATTGGTCGGATTGCTCCAAGCGGGATCCCATCCAAGCTTTTCAGGCTCCATGGCCGTGTTCAGCGCACGATTGTTGCCCGCGGAGTTGAAGGCCGTCCTTAACCCAAAAGCAGAACGGGACTGTACACAAAGGTTGACCTGATTCGTGTCGTTTACGTCCAGAGGATCCGCATCCGACAGGGTCAGTGCCAGATCAAGAGCAATAAAGTTCTGATTCTGTGCCGTTCCGATATTACGAACCACTTCATTGGTAGCAATGCTGTTCGTGATGCCTTCCACGATATCGTACTCGTACCACGCGTTGGTTTTATAGGCTCCCGGAAAGGCAACGGCTGAGAGCTGGAAGTCCACCGTGCCGCTCCAGGTGGCATTCACCCCGTTCGACATGGCCGAAGACCAGTATACCGTGTTTCCATTGGTCGTGTTCCAGGTTGCACCGTTGGGCGCGGTATCGGCATAGCCGTCGCCTGCGGCATCCACCTCGAATGCATTTGCGCCGGTTCCAGACAGTGCAACCCAATTTTTCTGGTTCGCCAAGTCACCACCGACATACCCTTCGGACGCTTTAAACGAAGTTGCAAATATGGGGCCGGTAACCACGGAAAGCGGTTTAGCGATCACAACCTCGGAAAGCGCCTCCGCGGCCCCATAAAATGCCGTGACTCTATAATAGTAGACCTGATTGTTTACGAGATCGGTGTCGGTATACTCAGCAACCGTATTTGACAGGCCATTGGTTGCTTCAGCCCAGGGCCCGGTCGAAAAATCGGATACCTCAACCTTGTAGCTGTCCACATCGTATAGGAATCCCCAGGAGAGGGTTGCCTGCTGATCCCCCGAAAGAACGGAAACCGCCGGCGGCACCGGCATCGGTGCAACATTCGATACCTTTTCGAAACTCAGCTTATCGACAATTACGCTATGAACATTGGTGCCGCCATTAAAGTCGGCATTTTCAACACGACCCATGAGAAAGTACGGAGCCGTATTGGTGTACACATCGATACGCGAATGGTGGAGCGTCGCAGCGCTGGTATAATTCGATCCTGTACCAAGGTTCTCGATGGATGCCCATGCACCATAAACCCCTTCATTTGCGGTTTTACGCATCGTCCAGGAAAGGCGCAGATCGTCCGTGACAAAGTCGGCACCTCCGCCAAGGCCGTCTTCGGGATCCCATCCGGTATCTTCAACCGGCAGAACCACCATATTATCACTTCCGTTAAACTGGAACTGCAAGGATCCATCATTGTCGGTTTTTACCGTCACAAATGCATCTTCCAGATGAACATCCCGCAGGTTATTGCTATTCACCGTCGATAAACCGATGTTGAAGATTTTCGTACGGGTCAGCGTGACCGGAGCCCCGGCAAAAGCATCATTCAGCTCAAGCTTAAAATCCATAATGCCCGACCACTCATCATCCACCTCGTTACCGGCCGATGTGGCATCGAGATAGACATATTGCCCGAGGTTATTGGTACCAAAATCATCAATCGTCAAGGTTTGATCAGCATATCCATCGCCTGCCGAATCAGTAATTTCAAATGCATTCGGTGCCGTATTCTCAACATGCTCCCATTTCGGAGAGGCTGTAGGTTTTCCGACAATGGTTCCATCGGAATATCCTTCAATCGCCTTAAAGTCGGTATTGATGATACTGCTGGTTTGTGCCGATGCTGCGGTGATCATGCCCGCGCCCATAAGCAAGGCTATCAATGATTTTTTCACGGTTCCTCCTCAGTTGTATTTCCTGTATCATGGATGCTTCCCCGATACGCTGTTACACCGGCGTTGCATCCTCCTATTTTCCCTACTACGGATTTTTGGTCCGACAGCCCATATTCAGGTCATATGATCGGTCGCGATTCATTGAACCTCCCGGTCAGATTTCCTTGCGCTCTCCTATAAGACGGGAGTGATCAACGACGATTCTCTCCAAGCTGAAATTTATACGCTTCATTACTGAATGTAATACCACCACAGGATGGTGCTTTGATGGTTTATGGGTGAAAAAAGAAACGAATTTAACCTGAGCTAGAGCACATCCACCTGGACGCGTATGAATCCGTTGGTTTTTCCAACCGTTGGAATATAATTGGTAACCGAATCATAATTTCCATCTTTGGTGGCGGAACCCACTTCGAGAACGTCATTGCTACTCCAGCTTCCGGAGAACAGGTTGGTGCCAACCACAACTGCATAATTCAGGTTGGTATCGTTGCGGCGCAGGTAGACATATTCAATCTGGTCGCCATTCAGCCCGTAGGTCGGATCGGCACCGTTATCGTCCGCATTGGTGGGGTTGCCGCCGAAGGCGTATTCGTAGAGGTTGTTGTATCCAGAGCCATCTGGATCAGCAATCAGCAAAGCATTCGTTCCGCTCAGGAGAAAGTCGCCCGTCCATCCAGCGTATCCGCCCTCTTCCGGAGGCGGAAGCAACGAACCCACCAAGATCAGTTCCATGCCACCGAGTACCACCGGGAATCCGCTGCCCGTGCGCTCGCCGGCAAGTTGCAACGGCAGGGTTGCGTTGGCTGTTACGTTCGAAATGATGATTTCATGGATGCGCAAATCCGCAGCATCGTTATCCGTTTCCGATGTAGCAACCACATGGGAACGGCTGTCAACATCCCAGTATTTGACGGATGAGTTGTTCCGCTTGTCGGTCGAATAGATCTTCAGCCTGTAGTAGCTTCCGGCGGTGACGGGCTGAAGACCGATCGAAAAGTCCACCGCGGTGTATGGCACGTCCTGCCCCACATCAGTCATGGCGAGCCCACTGAAGTTGGTTGCGGCGGGAACCACCGTTCCATCTTCCCACGCGGTGAAGATTCGGTTGCCAGTGCCTATTGACCACGATTGGATGGAGCTGAAGCCCGTAAAGGCCATTCCACCGTTCTTACGTTCGGCTGGCGTGATGGATGCGCCGTTCCAAACCACCCAGTCCACCGTTTCTGAGGCAGAGAAATGGTTTGTTACACCACCGCTTGGATTGCTCAGTGCGCCATCGGTAATTTTCGATGTGGTTCCCGTAACAACCAGATCCGCACTAATCACAACATCGTCATCCACGATGGTTGCGGAACCATGCGCATCGACGATCAGCGCGTTGACCAGGTTGCTGACTTCCAGGAAAAAATCGAGATCCGATTCCTCTTCGGTATCGCCGAAGATTTCCACATCAACCACGGCCTGCAAAACGCCTGCGGGAATAACGAGTATTCCGGATTTTGCGATATAGTCCGTTCCCGCAACGGCGGTTCCATCGGAAGTGGCATAATCGAACCTCACAGGGACAGAACTGGTGCTGGAGAGCGAAATAGTGAAGCTGGCGAATGTGGTCCCCCTGTCGCCTTCAGCCACAGCTCCGGCATCGGCCACGGTGATGGAAACATACGGCGCGTCTTCTGAAACGACGAGATCGTCAACAAACGCATCACCTTCGAGCGCAATGCCGACGAACGGGAAAGTTCCAATCATTGGAAACCACACACCGCCTGCGCCCGATCCGTTCGGTGTGGTGCGACCAACGGCGTGTTCAAGCATAACGCCGTTGAGCAGGATGGAATAATAGTGCGTGCGGTAGTCGAGCTGGAGGGCCACGCGGTTCCAATCATTAGAAGAAATGGCCACGGCATCGAAAACACTCCAGATCAGGTTGGACGAGCCATATTCGGTGTGCCCGGCCACCAAGTTGCCGTTGGCGTTTACGTAAACACAGGCGTTGGCGTTGGTGTCCACTTCGGGATGCCCCGGCTCCGACCAAAAAGCTTCGGCGTTGATGATGGAATCAACCCAAACAACCGATGAAGACGCCCCATCAATCGCGTTGGTTGCGCCGCCTGCGACGTCGAGCACCTTGGTGTGGGTTCCAACCACTGGAAAGCCCTTATTTGCACCATCGTAGATGTAGGCCAGATTAGTGACCACCGCACTTCCGCTCCAGCCATTGGTATTATTCAGCATGGTGCCTGATGAATAGTCTTCGAATGACTCTACGAATGGAACACTGTTTGTATCCACCGCAGCGACCGACCCCGCAACTGCGAGAATTGATAAAGCGAAAGCATGTTTGTGAAACGGCATATAGTTCCCTCTGATTAAATGGATATCAATGAGACGCAACCTTGGCCGTTGCTTTCTCATATCCGGAGAATTTGAATTTTTTCATCCAAAACATTCAACCCACGGCATTCTATATGTATAAAGGGCAACCTATGAATCAGGAAGAACGAGAAACCTACCGCACCCGGATCACCCTGCTTGAAAAGGTGCAAAACCAATACGACAATCAGGCATGGGACGAGTTTGCCGCGTCGTATCAGGACTATATCTATGGCGTGCTGCGCCACTTGAACATTCCCTACGAGGATGCCGGCGACCTGCTCCAACAGGTGCTGCTCAAGCTCTGGAAAAAGCTGCCGGAGATCGAAATTCACAAGCTCAAGCGCTTCCGCAGCTATCTCGCCGTCACCACCCGCAACTGTGCCCACGACTATGTTCGCAAAAAAATCAGCGACCGCAACAAGCACGAAAAACTACGCGAGTCTAACGAGCTGGAATATTTCGATTCCATTACCATGCCCGATATCAACCGCATTGCTGAGCAGGAGTGGAACAACTACATTGCCGGCCTTGCCCTCAAGAATATCTCGCAGGATTTTTCGGACGAAGCGATCGACCTTTTCAAGGGACTCATGGCGGAGCAGGACATCAAAGAATTGGCCGAGAAACTGGGCATGGGACTCAGCACCGCCTACCGACTGAAAAGCCGCATGAAGGAACGCCTGATCGCCCAGATCAAGAGCCTTAATGATTATCTGGGGTAGCGCAACTCCTCACGGACGGGGGGCACGCCCTAACTGGCGGGAACCACATCCACATCCAGGGCCTTGCGCAGCTTCTTCAGGTTTTTCTCCGACAGCATCCCCTCCGAAATAATCAACTTGCGAATGTCCAGGTTGCTCAGGCGATAAACGGCATCTTTTTGATCATAAATTTCCACATTACGTGCAATCAGTGTTTCGAGATTGCGAAGACGACGGAATTCAGAAAAATCGCGGACCTCGGTATTGCTGATATCGATCGTTTTCAGGTTTAAAGGCCGAAGGATGCTAACAAACCCTTCTCCCGTGTACTGAGGCGGACTGAACATCATATAGGGCGCACCGCTGAGATTCAGGTGATAGCCCCCGCCCTCCAACGGCTTCAGTTTCAGCTTACCGCCCCATCCCGGAGTGTCGTTGATGAGGTTCAGCATGGCGATCGCCACAGGCAGATGCTCCTCCGGATTAATCGTTGAAGGACGGTTCTTACGTTCGTAATAGGCGTAATAAAGAATCTGCTTGCGGAACTTGGCTTTGGTTACGGGCATTTCCAGCATCTGCGCAAACTGAGCATCACTGAGCAGGACCGAGTCATCGGCCTTGAGTTCGATGCCCAGCCGTGCCTGCTTACGAAATACACTGTTTAAAGCAGTTCCCGATTCTTCAAAATGGCCTTCGGCGGTGTTGTATTCCTCGCGAATAAAGGCAATGACCCCCAGCATCCAATGCAACTCCTTGCGGTAGTCCCCGCTGACAGTTTTACCCATTTCAGCCAGCACCAGTTCTTCCATCAGACCGACATCCCAGAAATCGCCGGATGAAGCCGAACGCAGCATGAAGGCCTTCATATCTTCATAGAGCTTACCCGAGCGTTCGGCCTCGGCGCGATACAACGAAAAATTGGTTTCGGCCGCGCGCCGCTGAACACTCACCTTGACCAGCGAAAAGCCAACCACAGCCGCCAACACAATGAAAAAGAGCAGCGCCACGGTCAGCATCTTGTTATGACGGCGACCATAGAGCTGCAGTTGCTTGAAGAGCCCCGCCCGTTCGGCTCGGGTGGCATACCCACGCAGATAACGTGTAACCTCGTCCGCCAGTTCTTTAGCCGTTCCATAGCGGTTGGAGGGATCGAGCGATAACGCCTTGAGGGAAACGGCGGCAAGGCTTGTGGACACCTTGGAGGCCGGCAGGCGCACCCGCGGGTTCAGAATGCGGCCCTCCCGCGTGTTTCGGACAATTTCCTGGACCGTGTCACCTTTCACTGGAACCCGACCGGTGAGGATAAAATAGAGCAATGCGCCAAGCGCATAGACATCCGCCCGCGTGCTGACAAAGCCCTTGGCCACCGTTTGCTCCGGTGCCATATAGCCCGGGGTGCCCTTCATCATGCCCGACAGGGTCATGTCGTTCAGCACGTCCGAATCGAATTCCTCGGCGTCATCGTCCAGCTGCGTTTCATCGCCACCCACCACCTTGGCCAAACCCCAGTCGTAAAGAATGGTCTGCCCGTGACGCCCGACGCGCACGTTGGACGGCTTAATGTCAAGATGCAGCACCCCGCGCGAATGGGCATAGGTGACGGCATCGCATACATCGAGAAAAATCGAGAGCAGGCGATCCATCGGATATTTCTCACGATAGTCGTCTTCGTTGTCCTTTTGCCGGTGGACAATCTGCCGGAGCCCCTCGCCCGTGAGCAGGCGCATCACAAAATACGGAATGCCTTCGCCGTCGAGTCCAATCTCGTAGACCGGCAGAATATTTGGATGCTGCAGTTTGGCGGTGAGGCGCGCCTCCCGCAGGAACTGCTCCATATCCGAACGTGTCTCCCGCTTTCGAGGACGGGCGATCGCCACATAGCGGTCGGCCTGCGAATCGTAGACCTTGGAAATGGTTTTTTCACCGCCGGCCACCATGAAGTTTTCGTTGGTAAAGTGGTAGCGGGATTCGTCCAGCGAATTCAGGATCGGCGACGTCGCTGCCAGCTCCTCCTCAGTCAGTACATCATTGCCGGAATCAAGGAACTGGGATACCAGTGTCCCGGCATCCTTCAGGGACTCGGCTTCCCGCTGATTGAATTCATTCATAAGAGAACTTATACCTTCCATGGCCTCCCTTTCCAAGCTTTGGAAAAGCAGAGGCCGCACAATGGCAGCCCTGGTTAGAACGATTCCAGTGGGCGGCACGCTCGGAGAGCAAGTCCTCCCCGGTGTTCAATCATCGCTAGCCAATCCCTTGTAGTCGCCACTGGCAGTGAACGGAGCATCATAGTCCGCGCCGTGGTAGCTGTTGCTGCACGAAAGGTTCCAAAGGTCATACTCCGTCGTAAGAGAGAAAAGGACGGTCGCATTGCCAGCGGAAATGTTCTCGCGCTCGATCAAATATTGATTGGTGAGCGTCATGTCGAACAACAGCCATTCATCAATAGGAAACCCTTGCCTTTCGGTAAACCCGTCGGAATAGGCCCCCGGGCGCACCTTCATGGCCTTGAAGGCCTGACTCATAATGACCGAGGTGTCGTGCGACTGGAACGCAATCGAGTTAGCGCGCGCGGACATGGCCCCCTCGATGCAAGGCACGAGGCTGATCCCGTCGCGCGGATGCGGATCAACATAGTCGATCCCTGCCGCATCGAGATGCGTCAGGAAATAGTCGCTCGTGCTGGCCAGGAAACCGGTGGTGCGATTAGCCGGAACCTTCGCCGGCCACTCGAGAACGGTGGGTACGCGAATCCCGCCATCGAACAAATGCCGCTTCGAAGCGAGATAGGGGCCCGACGAGCCGGTGGTCTGGCCGTTGTCGGTGGTGAACCACAGAATCGTGTTGTTCTCGATGCCCTTTGCTCGGAGCCACGTGCGCAGGCGACCGATCTGCCGATCCATCGCCGTGATGGAGCCATAGTATTTTTTCTCGCCATCGCTTCCGCTGGGATAGAGCGCCTGGTCGGCGGCGCTGGCATCCAGATCCTTGTGCGGCGTATGGAACCAGATGCAAGCCATGAACGGCTTACCCTGGCTGACCGCGCGGTCCATGAAAGGAATCGCCCGATCCATAATGATTTCGGAAGTATCGCCAAACAAAGGATCGGTGTATTCGACGCCGTTGTGGTAATAGGGATTATAGTCGGAATCCATTTCGGGCGGATCATCGACCCCGGCTGGGCCGTAGGGATCGTAGGTCTTTACGGAATGCGTCACCGAAAACCATTCATCGAAACCGGCCATGCCCGGCGTGTAGTGATCCATCCGCGTGGCCTGCCCCCAGTCCTGGTGCGGCACCATTCGACCCAGGTGCCATTTTCCAAAATGCCCGGTGGTATAGCCCGCATGTTTCTTCAGCACATCGGGCAGCGTAATTTCCTCCACGCGTCCGCCGCCCTGGTTGGCCTCCCAGATGCCATAGCGAAAGGCGTGGCGGCCGGAAATGCAACTGCCGCGCGTTGGCGAGCAGACCGGCGACTGCGCGTAGAAACGGTCGAAACGCAGGCCGGACGAGGCCATCGCATCAAGATGCGGCGTCAAGACGGGATCCTCCATCTTATCATTCCATCCATAATAGCCCACATCGCCCGGCCCCATATCGTCGGCCATCATCATGATGATGTTCGGTGCCGTCGAAGCGTTCGGTTTGCGCCCCAGGATCTTGATAATTTGTGCGTTCGAGATGCCGGCAATGACCACCAGTCCCAAAATAAACAATGGTTTCTTCATCGACTTCTACCAGCTTCCGATGGTGACTTGATTGGTGTATCCCACCGGATAATTCGGTGTATTTTCGCTGTGCACGATGTAGTCGGCTGTGGCCTTGGGGCTCATCACGGCTTTCACGTCCGCCTCGACCAACGTGCTCATATTCAGCCCGCGCTCCATCAGCTCCGGATAATCGGCATAGCGATCCCGAGTTGTGGCATCGGACGTCCACTGTGCCAGCCATGCATCATATTTGGAATAGAGATCCGTCATCACGACCGGGTTGGCCGCCTTCACATTGCTGTTTTCGAAGGTATCATCCTTGTGGTAGAGTTCCTCAGACTGGCTGAAGCCATTGGCGCTGTAGAACCAGTGGATATATTTCCATTCGCGCGTAATCAGTGCCAAATGCTGCTCGGCACGCGAATTCCAAATGTCCATGACCAACATCGAGTCGTGGATGTCCAATGCCGGATTTTCCAGCAGCGGCAGTATGCTGCGGCCATGGTAGCCACGGTTGCCGATGGTGCCGTCGGGATCGTAGGCCACTTTATAATCCACACCCGCAAGATCAAGCATGGTAGGCACCACATCGATGTTTCCCACCACCGCACCGCAGCTCTGTCCGTGCGAGACCGGTTTGCGCGGATCATAAACAATCATGGGCGTACGGGAACCTTCTTCATAGGCATAGACCTTGTCACCAAAGCCCTTTGAATTCCGAAAATAGCCGTTGTCCGACATGAAGATGACAATGGTGTTGTCGGCCACGCCCTGTGCCTCCAGCTCAGCGCGCACCATACCAACGCAGGCATCAATTCCATAGATCAACGTGTTGTATTGATCGGCACTGGTGTCACTCCACCCGCCCTTGAATGCCGTGCGCCCGCAAAATGCCTGCGGTGGCAAATGCAACGCGCTGGCCAATCCATCGTTGGGTGATCGATCAATTTCCGTGCCGTCGTAGACGGAAGCATAGCGCGGATCAAACTCACTCAGCGGACTGTGAGGTGCTTTAAAATTCAGCGAAAGCATGAAGGGTTGTTCAGAATGCTGCTGCACGCATTCTTTGATAAACGCCTGCCCCAACAGCGCCTGAGCATAGGTTTCGTGCTCGTTGCGCACGCCGTCGCCCAACGATGCCCAATGGTCATTTTCGAACCACCAGCTTGCATTCGGATTACTGTCCATCCAATAGTTTCCGTCGCCGGAACCATTGGAAAAACCGAACCAACGGTCAAAATCCTGTTTTTTCCCACCGGTATAATTATACACCTGGCAGTGCTCTTTGCCCCCGAACGCCGTGCGGTACCCCGCTGCTCTCAGCCGAACCGCATACCCGCCCTGCCAATCATCGATCGTTATCTTTTTTTCGTTTTCGCGGTTAAAGTTACAGCCCGTGGAAAATTCGTAGAGTCCGGTAAAGACCTGCCCGCGGCTGGCGGAACAAATCGGCGTGGTATCGTAAGCACGGGTAAAGTTCATGCCATCAGAGACCAGCTGATCCAGATGAGGCGTTTGAAGATCGGCATCCCAGCTGTTCAATGCGGCGATGCGGTCGTAGCGCATATCATCGCATAACATAAACACGATATTCGGCCGCTCGGTCTGAACCTGCGTTTTCCTGCCTAAAACTTTGAGAACCTGCCCTTGCGCCCCTATTTCAAGACATAAAGCCAATACAAATACATACCCCGAAAATCTCATATAGAATAACCTCCAGCTATAAGACGCAAGGGGAGCTTCCATTTTTCCATTCCTTGGAAAAATTAAGCAATCGAAGCGGAGATTCTCTTACTCTGCCATACGTTTCCCTTCCATTAGATCCCAAATAGAGATCCCTTCCTCTCGGAAACGGACAACGGCCGGTTTTTCAAGCAAGCCGATCGACTCAAACGGAATCTGCAGAAACCCGCGCTTCAAGGCGGGCGAACCTTGCTTCAGAGTGAAGTCAAAGTTTTCCACCCCCTGGAACATGGGAGCTGCGGCCACACTGTTGGCATCCTGCCCCGCCGTCTGGCGTTGCTTGAGCCATGCCGCTGATCCGGCTGGATCACCGGCGGCATAAAAGACATTCCCGTCGCCATAGTGTACATCGATCTTTCCGATAAACTGGGTATTGGCTTTCGGGTGCCAGAAAATATTTCGGCTGACCCGCGTCCCGGGGCTGCCGACCTCATGCTCCTTGTCGAGCGAGGTCACCTTGCCGATGGCATCCTGTCCCCAGTTGAGAATCATATTATTCTCAAACGCGTTTTCGTGTTTCAGATTCGCGCCGCTCAGGCGGGGCTGATCAAGGCCGATCAGGATGTTGCCGTAAAAATCCGATTCATACTGTTCGTCATCATTACGGAACATACCGGGAGGCGTTGGGCTGGCATAAACCATGTTGTATCGGAATGTGTTGCCGTAGGTGCCGGAAAGATAGAGCGCATTCCCGTCGCCGCCTTCCACCATGGCGGCGCCGATTTCATTATATTCAATCATATTGCCGCGGCTGTGCGCATAATCCAGGCAACCTTTAAACGTTGCCGGCTTTCCCCCGATCTCTTTCCAGCGCATGATGCGCATGATTTCACGCAGGTCGGGATAAGCGGTTGGAAAATCAGGAAAATCCTTAAAGCGGTACCCAAAGAAACGCGGTCGTACCCCCGATACCACGATGGCATCGTAGAGCGTGTCGTGAATATAGTTATGGCTGATCGTATTGTATCCGCTTTGGAAGACAAAGATCCCCAAGCCATGGAACCACAGTTGACCGATGCGCGAAATCTCGTTGTTTGTGATCAGGTTGTTTTTATTCACGTCCTTCGTACCCGGTCCATACCCGCAAAGCAGGATGCCGGTGTAACCTATATTTTCAATAAGGTTCCCTTCCACCCGGTTGTTCTGACAATAGAGATCCAGCCGGATTCCACTGTTTGCCCCATTGATTAGACGGTTACCGCTGATTTCGCAGTTCTCCGCACCGCGCATGCGGATATAGGCATTCCCCTCATCAAACAGCTCCCAGTCATGCTGAATGCCCCGTGTCTCCTTTTTGAAAACAAACCGTTTACCATGCTTAAAGGTCAGGCCCTTGATGGAGATGCCCTGTACCGGAACATCAGAATCGCCCCACTCATCATTTTCACCATCAATGCGGATATATTCTTCGAGCGACGGCGCAACGATACGTTGCTTCAACTGCGCCTCGTTTGCAGGCCAGAGATACACCTTGCGTTCCTGGGTGTTAACGATCCAGGTGCCCGGCCGACTCAACCCCTCCGGCACATTGCAGAGCTCACCGCCTTCCACCAATTCGGTTTCAATGTTATGGCTCTTTTTCTTTCTCGGAATATGTCCACTGAGTTTATACGTGCCCTCCACCTGGGTACGCGCGACATTTTCATTCAGATCGACCGACTTAAGACCCAGATAGTTGCAGACCCAGTTGCGGGTCGGCTTCAGGTAAATCTCGATGTCTTCCACATTGTTCCAGTTGCGGAAAGGCCCCGGTTTAAAATGCAACAGGTCCAGCTCCTCCCAGCGCGTGCGCGTTCCGTCAATCGCCATCGGCAGGGTCGGTGCGCTTTCATACGGAATGCGCGCGCGATCGATAAAACCCTCTTCATCAAAGAGCGAATAAAACCGCTCCAACCCATCTGGCATGTCGGCCATATAGACATTACCGGTCGCTTCAGCAGGTGCACCCTCCGGTAAAGTCGAAGCTTTTTTCCATCCGACAAGCTCTACACCGGAATCCAGAATGGGTGTTTCATTCGGAAAAGCTTCATAGCTGACCCGCAACCCCAACGGCGCTCCGTCCTGCACATTCAGCACAAAGGGCTGTTCGATGGTATAGGTTCCACCGCGCAGAAATACGCGGATGTTCTGCCGTCGCTCTTCAGGCGATAATCCGCGAATCGTATCCCGCGCTTTTTCCAAGGTTTGGAAAGGCGCTTCAAGCGATCCGTCCGCCGCATCCGATCCATCCGGAGCAACATAAAGTTTAAGTTCTGCAACCGATGCAAGTGCCAGTGCAAAAATAGCCGTCAAACATACCGTTTGTTTCATCATCAGATATCCCATCGATTACTTCTTGTTCTTTTTTCCACTGCCGAATGCATTCCACTCGTCGACGGGTTTAAACGCCGGATCATTATAATCACCACCCGCGTGGCTCGCCTCCATGGACTTGAGATAGTCCATCAATTCTTTCGTCATGATCTCCACCCGTTCAGGATGCGCAGAGGCCACGTTGTTTTCCTCGCTCCAGTCTTTGGAGAGGTCGTAGAGCTCACCTTTCGGCAGTACGAGTTTGTAGCGATCCTTCACGAGCGTGGCCCCACTCTTGGCGCGGAAAGGCATGGCCTTGTCGCGCTTATCCGTTTCCCCGGAGAGAATAGGCAGAATGTCCTGTCCATCGATCGGGCGGGCATCGGGCATGTCATATCCGACCAACTGCATCGCCGTCGGAAAATAGTCCAATGTGGAGAGCGGCGTCTCAATCGTTGTACCGGCCTTAAGCTTGCCCGGCCACTCCACAAGGGCCGGCACCCGCACCCCGCCATCATAAAGACTGCGTTTACGTCCCCGCAATCCGGCCGTTGTTCCGGCTTTTTTCCCTTTGGCCGCTTTGCCTTCGGGACCGTTATCCGAACAGAAAAAGATCAAGGTATTTTCCGCCACCCCCCATTCACGCACCTTGGAACGAACGCGGCCCACCTGCTCATCCAGCTCAGTGATGCAGCCATAGTAGTGGGCGGCTTCGTCATGACTTTCATACATCTTCAGATAATCCGGCCCCGCCTTGATGGGCTCATGCGGGGCATTAAACCAGATCACCGAAAGAAACGGGGTTTCCGCCTGAACCGCTTGCTCCATGAAGGGAATCGCCCGATCCACCACCACACGCGCCGCACCGCCCAGCAGGCTTTCGTCGGATGCGGGCAAAGGTGTGCCATCGTCATAAAATGGATTTTTATCGCTGGCCGGATCCCAGGTGGACACCGAAGATTCCACAACGAACGAGCGATCATAATCGCGTTCCCACGGCGGCGCATAGTTTTCAGCCGGCTTGCGTTTTTCGCCCTTGGTTGAATGCGTCTTGCTGAGTGTACCGAGGTGCCATTTTCCAAAATGCCCCGTGGTATAGCCCTGCTCTTTCAACATGCGGGCCAACGTAATTTCCTGTTTGGGCAGATGCCCGATATTTGCGGAAAAGATCCCATAGCGATAATAGTGCCGCCCGGTCAAACACGTGCCGCGCGTCGGTGAGCAGACGGGGCCGGCAGCATAGAAATGGCTTAACTTCACGCCGTCCTTTGCCATCTGATCGAGCTCCGGCGTTTGGATGATTTCGTTGCCGTTAAACCCGGCATCTCCATAGCCAAGGTCATCCGCCATCATCAGAATGATGTTCGGCCTTTCCGCCAGCGCGGCTGCGGCAATCAGCAAGGCTCCTACAAACAAACCCGTTTTTATCTTAATCATGTTTCAACTCCAGAAGTAAGGGATAATGGTCAGATATCGTATCCAGCACAGCCGCCCGAGGATAAATTATCGAGCCTCCAGCCAATGCGGAACTCGTGAAAATATAATCAATGCGCTGACCCAGTCCCTCAAATTCCTCAGCGGACATATCGGGAAAATGAAGCCGAGTCGGAAACGTGGCAGGCGGGTTAACCGATAAATCCACAAGTCCCGCATCCAGAAACAGCTGCACAACAGAAAAATCGAGATTCCCCGCATCATCAAACGCACGATGCGACCCGCCCTCCTTGGCCAGCCATTTTTCCAACAGGCCGGCTTGCTTCGCCAACTGTGACTTATCGCTCAGGGCATGTGCATTAAAATCCCCCAGTACAACAACCTTTTCACCGGCCTCAACAAGCGGTGCAACCCGTTCCACCACGGCCCGCGCCTCCTTCTGCCGCCGGAGATAGTTTCGCGGATCAAAGTGAACCACAAAAAAGTGCATTCCAGCCGTTTTGCAATGAAGCGTCCCGCGCAGCTTAGGATTATTTTCAGGCTGGATCTGCTCCACTTTTTCTATCGGGGTTTTCGAGGTCAGCCCCTGCGGGAAACCGCCTTGACGATCAAAGATCATCGCATAGCAGTGGCCCCAGGATTTTGCCGCAGTTTCCAAACGTTCCTGATTGAATCCCTTCAGTTCCTGCAGAGCCAGCACATCGACATGCTGTGCTGCAATCCATTCCGCACCGGCTTCCAGGTGTTGTTTCTTATTAAATCCCAGCCAGACGTTGTAGGTCATCACCTTCAACGGTTCTGCGACAACTGCACTGACCAACAGACCAGCCAGGATACCTATAGAGATTCGTAAGCTCATTTCTTTTTCTTCGCTGCGACCGGGTTCTGCACTACCTGATTAGAAATCTGAACGGTTTCATCTTCGCCGCCGTCCCAATGTTTGTCGATAATCGACTGCAGATAAGGGTTTCCTGCATCCGAATCTTTCACTTCGGCACGAACCGCCTTGAGCTCGTCCTTGAGCATTTCAACAATTTCACAGTATTCCGGATTATCGTAGAGATTGTTCATTTCCTTCGAATCATTCTTCATGCTGTACAACTCCCATCCCGGCGGCGTACGCCCGTTGCCCTGTTCCCCTTTTTCATCCGCTCCATAGAAAAAGATCAGTTTCCACTCCTTGGTGCGGATGCCGAAATGGGCAGGGTTGTAATGATGTTTCATATGCATCCAGTAGCGGTAATACGTGGCGGTTCGCCAGCCCGACGGTTCCTTACCGGTTTCCATGGTGGAGCGGAAGCTGCGACCCTGCATAGTTCCAGGGGTTGGAACTCCGGCATAATCCAACAACATCGGGGCAAAATCGGTATTATTGACCAGCGCATCGGAACGGGAGCCCGCTTTGATCGATTTCGGGTATCGAACGATAAACGGCATGCGCATGCCCTCCTCATACATCCAGCGCTTGTCCACATAATCATGTTCACCCAGAAACATGCCCTGATCCGAGGTATAGATGATCAATGTGTTATCCAGTTCGCCCTCTGCCTCCAGATACTCAACCAGACGTTTAATATTGTCATCCACCCCGCGCACGCAGCGCAGGTATTTTTTTGCATAATCCTGATAGCAAAGATGCTTCACCTCGTCATCGTTCAAACCGTCGAAGGTATTTTTGATCGACCGATCAACACTCTTGATATGTGAGCGGTATCGATTCCGCCGTCCTACCGAGGACCCGATGTTAAAAAGCAGTTCGTCATTATGCCCGCGCGTCGCGATAGAACCGTTGTTTTGATTATCATACAGGCTCGCCGGTTCCGGAATATCGACATCCGCATACAGCGATTCATAGCGCTCGTGATAATCCCAGGGGCCATGCGGCGCTTTGAACTGCGTCATCAAGAGAAAGGGCTTTGTTTTATCCCGATTCTTTAACCAGCTCAGTGATGAATCCACGATCAGATCCGAACAGTAGCCCTCTTCGGTAAACGTTGTTTCTTCGGCATCCGGTGCAGCTCGCTCGAAAAATTCCGGATTATGATATTTTCCCTGACTGTGCAGAACTTTGTAATAGTCAAAAGCCAGCGGCTGAACCCCCAGATGCCATTTACCAATGACCGCGGTCTGATAGCCCGCTTCATGCATCTTAAGGGGAAGGGTCTGGTTTTCTTTTTCCACCTTGCCCCCCAGGCTTTTTGCTCCGTTAACATGACTGTATTGCCCGGTCAGGATCGATGCCCGGCTCGGACTGCAGACCGCATTGTTGCAAAACGTATTTTCCATTACCACGCCCTCGGCCGCCAAACGGTCCAGCGTCGGCGTCGGATTGACCGATGCCAACCGCCCTCCATACGCACCGATGGCATGCGCCGCATGATCATCCGACATAATATAGAGAATATTCGGCCTGGCCTGGACCAAACCAAGATGAAGTAACAGAATCCCCATCACCACCTGTATCTTTTTCATAAACCCTTTTGATAAAGCAAATATATGAGCCCAGCCGACCTTCATGGCATCAAACTCATACCACATCACAAAGTAAACGCCGCATTATCGGGGATGTTTGACCGGTTTCAGAAAGAAAGGTGTATTTGGCAAGGACAGGCCGTCGGGCTGCACGGACGATCGAACGTTGCAATGGCTCGGTTCGTTAATGCGGCGCGCTCAGCGATCGCGCCCTACCTTAGGTCTGCTTCGGCAACTTCATTTTTGAACCGTCAACATCCGGCTTACTCTTGTCCAGTTCGCCATCGACATTGATCTTAAAGGAGAGCGCCCATTCGTTCGGCAGTTCCGCCGGAAGCGTGATGCTCAGTGCATCTTCCGACCGGCTCCACTTCACCGGCCCATGCCCCAGCAGCTCAATGGATTTTATCTTGTTAGACTCAGAAACAGAGGTTCCATTCCCAAGCGATTGGATAACCGCAGTTCCAGAGGTTGGAACCCCTAGCACGGTGGCATACAGGCTCTCGCCGTTGCGGGTAAAACGTACGTCTTCATGCGTCAGCTGCTTCGGATCAGGCTGGACACCACGGGATTTCGTTCCATCGGCTTTATACTGATAATATTTTAAATGGCCGGTATTGCCTTCCGCGAAAATTTTCCATGGCACCGTTGCGTAAATGGCCTCGCCGTTCCCATCAAGCCAGGAACCGATGCCTTCCAGCAGATCGATCTGTCCCTGGTCGAGTTTTCCATCGGGCCGAGGATTCATGGAAAGCAGCAACCCGCCGTTGCGCGCCACGAGATCGCAGAGGCGCACGACAATATCGCGG
The DNA here is from genome assembly GCF_900890425.1 of Pontiella desulfatans. Classification (NCBI taxonomy): domain Bacteria; kingdom Pseudomonadati; phylum Kiritimatiellota; class Kiritimatiellia; order Kiritimatiellales; family Pontiellaceae; genus Pontiella; species Pontiella desulfatans. The sequence continues at coordinate 750,372 of NZ_CAAHFG010000003.1, read as the reverse complement.
GGCTTTTTATATTCGATATCCTTGAACCAGGGCCAGTCACACCAGCCGGTGGCCGATGGTGTATCATCTTCCCACGGCCATTCGATGTAGAGCGGACGGGCATGGCCGTTTTCATAGGAATAGACGCCGAATTTTTCAGGGAAGTTGCCTTTGTTGTGCACCACCACTTCTTTACCGGCTTTATCGCCCATATTAAAAAAGTCGTTCAACACGACCTCCGTACCGTATTTTCCGCCACCGCCGTCAAACCAGATGCCGTCCGGCTGATATTTGTCGATCACTTCCCTGGTCAGCTTGTAACGGATGTCCGCAAAGTAGTCCTCGTCGCCCGCATACCAATAGTAGTTCCGCAGATTCGGATCGAGCAGATCGACCTGGGCATAGTCTGGATCGGCCGCAAGCTTTTTACGAAGACCCTGAAAATGTTTATAGGTCCGCGCGTGGTGGAAAGAGGTAAAGGTCTTCATACCGTGTTTTTCGATGGCCTTCATCATGTCACCCAGCAGATCGCGTTTCGGTCCGAGCTTGCCCGCGCAGAGGTCAATCACATCGCTGTCCCACATCGCATAACCATCATGATGAATCGCGCAGATGCCCGCATATTTTGCTCCGGAACGCGCCATCAAGTCAGCCCAGTAGTCGGGATCAAAATCAATGGGTTGGAACTGTTTCGCGAGATCCTTATAGCCGAAGCCTTCCTGAATCGGCCCGACGTTCTTTTCAAACTGAACGCGCATATCCTGCTTCGGGCTGGTGGAATAATAACGCTGGTAGCCACAGATATATCCATTGCCCCAGTTCGGTTCCGCGAAATCCCACTGCCCGGCCACGGAATAGACGCCCCAGTGCGCATAGATTCCAAACTTGGCATCTTTCGCCCACTGCGGAACGCCCCGTTCCATCAGCGGGCCCCAGACGTCCATATCCACCTTTTTAGCGGCTGACGCAACCTGCGCAGCAACCAACAGACATAATGCGATTTTTAAACTCTTCATTTGATCCTTTTGCATGTCTACGCAGTTCATTTATAAAACATGCGTTCATCTACCGATTAAACTCCGCTGTGCTTAGCTTTTTTGACCCTTTTCTTTGAACCACGGATAAACGTAAATGAATGTAAAACGGTTAAAGGCAGAGACAGACCGCAATAGTACTAAGTTAAAGATTTTATAAATGGTGTTCCGCGCGAAAGGGCAGGCGGGCCGCCTGCGATACTATTGGTGAGTAAAACGATATCCACGGCCTCCCATGAGTTGCCAATACGACCGTACCGCAGGTGATTCAGAGCGAATAGCGACGAATCTTCGTCTACTCCGCGCAAAGCAAATCCTGCTAAACTTAGCCCCATTCGGGATAGACCGCCGGGCTGTCCGAATGCATAAACGATAAAAGTGCGCTCAACCCAAAACCTATCCCCCTTCAACGTTTCCCTTCGGGTAAACGTTCCCTACAAATACTGCCGGGTAAACGTTCTCTGCAAAAACTGGCGGGTGTAGAGATCGCTTAACCCCGAAGGGGAAAGCGATTCAACTTCACCGTATTACCCCAGTCATCTGCGTTTGAGGCCACGTTGCCGTGCTCAAATCGGCTCACGAGATGGGCTGTCCGACGTTGTAAGGATGCAGATGGACAGTGCGAATGGGCGGCGTACCGGGCGGACGGCTGGGACAGCCGTCCCTACCAAAATCTTATTAATCCTGCGGAACCTGTCAGAAAAATGCCGCACGTAGATTCTGAATCCCTTTTTCTATGAATCAAAAAAAACACGAAGAACCCGATTTAATTCTTCGTGCCCTTCCTGCCTTCGTGGTTAAAAACCCGTCGCTATATTATTTTGCTGCGGCTTCCTGTTCGGCTTTACGCTGGGCGCGGGAGGCGGATTTGGCGGCCTTTTTTTCGGGGGAGACTTCTTTCTTTTCTTTCCCTTTGTTCCACTCGAGATAGTTGCGCTTCATGCGCGTGTCCATGGCCGCGAGTTTATCCTCCCAAGGGATATGGCGATCGTAGAGTTGCCCAAACAGTGGATAGTTACCGTATTCCACGCACTCCTGTTTCCAAACCGCCAGCGAGCCGTCGTATTTCTTCTGCATACGGTTCAGGATTTCCTGTTTTTCAGGATTGGCCGCGAGGTTGTTCATTTCAAACCGGTCTTTAGACAGATCAAACAGCTCTTCAGCGGCCTCCATCTCATGATTGAACGGCCAGTTGATGTATTTATAGTCCTCGGTCACCACCGCCAGCGAATGCGTCGGCGCACTACCCCAGGCATTAATCAGCAGGATCGAGTCGTGGACTTTTCCTTTCGGATCATCCAGCAACGGCATCAGGCTTTTACCGTCCATATTCTCAGGGACAGGAATGCCGGCTACATCCAGCACCGTAGGCGCCATATCGATGTTCGCGGTCACGGCTTTGACGCGGGCGCCTTTGCCGGAAACCGGATGCCGCGGATCATAAACAATCATCGGCGAACGGCTCGGTTCTTCATAGGGAAGGACTTTGCCACCCATGCTGTTTGCGCCGCAGCTGTAGCCATTATCGGTCAGGAACAGAATGACCGTATTATCGGCCACTCCCTGACGTTCCAGCTCTTCGCGAATCATACCGACGGCATAGTCGATGCCGTAAACAAGCTGGTTATATTTCCGCATGGTTTCCTGATATTTGTCCGGGCGGAAATCCTTGATGCTCATAAACTGCCGGCCACTCTTTGCCTGTTGCGGTCGGAGGGATGCTCCCGCCTCATCATAGTTCGGCGGCTCGTCCCACACGGTATCGGCGTAGACGTCGTTGAAAAATGGATCGGGCGACATCGGACCATGCGACGCTTTAAAACTCACCGACAAACAAAACGGCTTGTCGCTCTTAGCGGCATTCTTAATAAAATCCTGTGAAACCGCGCCGCAGGCACGGGTGACATGAGGGTACTTATCGGCATATTGCGCAACATATTCATTATCGGCGGTCCGGTATTGACCCTGCGCGGGCCAGCCATACCATTCATCAAATGAATCAATCGGCAGATCGTCGTTGTGATGATAATTTGAACTGCCGTCGGCCGTCGGCTTGACCGCGAATCCGAATTTGCCGACAAAGCCGGTATGATAGCCGGCCTGACGCATCAGAATGGGATAGGATTTCTGCCATTTATCCGCGGTCAGCGGTCCATGACTGAAATTACAGCCGGTTTTGTATTCATACATGCCGGTCATCACCTGAGCGCGGCTCGCCATGCAGATGGCCGTGGTGTCATAAGCGCGGTCAAAAATCACGCCGTCAGCCGCCAGTTGATCCAGATGCGGCGTTTTCGCCTGCGGATTTCCGTAACAGCCCATGGAGCGGTAACTTTGGTCATCCGTTAAAAGTAGAATCACATTCGGCCGGTTTTTGGGTTCCGCCCCATGGGCAACCGAACTGCAGAGTGCGGCGCCGACCGCCAGATTTCCGATAAAATTTCGTCTTTTCATGATTACACCTTAAAATTGGTTAATATGCCTGTAAAATAATAACGTCACTCCGGCACCCGGTTTTGATGAATAATCCTTATTTCACAACAAAAATGAAAATACCTGCCTGATGTCGTTCATATATTTTACGCTAAAAAGATCAAGAATGAGCTGTTGCACGGCATTTACCGATTGGATGGAGCTCGTATTCACTCAGACTTCCACCGCAAAAGATGGTGCGCTGCCCATTGCAGATGGCCATAAAAAAGATAAAACTGAACGATCCGGAGTTTTTATGTTTAAACCTATTTTGTCATTCATCAGCCTGCTTTTCATCACAATGGCTTCCGCCCATGCCGCGCCCCGGCCGAATATCATTCTGGTTATGGCGGACGACATGGGATGGGGCGATCCCAGTTATAACAGCACGAATGTGGTTTATGCCGATGGGACCCCGCATCCGGACCAGGGCTGGATTCATACCCCGATCATGGACGATATGGCAGCCAGCGGCCTGCGGTTTGACCGCTTTTATGCCGCCTCGGCCGTATGCTCACCCACCCGGGCCAGCTGCCTGACCGGTCGCCACCCCTCCCGCGTCGGCATCGGCGGGGCCAACAGCGGAAAACTCGGCTTCGATGAAACCCCGCTTTCCACCATTCTATCCGATGCCGGATATGCGACCGGCCATTATGGGAAATGGCACATGGGCACCATGACTACGCTGCGTAACGATGCCAACCGGGGTGCGGTTGGCAATACCGCCGATTACAGCGCTCCGTGGCATTTTGACTATGACGTCTGTTTTGCCACTGAATCGAAGGTGCCCACCTACAATCCTTACAGCGGTGGAAGTCCACTCATTTCCGATTTTGACGATTCCAATTTTTACGGCACGCGTTACTGGCGTATCCCGGACACCTGGAACGAGACCTCCGGCGAAGGTGATGTGGTTCTTCCGGCAGATGTCAATGATGCCGGCGATGGCGACGACTCCAAACTGCTGGTTGATCAGGCCATCCCTTTCATGCAGGACGCCGTCTCCAACAATACACCGTTCTTTCTCGTGCTCTGGTTCCATACGCCGCATAAGCCGATTATCGATCCCGACGGTGTAAGCGGGGTCAACTCCAGCGATGCCGCCAAAGATTCCATTGAGGATCTCGATACCGCATTGGGCCGCTTACGCGATCAACTGACCACACTGGGAGTTCGCAGCAATACCATGTTCTGGGTCACCAGCGATAACGGCCCCGAAAACGGCGTCAATTCGTTCAATGAAACCGACACCGTCCGCTCGATCCGCTCCGGCCGTTACCGCGACCGCAAAGGCAAACTGTTCGACGGCGGGATCATTGTGCCCGGCATCCTGGAATGGCCCGACGTAATTCCCTCGCCGATGTCGACTGATATCCCGGTGGTGACCAGCGATTATTATCCGACGATTCTTGACTATCTGGAACTCAGCGTGCCGAACCAGAAACCGCTCGATGGCATTTCACTCCGTCCGATCATTAACGGCACCGCCACGGAGCGGACCAAACCAATCGGCTTTAAGCTCGGCAATGACACGGCCTGGATGAATGACCGCTACAAGCTGGTGGATCAGGACACCGGATGGTTGCTGTTCGATATGGAAAACATTGCGCCCGGCGAAGAACCGGAACAGACCCCGCTCGCCACGGAAACCAACGTGGCTTCCCAGCCGCAGGAAATACAGGATATCTACAACACCATGTTGTCGGAATACAATGCGTGGATCAGCACCGTCAACACCGACACCCCGTATGTGCACGCCTCCCAGCCGACCGTAAGCCTGAGCACGCCGTTAAGCTCTGTTGCCGCTCCGTTTAACGTGACGGCAACCTTCAGCAAAGAGGTTACCCAGCTGAACGCCGGTGAATTTGCGGTGATCAATGGAACTCCATCAAACCTGACCGGTTCGGGCACTAACTGGACGGTAACGATTACCCCATCCGCACCGGGAACCGTAAACGTGTCACTGCCAGAAGGCAGTGCCATTGATACCGACGGAAACATCAATGCCGCATCCGGAACACTGGATGTGACCTACATCAATGCCTCGGCCCCCGATGTGGTTCTCTCGACCCCAACGAATGTGGTGACCACCAACTTCAGCGTCACCGCCCTCTTCACCGAAATCGTAACCGGGCTCGATGCCACCGACTTTACCATCAGCAATGGCGCGGCCTCTAACCTTTCGGGTGGACCGACCAACTATACGGTGCTGATTACGCCCGCCACACCGGGAACTGTTACCGTTTCCCTACCGGCCGGCGTGGTGCAGGACAGTGAATCCAACGGCAACAATGCATCCAATCCGCTCAATATTACCTATGATCCCCCCATCGCCCCCACGGTTGTTCTGACCGGCCCTTCCACCGCATCCGGAGCATATGCCGTCAGCCTTGTATTCAGCGAAAATGTAACCGGGTTGGATGCCGCCGACCTGAATGTACTCAACGGATCCGCCACCAATCTGACCGGCACTGGTGACAGCTATTCGGCAACCATTACGCCTGCAGTTCCAGGTAATGTTACCGTTTCGCTTCCGGCCGGCGTTGTAACAGATCTCGATGACGCTCTGGGCAATGCGGCCTCCGCCCCGCTCATCACCTCCTTCATCCCATCCGGTTCCGGAGGACATACGGTTGATATTCTGCCTCCACAAACGGCCGGGCAGACCGTCGACAGCGATGGGCTTGTACCCGGACACCAATCAAACAATCTGGATAAATTCAGTGAACCGGAGGCCCCATTCACTGCTACAAACCTGTTTGTTCGCGGAGCCAGTAACTCCGAACGAAAAGTACGGGCCTTTGCCCGCTTTGATCTCTCCAGCATTTCGGGAATGCCCGTTGAGCGGGCCACCCTGAGTTTTAATGGTTTTTCTCTGAACAGCAGTTCCAATAACGATACGGATATCGAAGTTATTGCGCTGGCATCGGATTGGTCGGAGAACGGAGTTCCACTGCCCACCTATACCCATCCTGTTATTGGCTCGCCGGTTAACGGCGGCAGCGTAACCACCGGACTGGTCAGCCTGGTCCGGGATTATACATTCGACCTGACCGATATGGTGCGGAACTGGACGGACGGAACCTGGACCAATTACGGCCTCCGTATTCAGCTTTCCAATGACGGAATGAACAATGGCGTGGGTATCCGAACCGAGGGCGAAGGTACGATTGCGCTTAGCGTAAGCGCAGCGCCATTGAATACGGAATCTGACCTGGGTCCGGGAAGCAGCGATTTCACCCTGCGCTGGAACGCCCTTCCCGGGGCGTCCTACAGCGTTGAAGCAACGGACCACCTCACCAACGCGTGGGAAGTGGCAACCAACCTATCCGGATCCTATACCGGAACCAACAGCTTTACGTTTGAAGGTGATACCGCCCTATACTCAAACCGTTTCTACCGGGTCGTCTATCCGGCAGCGCCGTGAACGATGGGATAAGCAGCCGAATGCTGCGGCCGCCAGTATGGGGCCTCAGCATCTGCTCCATCAGCTCTGCAAGCCTGCCGTGCTGAAACATAGTGCCGGTTATTACAAAGGGGCCCTCCATGGCCGCTTCGGCCCTGCACGGCGTAACACCCTCTCGTGGGCGCGAATTATAATTCCGGCAAGACCGGCATAGGGCAGGGCGTCACATCAAATACATGAGAAGAACCGACGGCTGATGTGAGCCCCTGTCCAATCCGGATCAGGACCTGATCGTTTCGCAGAACCGCATCAGCAGCAGTTGGATCCTTGCAGGTAAAACGCACTTTATGGATCCGATGCCATGCAGCCCCATCAGACACCCACCCGCCGTTAAAGGCGGTTGAACGCGTCAAGTCAGGATTCTTTTTCCCGACATGCTCCAGAAAACCGCCTGACTTTTGAAGGCTGTGAATGCCCGGACGTTTGATCCGGGCAATCAGCTTCCACTCCTTCGTTCCGGCAATACCAAACCAGGCGGTGTAGATCGTCTGACCGCCGGTATGAGCCACCGCGACAAATACCTTATAGCGCACACCCGGTTTCCATGCATAGTCCAGTTCAGAGTGGAATCCGGAGCCTTCATGACCAAAGCGGTGGTTCCGCGGCTTTCCGAGCGTTGAGGCCTCGACCAGCTCCGCTTCCCCGATCACCCTGCCCTTTTCCTTGGTATCCCAGATGGAAAAGTTAAGATGCTTTGCACGTCGTCCCGGCGAGGCCAGCCCGACATAGCCCCCGTTAAAGCTGATCGAGGAATAGGTCCCCGGCGGAACCTCTACCGCTTCTATCTCACGGTATAATGCCATGATTTTCTTTACCGGGGAAACCGCCGATGCATAAACAGCCTTCAGATGCACGTCTTCCCCGCCTATAACCCTTGAGGCAGTAGACAGGCCTGCCGCGTATAAAAGGGCTTTTCTACGGCAAAGCATTCGGTGTCCGTTATTGAATCTTCAAAGCAAAAGCCCATTCGCACGGTTTCTCCTGCGGGAAGGTCACTTCCAACCCTTCCTCCGTGCGGGTCCACTTCAGTTTTTCATCGGAACCGACCATGGAAACGGATTTGATTTCCTCCGGATAGTACTCCGAACCGGCTTTCAGGTTTTTGACCACCACCTTGCCGTCTTCCGGCCAGTTGAGCGAAATAGCATACACCGTCTTGCCATCCTTGGACTGCGTAAAACGGATGTCCTGCGCAGTCCAGGGCAGACGGTAGTTCCACACCGGCATATCCTTCCCGGACTTACTTTTCTTTCTGTCGCTCATGTCGGCTGTACCTTCGGCATATACCTTCCATGGACGGGTGGCATGAATCGCCTCGGAATTGACTTTCAACCAGCGGCCCATGCCTTTCATGATGGCCACTTCTTCCGGTGGGATGGAGCCATCGCCTTTCGGGGTGAGCGAAAGCAGGAAAACGCCGCCGCGGGAAACGAGGTCGATCAGGCTGCGGGTGTGGTAGTCTGGACCATCTTTATACTTTTTGTTTTCAACATAGCTCCAGGGATACGCGATGGCGCGGTCGCTGAGGAACCACGGTCCGACGTCGTAGGGCATTTCGCGCGCATTTTCAAAGCAGCGCATGCCAAACTCCTCCGGAAAGTTAAAGTCGCCAGCATGTTTGTTACAGATAATCGGTTCCTGGCCGCGCTTAATGGATTCGTTGTAGTAGTAGGCAAAGGTATCGAGCACCATCTGTTCGGGGAGCACGCCCTTCTTAGTATCGATGCCATCAAACCAGATGCAGTCCGGCTGATACTTATCGACCACTTCCTTGATCTTATTTTCCCAATCCGCCGCAAATTTTTCACCGGATGCGCCGACTTCTTCATTCCAGTAAAAATCGTTATAGGCCGGATCGTAGACGTCCCACGTTTTCTTCTCTTCCATCGGGGTTTTGGATTTGGACAAGAATCCGGTGGAATAGCCAAAGGTGCGCTCGTGATGGAAGGTCGCCAGCAACTTCATGTCGTCATATTTTCCGACCGCGGTAGCAATCTCGCCATAGATGTCCCGTTTAGGCCCTTTATCCATCGAATTCCACTGCGTGAACTCCGAATCCCACAGGCAGAAACCGTCATGGTGTACCAAGAGAATGCCACCGAACCTTGCGCCGGCCTCGTGCATCAGCCCCACCCACTCATCGGCATTGAACTTTTCCGCCGTGAACATGGGCACAAAATCCTTGTACCCGAATTGATCCAGCGTGCCATATTTTTCAACATGGTGGGAATAGATGCCCTTCACATCCTTATCCGGGCCACTGTAGAGATTCTTAATATAATCCGGCCCGCCCATGGCCGGCACCGAAAAGACGCTCCAGTGCGTATATACGCCGAACTTGGCATCCTGCATCCATTCCGGAATATCCTGCTGCGACAGCGACTCCCAGCTTCCTTCAAATGCGGCTGACGCAACACAAACGGTTGTTCCCAGCAGTAAACCTGTGATGATTGACTTCATAAATTTTCCTTCGTTGTACCCTCTAAAATAAACAGTTCCTGAATAATTAACGCTTCAAGGGGCAATAACTTTGATGCTGAAATTTACATTTATGCCTATTTTCCTGCGAGACATCGCTTCCTTTCAGGTAAGCGATCGCTACACCGTCCAGAGAAACACAGCCCTTAGAGAACATACCCAATGGTGTAGAGAACGTTTACCCGGAGCGCAGCGTAGGGAAACGTTGCTTCGCCCTAACACTTTACAAGTCTGTATACTTTAAATGTCTTCCAACCATGAAACCGCAACCCCGAAAACCGCGCAGACTTGAAAACCTGTTTCACTCCTACGATTCGCCCATCTACTTCATTACCTTTTCAACCTTCGACCGGAAACCGATCCTCGCGACAGAACCCGCGCACCAAAAATTTCAGGCTTTCGCTGAACAGGCGCGCGATCACGGTGCGGCTTTCGGTCGCTATGTCATCATGCCCGATCATATTCATGTATTTATCCGGATCAGCCGACAGAACAAACTCGGCACAACGGTCAGACTGCTGAAACGATCTATATCTGCGGCTATTGAAAACCCTCAGCCCCATTGGCAGCCCGGATTTTTCGACCACGTCCTTCGGCATAGTGAAAGTTATGCTGAAAAGTGGAATTATGTTCTTCAAAATCCTGCACGGGCAAAACTTGTGGAAAAACCTGAAGACTGGCCCTATCAGGGAGAAGCAACCCCTCTCTTCTTCTGACATCGCTTCCTTTCAGGTAAGCGATCGCTACACCTGGTCGATATAGTCTCCAACTTAGATCATATGCCGATCGGTGTAGAGAACGTTTACCCGGAGCGGAGCGCAGGGAAACGTTGATTACCCGGCAAAGAAGCATTGCCCGCACCTCAGTTCAAATATTCCTTAACCACCTCGATCTGTGTCCACTTTTTATTGCCGCGGACGGGATCGTTCGTTTGTGGCACGCCGGGCGTGCTGCGCCCGTTGTTAACATATTCCGCCAGCAACCGTTTCAGTCCATCGACCACTTCCGGATGCTCTGCGGCCACATTCGTGGTTTCTTCCACGTCGTTTTGCATATCGAACAGCAAAAGATCGGCGGAATTAATTACGGGTTTATCCTTCGGATTCTTTCGACGTGAACCACCGTGATTATCGAACAAAAGTTTCCACTTACCGCGCCGGATGGAAAACTGCCCCGAATCGGAATGGTGCACGACACCACGACTTCCAATGTTTGGAATGGCCTTTCCTTTCAGCGCCGGCAGAAAACTCACGCTGTCCTCGCCAACGTTTTCCGGAAGCTCCACGCTCGCAAGCTCGGCAACGGTCGCTATCAGATCCGTGGTGCAAATCAGTTGATCGGAAACCGCTCCGGATTTCACGCCCTCCGGCCAACGGACGAGGAACGGAACGCGGTGCCCGCCCTCCCAGGTCGTCCCTTTAAGACCGCGATACATCCAGCTCGAGTAATGGCCTTTTGCCTGCGCGTGCTCGAATTTTGATCCAGGCGACGTCCCGTTATCGGCTGTAAAGATCACGATCGTATTATCCGCCACGCCCAGCTCGTCGAGGGTATTCAGCACTTCGCCCACCGCCCAGTCGGTTTCCATACAGAAATCACCATGCGGGGTAATCCCGCTCTTTCCTTCAAATGCGGAACTCGGAACAATCGGCGAATGCGGCGAGTTAAGCGGCATGTAGACAAAAAACGGCTGATCGGCATTTTTACGAATCCAATCGCAGGTTTTACGCGTAAAGTCGGGCAGCACCTGGCTTTGAACAAATTCCTTCGCGGCCCAGCCCGGCTTGGCACCAATAAAACCTCGCGCTTTGACCGCTTCCTTATCCTCCAAAAACTCCAGCGTACCCTGAGCCAGCCTGCCATCGATATAGGCGTGCGGGTCCATATTGAGCGACGCCGCAATCCCGAAAAAATAATCGAACCCGACATCCAGCGGGCAGTTTTTCATGGGCGCAGAAAAATCCACATTACGCGGCATGGTTTGAGCAATCTCCTTGCCATCGGTGCTGGTCCAGTCCATCCCCAGATGCCACTTGCCGACGCAGGCCGTATTATATCCCTGCTTCTTAAGAAATGAGGCGACGGTTTCGCGGTCCGGATGGATCATGTGCATGTCATGCCCATGCTCCACACCGGTTTTCAGAAACGTGCGCCAGGCGTAGCGCCCCGTCAGGATGCCGTATCGTGTGGGGGTGCAAACGCTCGAATTCGAATGCGCGTCCATGAACTTCATGCCCTCGGCGGCCATACGGTCGAGATGCGGCGTCGGGAACTTACAATCCTTGTTATAGGCCATCACATCGCCCGGCCCCATGTCGTCGGCCAGAATATAGATGATGTTTGGTTTTGCGGCGCTAGCGGTTATCGCGGCGGATAAGCCAATCGCGGCGATTAAAGCTGATTTTTTCATTTCTTTTTACTCCCTACGTTCTTCCATTTTCCAACCGGTTTGAATTCCGGATCGTTGTAATCCGCTCCGGCGTGGCTGGTTTTAAAGCTTTCGAGCAATTCGGCGATTTCGCGGCTCATGCGTTCAACACGTTCGGGGTGCGCCGCCGCAACATTGTTTTCTTCGCTCCAATCCTTGGAAAGATCATAGAGCTCGCCCTTGGGCAGCAGAAGCTTGAACTCTCCATCAACCAATGAAACCTCGTTGCCGCGAATGAACGGTATCGCTTTTTCACGTTGATCCATTTCGCCCGCAAGGATCGGCCAGATATTCTGCCCGTCAATCGGCCGCGCATCCGGCATCTCATACCCAGTAAGGTTTCCAAGGGTTGGAAAGTAATCGAGCGTGGACAACGGAACATCAGACTCGGTTCCCGCCGCGAGTTTTCCGGGCCAGCAGGCCAGCGCCGGAACGCGCACGCCGCCGTCGTACAGATCGCGTTTGCGACCGCGCAACCCGCTGGTCACCCCCTGCCGGCGTTTTGCAGGCGTCTTACCCTCCGGGCCGTTATCCGAACAGAAAAAAATCAGGGTGTTGTCCGAAATTCCCAGTTCTTCAACTTTCGCGCGGATACGGCCGACCTGTTCATCGAGTTCGGTGATGCATCCATAATAATGCGCGCCTTCTCCATGCTCCTCATACATTTTCAAATAGTCCGGCCCCGCCTCGATGTCCTCGTGCGGCGCGTGGAACCAGACCACGGACAGGAAGGGCTTGCCGTCCTTTACGGCCTGCTCCATGAAGGGCACCGCGCGATCCACCACCACGCGGGCGGCGCCGCCAGCCAGTGTGGGATCATCGGGATCCAGTGCCTTCCCGTTCTCGTAAAACGGATTGTTTTTTGCTCGGTTTCCAGCGCCTGGATTCCAGGTGTTCACCGCGGATTCGGTGACGAATGAGCGGTCGTAGTCGCGCTGCCACGGCGGCGCGAAGTTTTCCGCGGGCTTGCGCTTGGCCCCTTTAGAGGAAATGACCTTATCGAGCGTGCCCAAATGCCACTTGCCAAAATGTCCCGTGGTGTAACCTTGTTCCTTGAGCATGCTCGCTAAAGTAATTTCCTGTTTCGGAAGATGTCCGACGTTCGCAGTCCAAATACCATAGCGATGATGATGCCGTCCCGTCAGGAAGGTGCCGCGGGTCGGCGAACAGACCGAATTGCCGGCATAAAAATGAGTGAGTTTAATTCCATCCTTCGCCATCTGGTCGAGATGCGGCGTCTGGATGATCGTGTTGCCGTTGAAGCCGGTGTCGCCGTAGCCCAAATCATCGGCCATCATCAGAATGATGTTGGGCTTCGCCGCGTCCGCAAACAAGGCCGAACCTAACAGACTAAGAACAATCAATGTGTTTTTCATAAATTAACCTTCGTGATGCGTGGCGATTGAGCCGTGATTTTCTTTTTCACGCCTCACGTTTCATTCGTCATTATTTTCCGCGTTTCGCCGATTCGACGTCCTTTTTCTTGGTGCTCACCGAATTTACCGCAACCTGATTGGATATCTGAATGGCTTCTTCTTCACCGCCCTCCCAATGGGTGGCGATGATTTCCGCGATATGCGGCCGGCCATTTTCCATAGTGCCCGGTGGCATAGCCATGATCCCGGAAAACTTCGGCAACCGTGTAGACATCGCCGCGCATCATCGTGCGGCCCAGGCTGGTGCGCCACGCGCCGGTGTGTTCCGCATATTGACCGGACATCAGCCCCGCCCGCGATGTCGTACACATCGGCATCTGATGAAAATTGCTCAGGCTCACCCCCTCCGACGCCATCTTATCGATATGCGGTGTTTTGACATGCGGATTACCCTGATAGCCAATGTTGTTCCCGGTGTCATCCGTCATGATCACAATCACGTTTGGACGCTTTGCTTCAGTCCCCGCCGCGAGCAATGCCCATGTGCCGAATAGAAATGCGATTCCCTTCAAAGATCCCTGCATAAACGTTCTCCGTACAAACCTCCTATATATAACGCCGCACCGCGTCGGTCTTTGATTATTATTATCAGGAATAATGAATCAAAAACGTCGAATAAAGCGGTGTTTATTTATACATATGAACCGTGACCATCTAAATGGAGCTTAACCCATGTTCAAATCAATGCCTTCGACCTTATCCATACCGACCTTCTGCCTACTGCTCGCCGGCTGCGAGCACCCGTCCGCAGACATCCCACCCAACAGGGATATCCATGTCGACCCACAATCACAGCAGATCGGAACCGGAACGAAGCAAGCGCCTTTCCAAACCTTGGAACAGGCGCGGGATGCCATTCGGAAACTGGATGACGCAGCGCGGAATCAGGAAATCAACGTATGGCTCGCCGATGGAGATCACCGCCTCACGGAAACGCTTGTGCTCAATCGTCAGGATGGAGGTAAAGCAGAACACATGATCCGTTACCGGGCGCTGCCCGGTGCTACTCCCGTTCTGACCAGCGGAAAGCCGGTCACTCAATGGAAAAAACTAAAGGCTCCGGTTGAAGGATTGCCCAATACGGCGGAAGGCCACGTCTGGGTGGCCGATGTCAGTCAGGAAGAATACGGCCGCTTCACCACTCTCTTTACAGGCGATAAACGTCTGCCGCGCGCCAAGAGCGCCCGCTTCCAGGGCGAGAAACCCACCGGCTATGAAATCGCTGATTCCCGCAACGTTATGCACAAGAAGGATCGTCATCTGCTGCGCGAAATCCGCTACCTCGATGGTGCGCCGATCCGCCAGTGGTCGAACCTCGATGATATCGAGGTTTTCTTCAACCCGGTGCCCTGGGCGCTCAACTTTATTCCCCTCGAAAGCATTAATCTGGAGCAGCGCCTGCTAACCCTTAAATATGAAGCCAACGCTCCGGCCTTCTCGCAGAACGGCCCCTATGCCTGGATCGAGAACGCCGTCGATTTTATCGATGAACCCGGCGAGTGGGCACACAACAGTCAGACCGGTAAGTTGTATTACTGGCCAATTGATGGCAAAGAACCTGCGAATATTCTGATTCCGCAGCTTCATGAACTGGTCCGTATCGAGGGCGAGATCGACTATGACGGCCCAGTCGACCAACCGGTCAGAAACATCAGTTTCGAAGGACTGACCTTCACCCACGCCAAACGGTCTAACTGGTATAAGGACCGTAAGGGATGGGGCATCCAGCACGACTGGGATACCTTTGATTACGGCAACGCCATGCTGCGCCTGCGCGGCGCGGAAAATATTCGCATTAAAGGCAACCACTTTACCAACTCCGGCGGCTCCGCCATCCGCCTCGACCTGCACGCACAGAACAATACCATTGAAAACAATCTAATCGATTACGTGGGACACATGGGCATCCTGCTGGCCGGCTACGGCCCGGGCACCAAAGACGTCAATCATCACAATACGATCCATAACAACATCATTCACCACGTCGGCGAAATCATCTGGCACGGACACGCCATCTTTGTCTGGCAGAGCGGCGATAACATCATTTCCCATAACTGGATCCACGACGTCCCGCGCAAGGCGGTCGGCATCTGCGGCGTGCGGGTGCAGATCCTGATGAAATACAACGAGGATTTCGATGAGGCGGCCCAGACCATCCGTTGGAACGAGATCGAACAGACCGCCACCTGGTCCGACGATGTTCAAACACACTTCATGCCTTACCTGCACGCGAAGAATAATATCATCGAGCACAACAAGGTTACGAAAACCCTGCTGCAGCTTTCCGACGGCGCCTCGCTCAACGTTTCCGGCGCCGGTGAAGGCAACATTATTCGTCACAACTACGTCTACGACGTCGACTATATTGCCGTGCGCACCGACGACTGGCAGCGCGGGACGACCACTACCCAGAACATTATCGCCCGCGCCGGAACGGGCGTCGTGCACAAGGACTACAATCACATCGTCAACAATATCTTCATCGACCTGAACGGCGAAGCGATCCGTATGCGCGCCTTCCCGCGGCAGGTGTTCGTGCCCGACTCGATCATGCAGCGCAACATGGTCTACAGCTCGAAAAAAAATCCGGTACCGCCCTATGGCGAACGCGACCTATGGAACTCCCCCGAGTTCAAGGTTGTAAAGGCCGGCACGAAGCCCCTGCCCTACGAATATCACCTCAACAACAACCTCTACTGGTTCGACGGCGCCGAGGAATTCCTCACTCAATTTCAGGCTAAAGGCGTGGAAGCGAACTCGATCGTCGCGAACCCGAACTTCGCGAACGTCGAAAAGATGGATCTGCGACTACCCGCAGATTCACCTGCTCTGATAAAGATCGGCTTCGAACCGTTCGATGTAAACCTCGACAGCTTCGGCATCACCAAGGACTACCCAGCCCATCTATTAGAAAAGGACAACCGCCTGACGCAATGGGGCAAGCCCACCGTCAAAGGTGCCGACTCGCACCGAAAGCATTACTGATGTTTTTAGACCGGATAACAGGATCGTCAGAAATTACGTTCTAGATCCTATTCATCCTGTCAAACTGCTCTGCTGTTTGTGGAGGGACAGCGTCCCCGCTGTCCGTTGACGACGAGGACGTCGTCCCTCCAGCTAAGGCGACGGATTTTCGAACCAGACGACGTTATTATTAAAATGGCCGGCGACCAGTAAATCCAGGTCGCCGTTACCATCCATGTCCACCGCGCGCAGGTCATAGGATCCTTGATCCGCACCGATGTCGTGGCGGGTGAACCCGGCCTTCCCGTCGTTTTCATACCAAACAGCCTCACCGTCCGGCTGACTGCCTACAGTCGCCACATCGGGATCGCCATCCCCGTCCAGATCATCGACGATCAGGCAGTGGGGGTTGACGATGTCTGGATCGTTTTCGATCAATTCAAATTGCGGCCCTTTAAACCAGAGCACACCGGTTCCATGACCGCGGCTTGCCACATAATCCATATGGCCATCGCCATCGAGATCGATCGGAAGAATATTGGTGGCACCAACTTCCTCGTCGGCCAGCATATGTTTTTTCCAGGGATTGGAAAGGTCGGCAGGTTGTTCCCACCAGGCAAACCATTCCCCGCCAGGATGTTTTTCACCGCCTTTCGCGGCGCAGGCGATATCCGGCCGGCCATCCCTGTTCACATCACCCAACCCCATGTAATGCGAGCCGCCTGGCGCATCGCGATCCGCAAAAATACGACGTTTCCATGCGCCGTCTTTTTTCGTGGGCGTTTCAAACCAGGCAATGGAGTTAGGAAAGTCGGTTTTAGTCGCCCGGCCGGAGTTTGCGATCAGATCAGGCCTTCCATCGATATTCACGTCGCCCGTAATCAGGCAGTGCGTCCCGAGCAGCTCATCGTCGATAGTTCGATAGATCCAGGGTTCGCCGGAAAACGGGTCATCCGGGCACTCCAGCCAGAACAGCGTAAGGTTGGAGCCGCAGAAATCCACATCCCCGTCACCGTCCACATCCAACAGGCAGCTGTGGATGCACATCGGTCGCGGTTTATTGCGGGAATGCTCCGGACTGAAGGTATGTACCACATAAGGTTTCCAGTCCGGCCCTTTCAGTGCCACAACATGCCCGTCATAGGATGCAAGGATATCCATTTTTCCATCCCTATCAAAATCAGCAGCCACGGCGGAATTGATTGCACTTTTCGCCTGGTCCACCACCACCTGTTTTTTCCAACCATTGGAAGCCTGTACTGCTGCTCCAACCATGACCGATAAAACCACTAATTCTGTTTTCATGACTTCTTCGCTTTGTACGCTTCAATGTTCGCTATTTCGGCATACCCGGCCACTTTTTCAATCAGGGCTCTTTTTCCGGCTTCATCCAGCCGGGCAAATGAGCGGACAATCCCGGTATTCTGGCGAATATGGTCCAGGGATTCCATACCGCTCACCCATGACGTGATCGGCTGGGACAGCACAAACTGCATATTTTCCTCGAAGCTGATGGCATGGGGAATCGGAAACCGTTCAGGAGCTTTGACCTTATTTTTCATTTTACGGCCATTCAAACCGCCGCCGGCCAGCGTTTTCATGGCAATCACCGATTGACCGGCCTTCACGGTTGCCGGAAGCAGGTCGCGGGTGAAGCTGTTGTCCGGATTTGCGGCATCGACCGGGTTTACAGGAAACTGGCCACATACCGTGAACGGAGCTTGTTGGGTTTTATCAAGAAAATGTAATGCCGCATCGGGATGCGTGTGGCAGGACCATCCCAGATAACGCGCCTTCCCCTGCTCGTGGAATTTCTTTATCGCCTCGAACACGCCGTCCATTTCCCGCTCATCCACCTCTTCCGGGGTTTTGAAACTATGCAGATAAAGCAGGTCCACGTAATCGGTATTCAGGCGTTTCAGCGAGAGTTCAAATTGTTCGATGAATGTTGCAGCGGTGCCGGCGGTCGATTTGGTCATGATGAACGTATCATCCCGATATTTTGGACAGAGGTATTTTCCATAAAGGGTTTCGGCATTTCCACGGGAATAGCCGTACGCGTTGTCGAAGAAGCGCACGCCTTCCTCCAGTGCCCGTTCAATACAGGCCTGGGCATCGGCGTCTTCCATCCGGCCGATATGCGCCCCGCCTACCCCCAGCAACGTGAGCGATTCGCCGGTATCAGCCAGCGGCCGGGTCGGCAATAGGTTGCCCAATCGGTCCGATTTACCCGTTGTGATTTTCCCGGCCCGCGCGGAATTGGCGAGTAACGTTGCGGCCAGTGTACCGGATGCATTGAATGTTCTTCGGCTGGCTGAATAGGTACTCATGATCCATGCTCCTGTTTATTCGAAACGCCATGCTAGCCGATTTACGACCGATAACCTATACCCATATTTAACCCGATACCATCCAATAGATGGAGGGCTGTCTAGTAGGTCACTTTATAAACAGAGGCCAGATTGAACGGCGCATTCTTTGCTCTGAGCTGCAACCCTTCATCAGTCATCGTCCAATCGATGGAGGTATCTGAACCCAGTTGTGAGATGGATTTAATCTTCTGATTAAAGCCCTTGAAGGATTTCAGCGTGATTGATTTTTCCAGCGGTTGGAAGGCGATGATGTAGATGGCGCCGCCTTTTGAGGTGTAGCGGAATTCCTGTTCGTGAATGTGCATACTATGGCTGGTGTAGTGCACGCCCTCTTCATTTTCAATCAGCTCACCGGCATATTCGCCATAGGTTTTCCACGGGTTGGAACTGTAGATAGCCTCGCCGTTTATCTTCAGCCAATCACCCAATGCCAGCAGGCGGATTTTCATGCCTTCGGGAATGGTTCCGTCTGCCCGCGGACCGATGTTCAGCAAGAGGTTGCCATTTTTACTGACCACGTCACAGAGCAGACGCACCAGTTCGGCCGGGGTTTTATAGAGATCGTTGATCTCCTCGTTTTCCATATAGGCATATGACGTACCGAGCGTAGCCGGATTCTGCCAGCGCGGCCCGATCGTTTCCATCTTCAGGTTATCGGCTTCGATGCAGCCGACGCCTTCCGGCCAGTTGATGGTTTTGCCCTTGTTATTGAACCACACCTGCTTACCCCACCCTTCGGCGGCATTGAGATAATCGGCCATCATTTTACGGAATGCGGCTTCAAACTTAGCCACCTGGGGATCTTCTTCCCGCAGGAAAGGCACATCATCAATCCACATAAAATCGGGCTGATATTTGGTTTCCGCCTCTTTCCATCGGGCCA
Source organism: Pontiella desulfatans (assembly GCF_900890425.1). NCBI lineage: Bacteria > Pseudomonadati > Kiritimatiellota > Kiritimatiellia > Kiritimatiellales > Pontiellaceae > Pontiella > Pontiella desulfatans. The sequence continues at coordinate 730,860 of NZ_CAAHFG010000003.1, read as the reverse complement.
CATAGTCGGCAATAAAAGCATCGTCATATTCAAATGGACCATAAAGTGACGCCGCCTCCGGCATACGCTCGATCTCTTCATCAATCAGACCCGTCTCACGGGTAAAACGATCCGGGTGGCGTTCGCGATGATAGGTGATGCCATACTTCATCCCCTCCGCGCGAACGGCTTTTCCGAGGTCCCCGATCAGGTCGCGCATGGGGCCCTTTTTTGCAGCGGTCCAGGGCGTCAGCTCGGAATCCCATAAAACATATCCATCGTGGTGCTCCCCGGTCGGCAGGACATAGGTAGCCCCCGCATCTTTAAACAGCTTCGCCCATTCAGCCGGATCCCAGTTTTCCGCCTTGAACAGTGGCACCATATCTTTGTAGCCGAACTCCGGCATGGTCGCCCCGAACTTTTCAGTCATGAATTCGGTATAGCGCTCGGGCTTTTTATACATATCCGCCGTGATGGCTTCGGCATAGCCGCGATGCCGATCTTTATAACCGGCCACACTGTAGGGCCCCCAATGAATAAAAATACCCAGCTTACCCTGGTCCCACCATTCCGGCACCGGAGCAGTGGCCAATGATTCCCATTTGGGTTCGTAGGTTTTTGCCTCGACGGCACCAACAACCAACAAAGCCGCAATCAAACTGAAAATAATATTTCGCATCGTATTCCCCAATCGTTGAATTCATCCTGATTCTACAAATAGAACCCCGCAGAATCTGTAGAAATTGATAATTTCTAAAAATAAACTGAGCCCGCAGATCACGCGGAACACGCAGATATTTGCAGGGAGGTTTCATCCGTAACCTGGAGGAACATTATCTCTCCGTATCCCACGGACGCTGAGGACAGCGTCCCTCCAGATAAGAGCCGCACCGTGGAGGGGCATCGTCCTCGATGCCTGCCCAATCGGAATGACGGTCTAGTGAAAATGCTTTTTATCGATCGCATCGTAGCTCATGGATTCTTCTTCCATGATAAACGGCTGCCCCGCCACCATCTTTTCGCCAACGTCGCCGGAGAGCTTAATCTTAAAGGCATACGCATAGTTATGCGGTTTCTTTTCCAAGGATTCGATAACGAGTGCATCCGCTGTCTGTTTCGTCTTCAGCTCACCATCATAGCCCAGCAGTTCGATACTTTCGATTTTTGCGTTTGGAATCATGTCCTTACCGAGTGATCGGATGACAAATTCATCCTCTTCCCAGTCGAGGAAGATGGCATACATAAAGTCGCCTTTTTGCGTAAAACGGATCTGGCCCTTTTTATCCGCTTCGCGGTAGTCCCAATAGATCACGCCTTTATCGGGTTTATACATAAAGGTGCCGAGCGGTCCTTCGGAGGCAATTTTCCACATGCGCGTTCCATAGATAGCATCGCCGTTTACCTTCAGCCATTTTCCGATCTCCGCACAGATCTCTTTTTCCTTCGGCGGAATGGTGCCGTCGCCCATCGGGGTCAGGGACATAAAATAATACCCGCCGCGTGACACCATATCGATGAGGGCATCCACATGATAATCGGGGCCGAATTTGTATTGTTTATCTTCGACGTAACTCCACGGATAGCTGATGGCTTTGTCCACCAGGAACGGCCCAGTGGCAAATGGCGGCTGATCCCGTCCTCCTTCGTAGCATTTAATGCCGACGCCCTGCGGAAAATTAAAGACTCCAGTGCCCGGAAGTTTATTGAATACGGCTACCTCGCGGTTTTCTTTTTCCGCCTTCCCGAAATAATAGTTCATCATTTCCAGATGACTTTCTTCGGTGCAATGGTCGGCCGGCTTGAGCCCATCAAACCAGAGGGAGTCCGGATTATATTTATCCACGACTTCTTTCACTTTTTTCAGCCATAGCTCATCAAACAGTTTGGCATCCGCTTTTCCCCACTTTGGAAAAAACCAGGTATCGAATTCAGGATTAAAAAGATCGAGCTTTGCTTTTTCCTCTTCCGAAAACTCGCTCTCTTCGAGCTGACTGGTGGCATAGCCGAAACTGCGGGCATGGTGAAAGGTGGCGATGGTTTTAAAATCAGCACCTTTGGCTGCATCCACAAATTCGCCATAGATATCGCGCTTCGGCCCCATCTTACCGACATTCCATGGCACGACATCGGAATCCCACAGTAGGAAGCCGTCATGATGCACAATGCAAAGTCCACCGAATTTTGCGCCGGCATCTTTCATGACATCGACATATTCCTGCCCATCGAAACCTTCGCACAAAAACTTTTCCGTAAAATCGGAATACCCGAATTCGGTGGGCTTTCCATACTTTTCCGTGTGCCAGGCGCTGACCGTCGTCGCACCTTTTTTCTTATCCACCCGATCTTTATACATGTAGCGGATATAGGTATTGCTGACGTCTTTATTACCCGGAACGGAATAGAGCCCCCAATGGGTATAAATGCCGAACTTGCCGTCTTCCAACCATTTTGGAACGGCTTCGCCCCTAAGCTGCTCCCAGCCCGGCCGGTATTCAGCTGATGGAATCCGGAAATGGGGCTTATTATATTTATTGCCCTCCATTTCTTTCACCCGCTCCTGGGCATCAGCCCCCAACGGCGCACGGTTTTCATCTGGATAAATATGCTGGTTGGATTGAGCGGCAGCAAATGCACTACCGGCGGCCAAAGACAAAAATACGGTTGCAGTTATTTTCATACATTCCTTTAGTTCAAATACAAATCACATCACAGACTAAATGCCGCTGCCGGTAGTGATCTTGACGGTTCCTTCATGCAAACCCAACAAAAAGGTCCCGCCTTTTCGGGCGAGACCCCGTACTGAGGAACGTGATGATGAAAATCTATTTATTTACAAAACCTACACAATCATGCAGCCATCCATTCGTCGGGAATCAGCCTGTAATCAGACCAAGCGATTCCAGCCGGGTTTCCGGCTCTGGCTCTGAAACCGTCTCTTTAACTGTATCCGGTTTCTTTCTTCGTTTAACATTCTGCTTCGATGGCGTGTTTGGCACTCCATCCATTACGATGTCCGCCAATACACCTATACAGGAAATTCGGGACTGATTATCCGATCCACCGAGATCCAGCGCTTTCACTAGAATGGATACGTCAGCACACTCCCCAAGATCTATTGAACTGAAACGGGTATTGGTGACAGTCAAACTACCGCCTATAACAGCGCATGCACTTTGCCCTGCTGTAAACCCGTTCATATCGACCCGGTTAATCAGCATGCCACCAACGCTCGCAGTCTCACCGGTATTTCCTGATACAGCAAACCACTCACGGAGTTCGAAAACGACCGATTCTCCCGGCTCAAACTGCGCATCTCCCAAACCGAATCCGCTTCCGGTTCCGCAGATACTCTCCGCGTTTAGGGAAGATACCTTCAGCGTAAATCCCCAGTTTATGTTATTCACCTCATCCTGAAAGGTGAAATCGTGAGAAATTGAACTTCTACCGTCTTTGGCCTTTTTAGCCATATCGGCACCAAAGCCACCCACCAGATTCTGATTCAACTTTCCGGGGTTTACCGTTTCGTTGGCTACCGCCTCATCTGTCTGCGTCCTGACCGATATGCCATACGATACCACCCTGGCCTGGGCAGCACCTGCCAGCAAACAGAGTATGCCTATAACCTGCTTAAAGCATCTCAACCGCCTCCATCGATTATTCATCTGCATATACCCTTCGGTTTTTCCAATGCCAACATTCCCCAAAGCCGGAGAAAACCCATACTCTCTACAGAAATAAAAATACCGCAGTACTCCCTGATTTTGACATTTTTAAAAAAGAGTCGAAAAACGGACGACGCTTTCTTCAATAAAAAAGCCCCACCCGCGAGCGGATGGGGCGAGCAATGTCCCATATACACTGAGCGATATAAATTTAGCCCATCATAAAGCGACGGCGGATAAAGAGGATACCGCCACCAAAAACCGCAACCATACCGAGTGTGACCGGTTCCGGGATGACCGTTATGCCCACATCACCTATAGTGGTTCCGATCATAATTTCATCAAAACCTAGCTTGCTGTTTGTAGAGAGCGACAGCGTATCCAGGTTTGTTTCATCGACCGCAAATTCAGCAGTGGAAATCGCTGCATTGGGATCAATCTCCCAGTCTGTATTCCCGAGAAAGAGCGATAACTTGTCATTTCCCGCGGCACTGAACTCGATTTTTCCAACGACCAGCACGATGTCATCAGTAAGCGCAACTTTTGAACCTATGACACTACGATCACCACGATCTTTCCAAACGACGGCACCAAATCCACCACTATCATGCTGGAAACCAAATCCAGCGGATGTATTCGTATCCGTATCCGTGGGAAACTTCGGCGTTCCGCTTCCGCCCGCCAAAAAGCTGGCTCCACCGATTGCAAATTGCGCATTTGCGGACTGGTCATATAACACGCTGAACCAAAGCTCAGTTGTAGCATCGAGATCAGCACTGATCCCCCGTCCTATGCTCTCGGTTCCTCCCGCGGAAGTTCTCGACAGGTTATTTCCGTAAGAACCCGAGCCGAAAGAAAACGCGCTGGACGTGATGTTAAAATTCGGATCATCTGTAACATAGGCTGGAGCATCAACACCCTGCCATGCCCCGGAAAATCCAGTCCCCCCATTCTGAGTTCCATTGGTCAGACCTCCTGACGTTACAGCATAGTTAAACGACTCCTGAACTAGCAATGCAGACTGCGCCGAAACTGCGAGCAAACAAACTATCCCTGCTATGCATTTAATTTTTCCCATTTTCTTTTCTCCTTTTTCACTGCATGAATTCACTGAAGAGCAACCGCTTCGTTGCTATCAAGAGTGGTAATGCCGCGGCGGGATATCGTTTTGATGTTTTTTATAAAAATCTTATAGGGGTATTCACTTCGCTGGACTAAGTCTGTATCTTGTGGTTTCTTCCCCTGACCGACAGGGATATTTCCTTGAACCGAACGGGTTCCATAGCGACTGCATTTTGTAGCAGACGGTAAAGCAGCATTCCCCGCGAGCGGGAAGTGCGCCGGTTGAAGCGGAACGTGTATTCGTCGAGATAGTATGCCAAATGCTCGTGACTTACTGCGCCCTGATGTGTTCCGCCAAGCCACCGCTTAAGCAAACTGGCGACTCGATGGCAAAGGGGGAGCAGGTTCGCGCCAACATCCTCGGATTTCCGAACGACTTTATGGTCGTAGCCCAAAGCTCCCAAACCATTGTACCCCTTCCACCCGTCCGTCTTCACCTGCGTACCCGGATCAACCGTTTCTCGGATGGCCCCTTCAAGGCTTTTGGATGAGGCATCGGGTATTTTTACAAGGCGAATGCGACCGACGGCCTTACCATTCTCCTGCGCCACGATCAGCACAAGGGTCTTGCCTTCGGCTCCGCGCCCCCGTTTCCCGGGCCTTGTGCCGCCTATGAAGGTTTCATCCACCTGCACGGTTCCGGCCAGTCTTTCCCGTCCCGGACGTACCATCGCCCGGCGGAGCTTGTGCAGCCACGTCCATGCGGTCTTGTAGCTTCCGAGGCCGAGAACGCGCATCAGTCCCAAGGCGCTGGCTCCGTTCTTCTGGCTTGTCACCCACCAGATCGCCCTGAACCAGGACGCCAGCGGTTTGCGGGTGCCCTCAAAGATCGTACCCGAGGTTACAGATGTTTAACGACTGCACGTCTTGCACTTGAAAAGGCCGTCTGACAGTCGCCACGACTCCCCATGGCCACAGGCCGGGCAAAGGAAGCCGTTCGGCCATCGCAATGATGCAAGATAGTCGCGACATGCTTCTTCACTTGAAAAGTTCAGTTCCAATTCTTCCAGATCCTTTGGATACGCTTCCATGAAACGTGTGTACCACAACATGTGGGTCTAGTCCATCGAAGTGAATACCCCTAAAATCTTAAAACCTGCCTCGGCCCAGAAAAACAGTTTATGTCCCATCTGAATAAAGAACATCTCCTTCCGTTTTCAGGTAAACAAACACTATACTTCTTTAGCGGCGAAACATTTATTTACCCCTGTCACAGCAAGGGAATCGGCAACGTAGAAGCCTTCGCGAGCATGCCTCGCACCTCGTCGCTTTACACGCTCAGAGCCTGCCATTCGACGGAAACGCGACGAGGGCGTCGCGTCTACATTCAAACGCTAAACATCTATTCCCTGCAGTTGGGCCATGAACAAAAAAAGCCCCACCTGAAAGCAGATGGGGCATGCTGAATTTTTTGATTCAGTTATCGGTTAGTCCTTCTCAACCTGGAGGCGGATGAATTCTGCGGCTTCCAACATATCAGTGCTATTGGTCACACTCTGGAATTCGCCATCATCAAGGCCGCGTTCTTCGGCTTCAAGACCGGCGCTTCCCCAACCACCCGGGATAGTCAGATTGCCGTTGAGGTCCACGATGAACGTCAGTGACGGATCATCCGTACGTTCATTGTAAACGTGGTAGAAGAATCCACCGGCCTCACTGGTCTGCGGTGAAACTGTGGCGGCATCATCCACCAGCGGGTCACCACCCAGCGCATATTCCATCAGGTTATTGAGGCCATCGCCCAATCCACCATTTTCGGCATCATCTTCAAGACCGTCATTCACCCCGGCGGTCAGCCCATTATCTTCAGCCCATAAACTGTAGCCTTCCAACGGAAGGTCTCCTGTGCGCAGCAGTTCGACATTATCGATGAAGAAGTCCGGTCCGTAGCGATGGTAGAACACGATCGCCACATCCTGATCCGCCTGCACGTTCAGGTCGCTGAGCACGAGCGTTTCAGTCACGGTGTTCGTGTAGGTCTTCGATCCCAACAGGGTGACCTTAGCGTTTCCATTCGTTTTAAGATACTCACCGGTTCCCGGAGCATGGTCCCACTTGACATAATTATTGGTTCCGGATGTATCCTGATCGAGTGCCCAAAACTCAACACGGGCGATGGAATCGTTGGACGGAAATGTACCGTCAACCTGCACATCCAATGAGAGTTCATACGTACCCTCAGTCAATGCAATCGTATCCTGCAAGCCAACATCATCATAACCCGCCGTATTGCGATGAATGATGGTACCTGTGGCCCGAACCGCCGTATCGGCCGCATTTGACTTTAACTTACGATCCACGTGACTGAGCCCGGTGCCGCGCCAGGTATTGTTCACCCCGTTCGTATTGGTTTCGGTAGCACCCACAACAACAATCGAGTTGGTCACCGCTGAATCCTCAAACTGTGCGGCAAGAACCGCATTCGTGCTGTTGACCGGCAGTTCATAATCACCAACACGGGTCAGCACGAGGTCATATAAACGCACGTCGCATTTTCCGGAACGATGCATCACGAAGAGCGCATCCTGGTTGTCTTTCACATTCAGATAAACGTATCCCGTTGTGCGGGCAACATCGCCTGTTCCTGCCAGGATTCCATCCCCATGCTCTGAATAGTAGCCATTGCCGTCATTCTGGATATCCACATCCACCCCGCCGCTGGCTCCTGTAGCAATATCAAGCACCACCTTATCCGGATTACTGCTGGTGGAAAACAACTGCTGATCAATCAATCCATAGGCATTAAACGACCAGATTACATTGGCGCCATCGGTATTCAGCACTTCATAGTCAAACTCATACCTGTATAGCCCATTGGTCAGAATATGCGTATCCTGCGCTCCGAAATTATCAGATCCTGCAGTATTCGCTTCAACCAGGTTATAGGCTGAACGCGTGTTGCCGGAAGAGCTCAACGTGATACTGCCCGCAGAGGTCTCCTGAGTAAAGTTTCCGTTATGGTTCCAGTTATTAGTAAATGCTTCGAAATTATTCATCGGCAGCGTGCCGCCTCCAAGGGGGCCGTTCAGATTAACCGCATTCCCAAACACCTGCTGGATGACCGAACCCGTCGACAAATCATAATTGAACGCCGCAACGGAAACCGTATTGGTATAATCAATACTGCTTCCAGCTTCACCATAAACCACTTCAACCGTGCACGTTGAACTTTGCTTATTGCCCAGACCGACGAATGAATCGTCAAAGGTGACTGTAATGACATCCGTGGTCTGAATAGCGCCCGGATTGTTCGCTGAAAACGCTCCCGGATGCTGTTCGTCGAGAATATTGACTTCAGAAATGACTACATTGGTATATCCCGGACGCCCTTCAACGTATGAAACAGCGATGTCATTGCTAACAAGTGTTGCCGGAGCAACGAGGGTCAATCCCAGACTGCTGTCGCTGCTGAACTGGAACGGTGGATTGCTGAACGTACCTTTCAGCGCAACCGTATTGGTTTGGAGAACATTGTCATCCAGATTTTTATAAACGATATCAACAGTACCCGTCGTCGTGAACGCCTCCGTTGCACTGGTAATTGCCTTTATTGCGGAAGCATCAAACGCAAAATCCAATGCTGTAATCGCTGGAGACGGAGTGCTCAGGGTGAAGGGTGTCGCGGTGATTGCCGTGATAGCATTCGAAACACTCATTACATTCAACGCGGTGATTTCAACTCCGGAGGAGCTGTTTGCATATTCCGTCAGAATGCTGTTGGACACAACAACGGCCGGATAATCCGCAAGGAGATCCTGTGTGTCGTCCGGCGTCAAATTAAATGTAAAAGCAGCCGAAGCCGGCACGACATCGTTATATGTGGCGCCAACACGAATTTCGTCAATTCCCGGCCCGCGGTTGGATGAGATGGTCAGCGTATTCAGAGAGCCGGCTGCCGTAGGCTGAGAAACCGTACTGAGCGGTGCCCCTGGAAGGACGAGCGTGGCATCGACCTCATACAAGTCAACCGTATCATTGCCACCTACATTCCGCTTTACGTGTCCCACTAGTAACAGAACATTATTATCAGATTTTGCTACCGTACCACCCACTGATACCGATACCGCACTTCCTGCCGGCCAGACAGCCGCTCCCAGATTACCACCTTTATGAGTGAATCCAAACCCTGGCCCCGTGGCCATATTTCCATTACCACTGCTGCCATCCCCGAAAGCGCCGCCACCGATGCCGAACTGCGTGGTGGCAGAGGTTTCATGTAAAACGCTAAACCAGAATTCTGATGGTAAAGATGCGGAAATCGTTCGCTCAATCGCTTCAACTCCGCCCGTATTTGTACGTTTCAGCTTATTACTTGAAACCGTCAGCGAGCCCAGACTAAAGCTACCTGACGTAACATTAAAAAATGAGCCTGCCGCATCTGAACTACCCCAGGCACCGGATAATCCTACCCCACCGCCAAGGCTGGCACTCTCGATACCGCCAGTCGTCGTATCATACTCAAATCCCTCATAAACAAGCGGGTCTGCCGCCTGAACCGTTCCAGCCACGGCCATCACAGCCACTAAACTTATCCATCTCTTTATATCCATTTCCATCTCCTGCTTTCGCTTGGATTTATCTGATTCTTCGGAATGCTCCCATGCATCCCCTCCTACAGATGGTGTAAATGCCGACTCAAGAAGGTGGTTTGATATTTTTTTAAATAAAAATAAAAAGTCCCACCCGCGTTAGCGGATGGGACCTGCACAAACTTATCTCTGAATAGAGGTTAGTTACTTCCGTTTTAACTACATACCATTTTGCGTTCCTTAAAGATGAGAGATGAAAGATGAACTATGACAGTGGGTCTGCGACGCATTCTATAAAAAGGCCAATGCCGCCTGAGTTCTGATTTCATCTGTCATAGTTCATAATTCATAATTTCTGCTGCGCAGCCGCATTAGTCTTTTTCAACCTGCAAACGAATGAACTCGGAGGAAAGATCCACATCCGTCCGGTTGGTTACCGACTTATAGTTACCAGCCGGAACCGTTTCATCGACATAGTCGATACCTGCCGCACTCCAGTTGGTGTACACCAGGTTGTTTCCGGCTTCAACGGTGTAGGTCAGTGTACCGTCATCCGTACGTTCGGTATGAACATAATAGAGCCAGTTGCTTCCACCATCCATACCCATAGTGGATTTCGGCAGGATATCGTCGCCTCCTGCGGTTGGGTCACCATTAAGGGCATATTCCAGGAGGTTGTTGACGCCATCGCCATCAGGATCTGATTCAAGCGCCGTATCGAAGAATCCGGCAAAGCCTGATGCCCATCCCTCATAGCCAGACAGGACTGCATCGCCGGTGCGCACCAGCTCGATGTTGTCGATGAGCAGATCAGGCCCTTCCCGGTGATAAAAAACGAGGGCAACGTCCTGATCATTAAGTACCTGCATATCCGTCAGCGATACGGTGGTCGACAGTGTATTGGTATACTCCACCTTACCCAACAGACTGAAGCCCGCGGTTCCATCCGTTCGCAGCGTCGCAAAGTCGCCGGGTGCGTGGAAGATCTGAACCTGATTAACATCACCGGCCGGATCCTGTGATAACGCATAGAGCTCAACGCTGACCAAGGAAGAATTCGATGGGAACGATCCCTCAATATCAAGATCAAGCGTCAGGCTGTATACCCCGGATGTCAGAGCAATCGTATCCTGCACACCGACGTCATCATAGCCTGCCTCACCCCGCCGTAACACAATCGCTGTGGCCTTCCTGGTATTATTATTTGCAATGGAGGAAAGCTTCTGACTATCCCAATCCACATTGGTACCGCGGAATGTATTCGCAATCGAAACCCCGTTGCTGTCCGTTCCTGCGTTGGTATCGGTCTGATCCCATACAACAATTGCATTTGTTGCACTGGCATCATTGAAGTCGGCCGCCAGTACCGCATTCGGTGAATTCGGTGTATCGGTGTTTGGATCAAAGTCCCCGACACGGGTCAGTGTCAGCTCATAAATATAGGGCTCTGCATTTCCACCCGACTGAATCACGAACAGGGCATCTTCTCCATCCTGAATGTTCAGATAGACGGAACCGGTCGTGCGCGCAATGATATTTGAACTGATCAGCTTGCCGTTCGGGTGAACGCGGTAATAGGCAGAGCCCACCCCTACCGGATCAACATAGACCGGGTCACCGGTACCCAGATCAAACTCAACATAGTTGACCATACTGTTGGTATCGTAGGTATCCTGGCCGATCAAGGCATAGGCCCCGAAGCCCCACATATTTTCCGCATTAGGTGTTCGCGTCATTTCAAAGTCGAAGTCATAGCGATACAGGCCGTTGCTCAGAACCACCGTATCCTGCGGGCCGAAGTTATCCATGCCGCGCGTGCCGCTTTCGATCAGATTCACCGTTGAGCGGTTGTTACCGCCGGACTTCACCCACAGATATCCGTCACCAACCTTCTGCTCCAGATTTGCGCCGATCCATTTATTGGTGGCCAATGCAAAGTTGTTCAACTGCAGCTTACCATCACCAAAGGTTTCAATATTGGATGGATTGGAAAATACCTGCTGAATGACCCCCTGCGGCAGGTTCAGATAAGTAACTGACACCGAGTTGGTCACAACATAATTGGTGATTCCTCCGGCTTCCTGCCAGGTGATCAGAATATCAGCGGTCGCGCTGTCCTTATTCTGCAGCTGACCACCGCTGTTGTCGAATGCCACCTGAATGACCGAATTGGACGGCTCAGCATCCGGGATCGTAAACGGAGCTGTCAGAACGCTGAATCCATTGGTGGAGGCATTCACCAAATCAATCGCCGTAATCTGCACGTTGGTGTGTCCCGGACGACCGGCCACATAGGAGACCGATATATCGTTGGTTACCGCTGTTGCGGGATATTGCAGTCCCAGGGAGAGGCTGCTGTCATAATTAAAATCAGCGGCGGAATTGCGGAACTGTCCGATCAACTCAACCGTATTGGTTTCGGAAACTCCACTTCCCACCTTGGTCCAAACGATATCCACCGAACCGGTGGTACTGAATCCGGCCGTCGCTCCGGTAATATTGGAAACCACAGAGGCATCATAAATAAATTCCAATGCCGTGTTCGAAGGAATGGGATCGGTCATGGTGAAAGGCGTCCCGGTTAAAACACTGAACGCATTGGTATCGGAAAGGTTCAACGCCGAAATCTCGATGCCTGCTGCGTGGTTGTCATACTCCACCTGAATACTGTTCGTTGCTGAAACTGCCGGATAATCGGCCCGGACAATCTGCTGGTCTTCCGGCATCAGGTTAAAGATGAACTCCACAGAAGCGGCTATAACGTCGGCATAGGTAGTTCCGATGCGCAGCTCATCCATTCCCGGGTTGCGGTTGGTGTTCTGGGCTACCGTATCCAATAAAGACTCTGTTGCATTGACTTCAAGTGTGGCGATTGGTGTATCCGGCAAGACCAGATCCACGCCGACGGAATAAAGTTTATAAACATCCGCGCCGCCAGTGCCTGTATTAAATGAAACATGGCCGACCAGAAAAGCTGTGGTTCCACGCGAAAGAGCCAAGTCACCGGCTCCGTTGAAGGTTACAACGCCCCCGTCGTCCCAAACTGCGGCAGCAATACCCTGTCCTGTTCCTGAAAGGTTTCTGTTCTGGAAACCAAATCCAGGTCCCGAAGAGAGAGTCAGGGCGGTGTCGTTGGCAAATGGGCCTCCTCCGATAGCAAAAGCCGCATTATCACCACCTTTCCAAAGCACACTGAACCACATTTCACCTGCAGCAACAAAAGCAGTTACATTCGTCGCATGAATCGGCCGGCTTAATTCCTCTGTACCGCCTGTTAATTCGCGGAACAGCTGATTACTGCTCACATTCAGCGATCCCCATGAAGGGCTTCCGGCGGTGATGTTCCAGTTTGCGGCGCCGCTGGTATCGGTTACAAACCATTCGCCGGCAAAGCCAGTCCCTCCGTTTAATCCGGTACTTCCTGTGCCTGACCATAATCCCCCGGCTGTGGTCGGATATTCGAATCCTTCATAGGCTAACAACACCGCATTCGCAGAACCCGCCGTAACTAAAACAGACGCCACTGCCATCCACTGCTTGACTTTCATGCTTACTCTCCTGTTTATGCTTTATTACACGCTGTATGGGGAATGCGGTATGAACCGCCTTCATCTCAGGTAATGCCGTACAAAATGCTGATTTTGATGTTTTTTACAAAAAAAATGCATTTCATAAAAAAATGTCTGCTTTCCGGCGTTTCATGGGTATGATGGATGACATGAAAAACGGCCAGAACGACCAATACGCCACTCGTAAAACCCTCATCGCGCGGGTACAGAACCAGCAGAATGAGCGGGCTTGGGAAGAATTCATCGAAATCTACCGGCGGTATGTGTATGCCGTAATTCGGAATATGAATATATCAGAGGCTGATGCGCAGGACATCCACCAGAATATCATGATTAAACTCTGGGAAAAACTTCCAAACATTGAACTGGAACGCATTACCAGTTTCCGGGGATACCTCAGCACCATCACCAAAAACGAAGTGCTGCAGTTTATCCGTTCCAGTCAGCGCCGTGTTGCCCGCGAGGAAAAAGCAGCAGCGGATTCCACGCTGAGCTACCTCGACAATATCCGCCTGCCGGAGATCGATAAAATTGCCGATCAGGAATGGCGTATCCATCTCACCAACCTGGCCTTGAAAAACATAGAGTCCCTCTTTTCAAAAAATGCCATCGAGGTTTTCCGCCTCTGCATTCAGGGATGGAGCACCGAAGAAGTGATGTCGCGCACGGGACTTTCGGAAAGCACCGTCAACACACTCAAGTCGCGCGTCAAAACCCGCTTTAATACCGAACTGGAGTTTCTGAAACAGGATTTGGAGTAGAGAGAGGTAGGGATGGCTCTCCGAGCCGTCCGCCCTGCCGCACCGCACAAGCGCAGAGCTGTTCCACCGAGAGGCGCGCTCGGAGAGCGAGCCCTACCTAATCCACCCGGATAAACTCCACATCCGGCGCATGTTTCCTGAGATATTTATCGGGGTGATCCAACGTATGGAAAACCTTTTTCACCTTGAGCCGGTCAAAGACATAGAATTTAAAGGATGGAATGGTTTTAAGACCGGCAATATTCAGCTCGTCGACCAACATGCCGCTGATCCGTTCAAGATCGTTCAGTCCAGAATCGCTTAAATCCAGCGAATGCAATTTAAGAGGCCGCAAGACGTTGGCCTGCCTAATCGTTACCGGAATAGGCATAATAAAGACGGAATAGGGTTTTCCCGCAAGAGACAGATGCAATCCTTGCTCACCGGAAACCAGCTCCAGGCTGTTCATGGATTTTTCAGTATAGGAAAGATTATTGAGCGTATCCAGCATGACCTCAACCACCGGCAGCAACTCCTCTGCCGGCATCCTCGGGTGTTCGCTGAAATAGTAATAGGCCATATAGTAGGCCACGTTCCGGATATGGCGTTTAAGTTCATTGAGCAAAGATACCATTTCAGTGGCACTCAGCCATTCCTCGTCGGTTTTATTTGCTCCATATTGTTTCGCCAGATCCCGACAAGCCTCATACCGCTGGCTCACGGTGATCTGATCAAAACATGCCGCGGCCTGTCTAAAATCCTGCACCACAAAATGCAGCATAGCCAAATATTCGAGCATGACCTGCCGATTTTCAGGATCAGTTTCCTGCAGAAGGTGACTGTTAATGGACTTAATCTTTCCCGGTGCATTCAGGAAATCTTCATCATTTATAAAATCCAATGCAGTCGCCCGGATACTGTCTGAAAGGGTGCGCGAAACTTCTGTTTCCTCTTTATACAACCTGAGGTTTTCCTCCGCTTCGCTCCGGGCCGCTTCGGCCTGTCGTTTTTCCCCCACCACCCGGACGAACGCACCAACCCCCAGCAGCAACAGAAGAATGGAAGATATTACCGCGACACGAAAAGCAAACTTCCGGCGTTTGATCAACAGCCACAGCTGCATCAGCCAGCCCGCATCCTGGGCCTTGGTGGCAAACCCCATCAGGTAGCGGTCGAGTTCATCACGGAAGGCCTGCACACTGACATAACGATCTTCCGGCTTCAGCGATAACGCTTTCATCACAACCGCCTCAAGCCCACTGGCAATCGAACGCCCCTTCAAGGCTCGGGATGGGGCAATAATATTCCCCGCAAGGGTGCGTTCAGCGACCTCCGTCATGGACGTGCCGGAGACCGGCGGTCGAAAAATAAGAATAAAATACAGAAGGGCTCCCAGCGAATACACATCGGTCTGTGCCGATATCTGTTGACCGGGTTTCACTTGCTCCGGAGCCATAAACCCCGGTGTTCCCTTTACTACCCCATGCCGGGTCAGATCATTGAGTATATCTCCGTTCGGCAATTCCTCAGCGGGCAATTCATCAGTATCCAATCCATCATCCGACCGGATAATTTTGGCCAACCCCCAATCACACAACAACGCCTCACCGTAAGGACCGACAAAAATATTTGCAGGCTTAATATCCAGATGAAGGACCCCTCTGGAATGGGCATAGGCGATTCCATCACAGATTTTAACGAAAAGCTCCAGCAGACGGGACAGCGGAAAGCGCTTCACATAATCCTCATCACCCCGCTGAATCCTTCGGATAATGGTCTTCAGCGTATCGCCATGAACATATTCCATGGTGAAAAACGGATCGCCGTTTTCATCGAGCCCCTCATCGTGAATGGAAAGAATGTTGGGATGCTGCAGGCAAGCCGTCAACCGGCCTTCACGGAGAAACTGCTCTTTCTGCTCTTCTGTTGCATCCTCCAGCGGTTTGGCCAGCGCCACCATACGGTCGGTATGCAAATCACGCACTTTGTAGATACGCTTTTCTCCGCCCGCGCTGACAAAGGTTTCATCCGTATAATGCCCGTGGGCTTCGCGCAACGAGTTCAGGATAGGAAGAAGATACGTCTGCTCTGCACCCTCCATATCCCCGGAATCTTCATACAGCGATTCCAGGTCGGGCAGCCGATCCGTTAATTCCTGTTCAAGCTCTGAATAGTCATCGCTCATTTCGGGAGTTTCGCGCATTTCACACCGCTATTCAATAGAGATGCGCAGGCGAATATACTGCTCACCGTCATCGGCCTGCACCCGGTTGGTTACGGATTCAAATCCCGGCTCGAGGCTTCCTGTACCGACTTCCATATATCCATTGGTGTTCCAAATATTGGAAACAAGATTTGTGCTCCGCTCCAGCCAATAGGCCAGTCCGCGGCTGTCGGCATCGGTGCGCCGGCGATAGACATATTCCATCCAGTTTGTTCCGCCAATCTCAATCATTGAAGACGCCGGCATAACGGCATCAGCATCGTCATTGGTCGGATTGCCGCCCAGACCGTATTCCAGCAACTGATTCATGCCATCGGTATCGGTTTGGGCAAAATAATTCGTCTCCGCACCCACCAGTCCAAATTCATCGCTCCACGTGTCATACGCCGGTACAGGCGCCGGAGGCTCTGAACTGTCCGGAAGCACATCGTCAACCGTTCGGCCGATTCGAATTTCGTCATAACCCGGCCCCGCCTGGGTTTCAATGGTGAGTGTATTCAATGTGCTTTCATCGACATCCAACTCAACGGTAATTGCTGATCCCAATGTAAGGTTGGTCGAAACCGGATATAATGACAACCGGTCCTCTCCCGAGGTTCCGACATTGAACTCGATATACCCCGCCACGAGCACCGGAGTATTCTGGCTGATGGAAATAGAACCGCTGGATTCGTGGCGGCCGGATGCATCCCAGATACACGCTAATGCATTCAGATTATCGGCATTGGTGAAACCGAAACCAACATCACCATTAATATTATCGGGTGGGCTACCATCTTCCTGTAAGGCTCCTGACCCAATGGCGAATCCTTCATTTTCATTCGGACGCCAAAGCACGCTGAACCAAAGGTTCGTAGCTCCCAGATCGCCGGACAGCACGCGGGATAACGATTCTTTTCCTCCGGGCGAAACCCGTTGAAGCCGGTTACTTGAAACCGCCAGATCGCCCCAACTGTCACCGTCCGACACAATGGTGAAGTGATCATCCGACAATCCATTCTGGCTGCTGACCCAGACATTGCTGAATCCTAACCCTCCATTAAGGCCATGAATCTTCGTGCCAGCCTCATATTCAAACCCCTCATAGGCGAGCAGCTCGCCTGCTGGAGGTTCGGCGGCCACGTCAATATGAAGTATTGCCGTATCACTTCCACCGTTGCCATCAGAAACCTGCACATTGAAAATATTCAGGCCGGCAGCATCGGGCATTCCGGAAAGTTCCCCATTGGCCGCCACACTCAACCAGGAGGGCCCGGACAGTTTAGAGAAGGTCAGCGTATCCCCGTCCATATCATCGGCATCATCTGCAAGGGTATCCATATAGTCCTCTCCAACAATGCCGTCAGTTCCAATGATTGGATCAGCATTAAACACCGGAGCGTCGTTCACATTGATTACGGTGATCCGAAGTGTGGCCGTATTGGCATCCTCGCCATCGCTTACCTCAACCTGCCAGCTATTCAGCCCCACATCATCGTTGCCCGGCATTCCTGACAGCACCCCGTTGGTCGCCACGTTCAACCACGATGGACCGGAAAGCTTGCTGAACAGTAATGAATCACCATCTAAATCCACGGCATTGTCCGCCAGGTTACCGCTGTATGATGAATCCTGACCGCCCACGGATTTCACAACCGGGTTGGAGGTGAATATGGGCGGTGTATTTCCTCCCTGTGTCTGCGGCACGGCATCCGCCCATGGCGTACCGTACGACTGCCGTCCATACTGATCCACTGCCCGGACTTTATAGTAATAAATCTGCCCCGGAATGACGGCCGTATCCACATAAACAGCGGAGGTCACCAGCGACGCATTGATCTTAACAAAGTCATCTTCAATATAATCGGTTCGGTAAACATCATAACCCATCACATAGGTTTCCGGACTCGCATCCCAACTCAGTGCAATATTCCCCGGACCACCGAGCGCGGTTAAATTCTGAGGCATCGCCGGAAGATCAGGAAGGTCCGCGGCATATTCAACGATCAGCACCGGACTGTTGGTGGTTTCCGAACTGGAAATGGCCCGGTTTCCGTTACCCAGTTCCTTAATCAGTCCAAATGACACCAGGCCGGTGGATACGCCTTCCCCGACAAAAAACGAGCTCCACCCGGTTTTAATATCCTTACTGTCCAGAATAGGCCCATCAATTTCCGGACGGTTATTCCAGGTGAGTGTAGACTCACCCCACGCGGCATTGGTCATAGCATAAACCCCCAGCCCCCCTACCGTTCCGCCATTGGGGTTATGCAGGTTCAACGTAGCCGAAACCACCTGGCCGGTCACATTGACATCAAACATCATGTAACCGTGTTTCCTAACGTCTCCATTATTATAACTGGTAAACTTGATCGAGGTATCAGTGCCGAAATTCTGTGTGGCATAGGTTGCATTGCTGGCATCATAGTGCGCATACGTATCGGCAATCGGAGTAAAGCTTTGATAAACGGTCGTCAGCTCGGTTCCCGGTGTGAAACTCCATTCGGTGCCAACCACGGTTCCCGTCGGCGTCACTTCGTCAATCCGCCAGAAATAGGTCTGCCCCTCCACCAGTTCACCCGGCTCAAAAATATTGTTCACCTGATTGGTGCTGAACGTGAGAGCTCCCGAAATAGTGCCGAAATAAATATTGTGTGAGGTCGAATCCCGGCCGGCCAGCCACATCAGGTCGGCATCGGATTTCACGGTTATGGAACCATTGGGAGGAACCGGCGTACTGGCTTCCAGTGATTGGAAACCGGGAATCCAATAGTTTGTGCAGTTATGCTCATAGGCGCCGATATCCGGCGCACTGCCCATATAATCCTCATTGAGACCGGGAACCACCGTACCCTGGTCAATCAGATCCGAATCCGCCCGCGGGCGAAAATCGAGATTCTTCGGGTCACGCAGTTGCTTGTCTGCCGTATCGGACGGGTCTGGATGATGATATCCGTTCCAGTTGTTGGTGGCATTCCCGTTCAACGGCGTATAGCCGCTGCGTGTGGCCGAAATACTGTCGGAAAGATTGTTATAGGTGATGGTGTGACCATTCTTCACATCATTCGTATCCGACCCCATGTCGATCTTATGCATGTTATCGGTCGGGTCATGAGAGAAGAGTCCGGTATTATTCACAACGCGATGGTAGTCCCCTTTGATCAGCAGCGATGCCACGGCATTCCATGAAACAAAGTGATCGTCGGTGCCATTGATTCCGGCATTACCATCCCAGCGTCCGCCGACCTTCTTGGCATCATGGTGCCAGATATGATGTCGTCGTACGCCATCTGATCCGCCCCCGGCCCCGTTACCCCCTTTGCACTGCCACGCGGTTCCATCGTTCTGGAAATAGCCGAACCAATACGCACGCGACCACTCCACATCACAGTTGGAATGCTTGGACATCACCTTTGAACCATTGGTATGGAAGGTGTTTCGGCGCTGCACACTTTCGTGATTCGAATTCATGTTCAACACAAAGGAGGCCATACCGGAAAAGCTCCAGTGGTGAAACAGATTATTATCCACCACATTCTGAAACCCGTCATCCATATCGACCAGCGCATCCGAATATCGGAAAATGCAGTTTTTGATGGTGTGGTTCGATCCATCCGTCAGGCGGGTGGTTCCCTCGCCCAGCGGCTGCATGCGGGCCTCGCCGTTGACCATGTTGTAGGTATGTTCCCCCAGCATCCTCGGAAACCAGGTGGGATAGTCAAAAAGACAGTCGTCAAACGTCAGATATGACTGGTTCGGTGCATTCACCGTGCAGGCAAAGAAGTCGATATTTTTCACTTCGATATCCGAACTGGATCCACCAATCGACAATCCATAATCAATCGATTTTCCACGAATGTTGAGCTGGTTGGGATCCTGCCCGCCTTCCGGCCAGAACCAGACCAGCCCTGAGGTTTGGTCATACCACCACTCGCCGGGAAGATCCAACGCGTTCAAATGCTCAATCAGAAAGGGACCCGCCCCTTTGTCGTGCGGGTTAACCACCGGCTCATAGGTCAGCGCATTGCTCCCGGCAGTATGCGTGAGGATGTTGCGCGAAAACTGTGATTCGGAGTGGAAATTCAGAATAATCGAGCCCCCCGAAAAACTAAGCCCCTCAGCGGCCAGGTCGTGATAAGCGGTATGATTGGTCAGAACCCCGGAATCATTATGTACATTATACATCTGCCCCCAGGTGCCAATATCCCACCAGCTGTTCTCCACCGGATCATGGCCGTTGGCCTTCAGCTGGATCGGATCGCACGGATGCCCCACCGTCACATTCGGCCAGCGCGCCACCACCTGCATGCGGTCATCCACAAAAAGCTGCCAGATATCTTCGCTCGCTGAAGTCACCCAGACCGAATGCCCATTCAAATTCGTTGCCGTCCAGGTTCCAACCATTGGAATCGTGCCATCGATGACCGGCTGCTCACCGGCATAGGCTTCAATCGTCAGGCCGGTGCGATTGGTAATGCCCACCTCTTCATGATAGCGCCCACCGCGGATATAGAGCGTATCCCCGGATGACATTTCATCAATACCTTTCTGAATCGTCGCGAAGGCGTTCCCTACGGATTTCCCGTTCGCGGTGTCATTGCCGTTTGTGGCCACATAGTAGTCTGTTGCATGCGCAGCCATAGCACAGGCAAAAATCGATAATATAAGGGATTTATTCACAGGTATCATCCGCATCCTCTTTTGTTCATTGCACCTTTGCGACACTATTTTGTTAATGCCGTAAAATCGGGAGAATTTGACGAAAACAGCTAAGAAACGTTCAATGTAAGCACTTATGGAACACTCACCTCAACCCTGAAAAACTCCTCTGGTTTTTTGGCAGGCAGCGGAACCTCCACTTCAACGCCCGGCCCGGGCACCAAATTGGTTTCCGTGTTCCAGACCTTGGAAATCAGGTTGGTCGATGATTTAACGGCATAGTTTCGATTCGTGGATGTTCCAAAGGACAGTCTGAAATCTGCGCCGTTGGTCACACTCGCGGATACGGAAAAAACCGAATTGGAATCAGTGGGATCCGTATCGCCGACATATTCGCCATAATTATCCACGCCATCCAGATCGGCATCCGTATTATCGACGATGTGCCCGAAATAATCCGTTTCCCACCAGTCGGGAATAGTATTGGTATTCAGATCGGCGGTATCCGAAAAATAGGTCACGGCTAGATAGGGCACGTTCCCCGACTCTTCCGCATGCCAGTTGAGCGCCCCCGAAGCAGATGTTGACAGGGCAACCGACCAGACCCCCTTGCCCGTAATCCAGCTCGACGAATCAAATTCAACCCAGTCCCCGGCAGAAGCGGTCACGGAATCAAAAACAGCACCGCGCACCGGGGCATTCGAGCCCACGAGCGTTGGCGCCGTCCAGCTGTTGTTGGAAACACTGTGCATTGACGTATCCGGAATATCCTGTGTGGCACGGATAAAAATCCGGGCCGAATCAAACTGAGCCCCATCCAGGTTGCCGGTATCAAACTTCAAATAACTGAAACGGGTTGTTCCGCGCACTTTAAGGATCGTTTCGCCGTCATGGTTAACCCCTTCATTATTGCCCTCCTGCACCCAGGAATCCTCAAGCACCGGCAGGTGTGCAACGGCAATTTTAGTAGAAGGTGGCATTGCCCCGCCGGTCAGAAAACTGCCTATGGTAGGCGCCCAGCTCGTCCCATACGTGTTCGATGCCTGAGCTTGGAAATAATACTGCGTATTCGTGATCAACCCGTTAAGCGGAAGGTCGAAAGCATAATCCTGAACGCCCATATTGACCGTATTGGTTGCCCCGGCTTCCGGCCACCAATGAACCCATACCTGTGAGGCCGTTCCTCCATCCGTGATCTGTCCGCCAATTACAGCGGAATCTTCCGTAATATTTTCAGCCGGAGCATTTATAATCCCCGGAAGCGTTGCGGAAACGTCCGATGCCGCAAACGACCAGACTGCGCCCTTGACGGTACCCGTTACCGTAACGCAATCGATGCGCCAATAGTAGGTCTGCGCATAAAGCCCCAGCGGATCATATATATTGTTTACCGTGTTTCCCCGGTATTCGGGCGACACATGCGTGGCATTGAGAACGGCATTGGATGAAGTTCCGAGATAAACATGATTCGAAAGCGTACCCAGTGCAGGATGCCACATCAGCGAGGCTGAACCTTTGGCATCAGCCGTCCCGTTTGGCGGAATGGGTATCGAAGCCTGTTCGGCCTGATGACCCGCAATCCAATAGTTGGAATCCCCATATTCATACGCACCGATATCGGGTGCACTGCCCATATAACCGTCCGTTACACCGGGAACGTTGGTGCCGGCATCAACAATATCCGCGCCGGGCAATGGACGGAAGTCGAGGTTATCGGGATCCCGCAGTTGTGTTCGAATATCTGCACCGGTCGCCTGACTGTTCCAGTTATGGTCAAAGGTGCCCGGTACATCATTGATCCCACTGTTGCTGCCGCCCATGCGCGGCGCAATATTGTTGCGCGTAATCGAGTTTGTATTGTGGCTGTATGGATCCCCGCCGTGCTCTACCACAATCTCGTTGCGTGATTTACTGTATATGCCGGAGTTATTGTAAACCTCGTTGTTTTCATGATTCCCGATATAGACAGTGGAATTCATGTTCGGCCCCCAGCCCACAGAGTGGTGAATCAGGCCGCCCTGACCGCCTCCTCCATCGAAGCGGATACCCAGGCGCGACCAGTCATGCACCCAGTTCCAGCCGATATTTGCATTCAACTGATTCGCCACCATCACCTGAACCATGGCACCATCGTGTTGCTTGTAGCCGCCGTTATAGAAATTATTATATTCCGTGGTTGCGGCTTTATCCTGCAGATAGCCGACCGATGCCCCGAAACTGTGCAGCGTATTTTTACGAAAGCTATTCCGGTTGCCGTTCATATAAAGTGCCGCCATAACCGACGGCAGTTCGGAAACACTGTAGTCGATATGATGAAAGTAGCAGTTCTCTACCGTATTGTCGTCGCCGTTCACATAGATGCCATGGCCGTCTGAGTAAGCGAAGGTACAGTTAAATACGATAGAGTCATCCCCATCCAGATGCGTGGTTTCCGGAGCCCCAATATTACGGAGCATGCGTTTCGTACAGCTGGGATAAAGCAATTCACAATTTTCGACCCGGGCACGCAGGCAGTTATCCAAATGGAAAGTCCCTGCAAAAAAATCGATGCCCGAAAGCATCAAGTCATCACAATTGCTTGCCGAGAAACAATACGTGGTATGTTTGCCCCTAATCTCCAAGCTCGCCGGGGTTACTCCCCCCGGAACCCAAGCATAAAGATTTGACGTTACCGTATCATAGAACCACTCATTCTCCGCATCGAGCAGTTCCAATTTGCCTTCGACAAAATAATAGTGCTCCTTGTCTTTATAGCCCGACGCAGAAACCGGGGCATGGGTGAACATATTGGAACCAGGGACATGCGCATCCACAACACGCGTCCAGGTTCTGAAACTGCCCAGGTTCAGCACCGCAATGGCATTGCTGATATCCAGCCCCGATGCGGCTAGATCGATTCCATTATGCGGATGATCATATACCGTTCCGTTCACATCCCAAGGTGGATTATCCGGGGAGAAATTACGTTCTGATCGTCCTTCCGCCCAATGATCCGATTCCCACTGCTCCCACAGATCTATATTCGGGTCCGCATTCGGCCAGCGGGCAGGAATCAGCATTTCACCATCGGCAAACAGCTGCCACACATCTTCGTTCAGGGTCGTTTTGTAGATATTTCCAGAATGCAGCGTCCAACCATTGGAAATAACCATGGAGCCATCCAACACGACGGTTTCATTGCTGTAGGCCGAAAAGGTTAATTGATCCGTATTTGAAACAGTAATTTCCTCGTGGTAGCGCCCGGTCCGGATGTAGCAGGAATCCCCGGGTACCATGCGGTCCGCGGCATATTGGATGCTCGCAAACGGAGCCGAAAAATCACCCCCGGGCCAAACATCCACCCCGTTGGTTGAAACATAATAATCTGTTGAAAAGGCCGAAAGAGTACAAAGCATGGATACATGCAGTACATATTTAAGTCGTCTATTCACTTATTCCCTCTTATTTACGTAAGTATATTCAGTTGTTGAGGTAATCCCATTCAACAGTGGCGTTTTGATAAATTCATCAAAAATAAAATCAAAACCCCGTAAACAGGCGGTATTTATTGATTAGAAGCACCCAACCATCACTTTAGGAATGTACAATGAAACGGAATGCAATTTTAACGATCATGATTCTCGCGGCAGCAGCGGCGACGTCTGCGCTAAGTAAAGAAACGCGCCCGAATATCCTTTTTATCATGACCGATGACCAATGGCGTCCGGAGTTCAACTTTCTCCCTGAGGGCCGGGATGAAGACGGCAAACCGAAAAACCTGACCCCGACCATTGATCGCCTCTCCTCCGAAGGCATTATTCTGGACCGGATGTATGCAACATCCACCGTCTGTACCCCGAGCCGGTTTAGTGTGTTGACCGGAGAATATCCCAGCCGCAGCCAGGACAAAGGATTCCTGCAGGATATGGAAGCCTTCGGAAACCAGCCGAACCCGCATTTCAATGTTCATGTCACCCCGGGCAAGGCGAATATCGGTAGTGTGCTCAAAGAAAACGGCTATTTCACCGGCTTTGCAGGAAAAAACCACGTACTCCACAGCGACACCATCAAAGTGCCGGGCATTTCGCCCTGGCGCGATGCAGATCCTTTTGATGCAAAAACGCAGGAATTCCTCGAAAGCAAGCAGGCTGCTGAAGTGGCCAGCGTCCTGCAGAACGGATTTGACTATGCGGCCAGCATTTATGCCGGCAACGTTCCGGGCCATATGCCGATTAAGATGGAAGCCCATAATCAGGACTGGATCACCAAAGGCGGCCTCGACTTTCTGGAACAGGCTGAAAAACAGGACAAGCCGTTTTATCTTCATTTCTGTTCCACCCTCAACCATGGTCCGGGTCCCGCAGGGCACAAATACTCCGCAAATCCGCGCTTTACTCCTGCAGGCGTGCTTGGAGAACCGTTGCAGGTCCAACCCGCACGAAACACCATTCCCAAACGCCTCAAAGCCGCCGGATATCCGCCCAAAGGTGACCATGCCGATGCGTTGTGGCTCGACGACGGAATCAACGCGATCATTACGAAGCTTGAAGAAATGGGTGAACTCGACAACACCATCATCTTTTTCTTTGTGGATAACGGCATGGGGGCCAAAGGTGCACTCTACGAAGGTGGCGCCCATGTGCCGGCCTTTGTCTGGGGTAAAAACCTGAAAGGGAAACGTCGCGCCGATCAGCTGCTGGCCAATATTGATTTTGCGCCGACCATTTATGAACTCTGCGGGATACCGGAATCCAAACAACCTCCAATGGACGGAACCAGTTTTACCAGTGTTCTCCAGGGGGATAGCAAAGAGGTGCGGAAAGATGTACACCTGCAGATCGGTTCATCGCGTGCCGTGTTAAAAGATGGGTTCAAATACATCGCCTGGCGTGTACACCCGGATCGGGAAGAAAAGTTTGATATCCCGAAAAACGGCGAACCCAAACCGCTTTATCATATTGCCTCCACACGAGGCGGCCGCGGGCTGGAAAAGAAGATCCCGAAAAACTATGCGGCGTATTGGGATATCGATCAGCTCTACGATCTTTCCAAAGATCCGAAGGAACAGAAGAATCTGGCCAATCACCCGGAGTATGCACAGAAGTTGCAGCAGCTCAAACGGACCCTGATGGAACAGCTGGAAGGTCAGCCCGGGACATTTGCTGAATTCAAGCCGACAACTAAACTTTCAGGAAAATAGTTTCCAGAGATTGGAACATTAAAAGGACCGCCACCTCACGAAGCGGTCCTTTTTTGTATTTTTTCTGATTTCTGTATAAAATCGCCCCTTAGGTGGAGTTCTATAGTTAAACCATTTTTTACAGCAGAACCTTAAACCGGGATGGATGAATGAAATTAACAATGACAATGCTGGCGCTTGCCACCACTACTGCGGTGTGGTCAGAAGATAAACCGAAATTTGTAAATACCGTTGAATCGCTGCAGCAATATGAATGTGCCGACTGGTTCCGCGATGCCAAGTTCGGCATCTACCTGCACTGGGGCGCCTACTCGGTCGCCGAACAGGGCGAATGGTATGCCCGCAACCTCTACATTGAAGGTCGCCCGGAATATGAGCACCATTTGAAGACCTACGGTCACCCGTCCGAATTTGGATACGCTGACTTCATTCCGATGTGGAAAGCTGAAAATTTTGATCCCGATGCCTTGCTGGCTCTGTTCAAACGTTCGGGCGCAAAATATTTTACCCCTTGCGCCGTGCACCACGACAACTTTGACCTCTGGGATTCAAAGTACCATAAATGGAATTCCGTCAATAAAGGCCCGAAAAAAGACCTGATTCAAATGTGGAAAGATGCCACGCACAAAGTCGGCCTCCGTTTCGGAGTAACCACCCACCTCTCCCGCTCCTACAGCTGGCTTAATACTGCAAACCAGTCGGACACTGAAGGACCAAAAAAGGGTGTGCCATATGACGGTGCTCAGGGCAAAGCCAAAGGGCTCTACCCTGCCAATGACGGACAGAGCACCCACCCGCGTGCACCGTTTGATGCCCCGAAGGAATGGCGCGACAACTGGGCCAAGCGCATCAAACAGTTGATCGATGACTATGAACCGGATCACCTTTATTACGACTGCGCGGTTCCGTTCCGTGGAGAAGATGCCGGAGCAACCGGTATGGACGTGATTGCCCATTTCTATAACAAACGCCCGGAAGGGGTCATGTGCATCAAAGAGCGTCCCTGGCAGGGCCTCTATGCCGACGGCATTGCCACTCTCGATTATGAACGTGGTAAAGCCGCTTCCATCCTGACCGAACCGTGGCAGACGGATGACTCCATCGGTTCCTGGGGCTATAAAGCCGGCTCCTCTTATATGACCCCCGACCTGGTAGTCGATAAGCTCATCGATATTGTTTCCAAGAACGGAAACATGCTGCTGAATATTCCAATCAAAGCTGACGGTACGCTCGATGCGGAAGCGACCGAACTGCTGAACAAAGTCGGCGAATGGTTTGATGTGAATGGTGAAGCCATCTACGGAACCCGCCCCTGGTATATGTTTGGAGAAGGTCATAATGAAATCGGACATAAAGATCTGGAATCACCAATGTCCGCAAAGGATTTTCGCTACACCACCAAAGGCGATACGCTCTATGCCTTCGTACTCGATTGGCATAACGCCAAGAAAAAACCGGTCGTGTTTCCGAATCTTACAGCAATGAATACACGCATCACGGAAGTGGTATCTGTTGAAATGCTCGGGCATGAAGGCGAACTTAAATGGGAAAATCATGGCGATGGACTGCAGGTCTGGTTTCCAAATAAGAAACCGTGCGATTATGCCTATGCACTGAAAATCGAATTCAAAAAATAGGTTAAGCATCACACCGTCCGTCCCTCGACGGCTCCAACCTTTGGAATCTTCCAAAGGTTGGAATTGTACTTTTCAACAAGGAGAATCCCATGATTAAGCATTTCATCATCAGCGCACTCGCCGGCTTAAGCATCACGGCGCTAGCGGAAACTGAAAAACCGAACATCCTGTTTATCTTTGCCGATGATCTCTCCTACGAAACCATCGGGGCATTCGGCATTCTTGATATCGACACCCCCCACCTGGACAGCATGGTTGAGGGGGGAACAACCTTCACTCACGCCTATAATATGGGCGCCTATAACGGAGCCGTCTGCGTTGCCAGTCGCGCCATGCTCAACACCGGGCGCTTTGTCTGGGGGACCTATCAGCACGACACCGGCCCGAAAATGAAAGAAGAAGTCAAAAGCGGTCGCATGTGGTCACAGCTGATGAGCAAAGCCGGTTACCGCACCTACATGACCGGAAAATGGCATGTAAAAGCCAAACCTGCTGACATTTTCGATGTGGCCAAAAATGACCGCCCCGGAATGCCGAAGGACTTCTGGAGCAAGGGCTCAGCAGACGGAACCAAACCGAAGCATTACGGCTATTTCCGCCCGGTCGATGAAGAAGATTATAAAAACGGATGGAAACCGTGGGACACCTCGAACGGCGGTTTCTGGGAAGGCGGGAAACACTGGAGCGAAGTGGTCGCCGATGATGCGCTCGATTTCATAGCCGATGCAAAAGAACACAAAGATCCCTTTTTCATGTACATCGCCTTCAATGCCTCACACGATCCCCGTCAGGCCCCGAAAGAATACATCGACCGATATCCGCTTGATCGCATCAAGCTGCCTGATAACTATGTTTCAAAATATAAATACCAGGATGAAATCGGCTGCGGAAAAAGCCTGCGCGACGCCGCACTGGCCCCCTTCCCGCGCACCGAGTTCGCCGTAAAAGTTCACCGGCAGGAATACTTTGCCCTGATCACGCATATGGACGACCAGATCGGACGCATTCTCCAGGCATTGGAAGAATCAGGAAAAGCCGACAACACCTACATCGTCTTCACCGCCGACCATGGTCTTGCCGTTGGACGTCACGGACTCATCGGCAAACAGAATATGTATGACCACAGCGTACGCGTACCCTTCATGGTCGTTGGACCCAATGTTGAACCCGGCGCTGAAAACCCTGCGCCGATCTATCTGCAGGATATTATGCCGACCGCCCTTCAACTGGCCGATGCCCCTATACCCGAATATGTAGAGTTCAAAAGCCTTCTCCCCCTGCTGAAAGATAAACAAGCTCAGCACTACAACTCCGTTTACGGTGCCTATAAAAACCAACAGCGCATGATCCAGCAGGGCGACTGGAAATACATCACCTATCCCACCTGCGGAGGTGAACGCCTCTATAACATGAAAAACGACCCCTTCGAAAAGAGCGACCTTTCAGCCAATCCGGAATACGCGGCCAAAATGAAAGAACTCCGCTCCGACCTTCTGGCCCTCAGTACCGACCTGAACGACCCGCTCGACTACAACGATCCGGTCACCAGCTGGAAAAAAGCGGCGCCCACGAAATCAAAAAAGGCAGCCCACTAAGTGGTCGGCCGGACAGTATGACAAAAACCACAAGTCCGACGCTTGGAATGTGGTCGACCTGATTTCTTGTAGAACTACGACTTTTACAACCCCAACAACAGGAAACTCTGCTGACTGGCGTTAATCGTGAAATTAAGTCTTATGGTTTGAGGTCGCTAACGGGCGTTGAACACGGAATCCCCACCGATAGGGAGCCAGCCATTTAAATCGGCAGTCCTCCCTCTTCAGAGGTAAACCAGCGATCACCATGAATCATTTTGGCGCATCTTTATTCGCTCGCCAGGCTGACTGACTGAAAGATAATTCATGATTGCATGACTCTTCTCCATCCTTAAACCAGCAACACGATGATCCTCGACAAGGTCCCCAACGTGCATCCGATGGTCCCTGACTGCCTTGCCCCGCGCACAACCCTGTGCTGCGCCATGTGTCCCCGTATTCTTCATCGTACTCATCGGCAAACGCTTCCCACAACTCCTGGTGCTGATCAGAACCAGGAAGCTCCTGCAGAAAGTCCGGATCGAAGCAGCAGTAATAAACAGCCGAGGAGAAAACTGCCGGATGAACCTCATAGAAAAGACCCTCAAGCTCCAGCGCTGAAAACGCACACTCCAAATGAGCAGATGGGCCGCCATAGTGTGACCCGCCCCACGCAATTAAGTCTTCACGAGCTACCGGGGAGATCCATGAACAGGGATCATCTCCACTCCACCCAGACAGTGCGGCCAAAATGAGGGCTTGTCGAGGTGTCGTTCCGTACTTAGATTCTTTATCTCCAAACTGCTTTGACTCTGAAAGAACATGAACGAAGTCTCGCTCTCTCTTAATTTCGCGTTCTATCAAATCAGGAGTCATGTGTGCTGATTTATTATATAACTCGGCAGCTTCATCGACTCGATTCTGCAACAGGAGTTCGCGGATTTTGGAAAGATCTTTCTCCAAGCTCGGTGACCACATACTAAACATCGTATTTTTTCGCATAAAGCCTCAACTATCTTTTCCAACACTATACGTTTTTTCAGTGCACATGAATAGTTTCGCCCTCACGACAATGCACTATCTTGCTTCTATCAAGATAAGAGTGTCATGAGTTACAATCCAGTCAATTACTAAGTATTGCACCCTTTGCATTTTGAATATTTTTTATGTTGCCGCCAACCTCCCAATAAAATCGGCTCCAGCTTTATAAATTGCCACTCCTTACGAGTGGTAACGTGAAAATTCTAAACCTGTATGCGGGCATTGGAGGAAGCTGAAAGTTCTGGGGCCTCAATCACAGAATTACAGAGGAGATACGGGTACGACCTGTCCGAATACAGGCTACCGAACAAGAGACAAATGCTTCGAAACTGCGTTGATCCACAATTGGGGAAACACATTCTGAATATTGTCGAAGACATAAACCTGACTATGGCCGAACCTCTCCCCACTAATCGGGAGTTACCTACTTAAACAACCAGTCCTCCCTCTATAGTGGTGATAACAAATGTCAACTAGAGGATTAATTGGATTCAGAACTAACGAAACAGACAAACTTACCTACAACCATTCCGACTCCCATCCAGATGTGCTGGGGTTAAAAGTTCTTCGCGAATTACGAGGAGTGGATGACTGGGACGCCGGCGCGATCGTGCACGCAGTATTATTACAGTTCCGGAAACTCAACAGCTTGATGACAGGTCCGGCATGGCGCAGACTGAAGTCAGAAGGTATTTCCCGGATCTAGAATACAGATCCGATCCAAAGACCTTCTATGATCTCCACCAACCTTTACAGGGGTCATTGAAACCCTATCTGGACGGGCGATTAATGTTTATGCCGGACGCATCGGATTTCATAAACAACAGCCTCCATTGTGAGTGGGCATACATTGCTAACCTGGATGATAACAAATTTGAGGTATGGAAAGGGCTCCAGAGCGAACCTGACTTAGACAATGAGCGTTATCCTCAAGAAACTGATCGCACCGGACATTATCCCTGCACCATGCTGAGAGCCTACGATTTAGAAAATCTTCCCGAACAAGGAACCTACCTGTCGGACTACTTTTTCTTCAGGGATCTTACTTCATCGCGACCGGAGGACAGACCATGAACGATCAAGGATTGATCGGGTTTAGATTCAGAGAACAGGATAAACTTGCCTACAACCGTTCCGGTTCTGCGCCGGATAAACTCGGCCTCCAGATCCTTCACGAACTACGATCTGTTCAATCATGGGATAAGGTCGAAGATCGAGTCCGAGATCTGATTGCGATACCGGAAAGCCGACCTTTGGACGAAAGTTCAAGCTTGGCAGAGACAGAATTAAGAAGGCACTTTCCGGATCTGGAATATAAATCTGCTCCCAAGAATTTCCATCAACTATATCAACCGCTGCAGGGCTCACTGCGTCCTTATCTTGATAGTAAATTAACGTTCATGCCGGATGCTGGAATCCTCCCAAGACAAACAGGGGTGCAACTCAGCGGAGAACGGAGAGCAAACGGAGAATTTCGAGAGAAATTAAGCCTAAGAATCGCTACACAGGGGAGCAGAGAATAGCTTCAGATAGAATTTCGAACGAATTCTTTTCAGAGCCATTCACGCAACCACTTGATGGTGTGATAGATAATGAATAAAATTTTGATGTTATAAAAAAACGGCGATTCCCGGAGGAGTTCGCCGTAAGAAATTATGGTCGGCCCGGTTGGATAGCGATGCGAACCTTCTAAAAATGACTCTCCATTCGGATCGGTACGATCAGGATAGCGATGCGAACCTGATTTTACAAAAGTTAAGATACTCCACGACAATGCCTTGCAATAGAAAAGTGCGAAACTGAGTCAATATGACGCGAGTTTCGCTTTTTGAACAATCGTCTTGACCGGTACTCCTGGTTGGATGGAAAGGCGAACTTGAGCCCGCTTTCAACCCCAGTTGTTCGAATAGCATTCCAGACATCTTTCGCTGGATTTTTTCGTCTTCTAATCCGGCTTTGGAGTGGTTCAGAATCCTCCACTTCGATACGTTTACGAATTCTTTGAGTTTCCGAGGGGTACGGAAACATATCCGACGCCTTAACATGTTGTCGGTGAGGTTGATTTGATTTACGGGGTGCATGGGTAGATGAGCAGTTATTTGAGTATTTTTCAGGTTTTCATGATGCTTCTTCAGGAGAAGTTTCGCCCTCGATACGATGCCCGGCTTCAGTTGCTGGCCTATCAGGTCAAAATGCTGCGCAACCGGATTGATGATTCCAAAATTTATACAACGCCGGCAGAACGCGCGGAGCTGACCCGGCTTGGCGAGATGATTGAGCATGACATCTCTGATGTGATGCTGGTCGTCCAACCGGAAACTTACCATCGCTGGCGTAGGCCAAAGGGTGCCAACCCAAAACGGCCGGGGCGCCCGAGAACTCCGTACGCAACCGTAAATCTGGTTAAGCAGTTTGCTTCCGAAAACCTTACATGGGGATACGAACGGATCTATGGTGAACTGAAAAAGCTTGGGATACGAATCGGGCTGACGACCATCAGCGACATTCTGAAAAGGGAGGGGCACCATCCTGTTCCAGACAAGGATAGAACGGTTCCTTCCAGCACGTGGAATCAATTCATCAGCTCCCATATGGATACACTGGTCGCATGTGACTTTTTCACAAAACCGATCTACACCTTCAAAGGAAAAGTTAACGCCTACGTATTGATGTTTATTCATGTTGGCAGTCGCCGGGTCTTTATGAGCCCGGCTACGTTTCATCCCAATGAACAATGGGTACTTCAGCAGGCGAGAAACGCTTCGATATGGCTGGATGAGCTCGGGATCACAGCGACCCATCTCATTCGCGACCGTGATACAAAGTTCTCTTATGCTTTCGATCATCTGTGGAAAGCGGCTGGCACAAAAATCGTAAAGACTCCGCCGCGTACACCCCAAGCGAACGGATACGCGGAAGCCAGCATAGGTATCGTTAAGAAACAATGCCTTAACCACTTCATCTGCTTCAGTCTGGATCATCTAAATCACATTAACAAAGAGTGGCTTAATTACTATAACAACCACCGTCCTCATCAAGGAGTAGATATCGAAAATAAGATTCTTCGTCCTGATTTCCAACCGACCGACAAAGGTGTGATTAAGCGAGAACAACGCCTCGGTGGAGTAATCTCTTATTACTACCGAGAAGCTGCTTAGCTTTTCTCCAGCCGACTTTATTTACATACAACCTACTCGCATTATTCGCGGGAATTTTGTCATACCCTGACTGCGAAAATCGGGCCATTTTCCTCCGAAAAACCACCCGCTGTTACCTATTTACCCCCACCTAATGAATATCTTTTCGGCCCAACCCTCCGATTTAGGTCAATGTTTTCAGGCACTATCGCTGCGGATTAGTTTTCGGGGGGTGCACACCCAGCGCCTCGGCCATCGCCACCCCGTTCTCATAGGTCATCAGCATGAGCGCATGCATCCCGGCATCAACTGCCGGACGGTTGGCCTGCGTCGGCCAATCCAGAAAACCTTTCTGCAGGGTACAGGCATGGTTCGTACCGATATAGCGATCGAGATGGTCAAATACATCCACGATGTATTCATGGTGCCCTTTGAGGTATTCAAGGTCACCGGTATAATAATACCAGTCATGCTGACAACGCAGCCACCACAGGGTATAGGATGGCAGACCGTTCATCCACTGGTCTGCGGGGGTTGTTTTCTGCATATAGTCCAGCGAGGCGTTCACGATCTCCTGCGGGCCGAAAACAGCCATCATCGCCATCACCTCAGGGTGCATATCCCCCATCCAGACGAGACGGTCGCGCTTGATGCCGTCCCAGATATACTCCTGGCAGCAGAGGTGCAGCGTGTGCGCCGCGGTATCCCAGACCTCGTTCAACCGCTGATCACTGCACCTGAACGAACCCAACCGCGGCATATCACGCATCAGGGACACGGCCCGGATCGAATCCAGACTCAACACGCCCTCGGTCACCAGATCGATCCGGGCAAAACGGAACCCGGTGTTTCCCAGCTCGTGCGTTCCAAGCGCGGGGAGTTCAATTACGCTGTCGCGGATAGCATGGTCGTTACAGGCCCCGCGTTCCCCCAACTCGGCCATGGTTTCGGCAACTGACTCACCGAAACGTACTCGCACTTTCATCCCTTTTTCACTTATCGGACCGGATGCCAGAGCAACACCGCCATGCAGCTCCCGCCCAAAATCGACCAGCACCGATGCCGGTTCGCCCCGGTTCACCATCCGGCATCCGCCGCCTTGCTTGAAGGCTCCCTCCGGCACCTGTCCGTATTTAGGGGAAAGCAGGCTATCCGCATCGGACACCGATGAGGTATCGCTCTCCGCGGATGTCCAGACCACGCGCGTGGGCATCACGAATGAACGTACCCGCGGATCCCGGGATTCAAGCGCCGAACTGTTAAAAGCCGCAACGCAGATCAGCGCACAGGTCATTGAAGCTCTCTTCTTCATACAACTGCCCATTTGTTTTCCCCATAATGGTGTTAACCGACCGGGAGGTCCTTTATCGGTCAGTTAACCATAGTGAACGATGCCCTTGTTGCGACAATTTCATAACGGCCGGACTGAACGTTCAGCAGCACCCGCCCATCTTCCATTTTAACAACTTGTACATAAGGTGCATCAGCCACAGCTGCACCGTTGACGGTGATCTCTTTAACATCATGGGTCGGCACATAGACCGTTGCGGTGGAATTTGCCGGGATCGTGACCTCCATGGTCAACCTGTCTGCCTCATTCTTCCATTTGCTGACAATCCGGCCGTTGATCGAATCGTAATACCCTTCCGCCCACTCTAGATCCGTTTCCGTTTGAGGTTTTATAATGATTTTTTTGAATGCCACGGAATCTTCAGCCTGCTTGATTCCAATCAAATCCATGTAAAACCATTGCTGGATATGACCGAGCATACAGTGATTCATAGACTCATTGGTGGCGGCATCCCATGATTCCGGCAAGGCCGACCATCCCCGGTCGATCATAAATCCATAGCTTCCAAGATCGCGTCGGTTAAGGATTGTGCATACCGTCTTATGACAATTGAAGCGTCCAAGAGCCTCTACGAGATAGTGAAAACCAACGTCCCCGGCGGTCTGCTGATAATTGCGTTTCTCGAGATCCGCCAAAATCGCATGGAGAACATCCCGCTCATTTTGCGGCTCACACAAACCGGTTACCAGGGCAATGGCATTCGCAGTCTGCGGGCTCCCGTAATTTCGGTATTCCCCGTTCCCGGTATAGAACGTCTGATTGAATTTACTGCGGATCTCCTTGGCCAATGCTCTGTATTTTTGAACATCATCGCTCTCCCCCAATATTTCCGCACTCTTCTCAATAATCAGTGAACACCGGTAAAAGGTAGCCATTGCGGTCAAATCTGCAGGGGTAAACTTTGATGCGCCCCGTGACTGTCCATGCCCATAGTCAAACCAGTCGCCCAGCCCGGGCTTCGGAACCAGATCATTACAGCAGGTTTTGATATGATCTACAAAGGCCTTCATGGTCTGGAAATTTTCCCGTAATACCCGTTTATCTCCATACCAGCGATATAACTGCCACGGCAAAACAACACCGGCTGCACCCCACTCTATCGTATACCCGATCCGATGGTTTATATCGAGATTGATGTACCTTGGAGCGGTCGTATAGATTGCTCCGCTCTCCCCCTGGGTCTCCCGTATATCCCGCATCACTTTGGCATACAGAAGGGAAAGATCATAACGGCGTGAGAGGGACGGCCCCATCAGGTATGCCACTTCAAGCCACCCCAGTTTTTCCCTTGTCGGACAATCGGTCAAAACGTGTGCCAGGTTACTCCGAACCGCGCGGTCAATGGCCTTATCAATCTTTACAAACAGAGGATTTGAGCATGAAAAATCACCGACCCGCCTCGCCGACGAACGCACATGAACGGACTCGACCACTTCGATCACGGGAAGGTCATCCGGATTTAATCGGCCCTCAGGAACAGCACCAACCACCTCCAGATACTGGAAACCTCCGTACGTAAACTGAGGGCTCCAACGCTCCGTCCCATCCCCCTTCAGGGTATATTCATAATAGTTCGGGCTGCCGACACCGGCCTGATTAACGCGCCCCGTACCGTTATTGTAACGGCCGGACTGGCTATGGCGCTGTTCGGCAGGAATAACCCTGACAGTCTGCCCCTTCCGGCCGCGAATTTGAATACAAGGCACCGCTGAAAGGTTCTGTCCGAAGTCATAGACAAATACACCCGGCTCCGGTTCCTCAACCGCCTTGACAGGGGCCAACCGCTCAAAGGCCTTCATAGCGGGAGACTCCACGCCCCTCAACACGCCGGCGGCCTGTGTTTCAACTGCGCGGCCCCACTCCGAAGGCTGATCAAATGCTGCATTGTAATCACTGCCGCCCACCGTTGTAGCGTGCACAACCGGACCGTTTGCGACGTCCCATGAACGGTCAGTGACAACGGTCTGTTTGCTGCCATCGCTGTATTCAATATGGGCTTCGAGGATCGTCATCAGCTCGCCCCACGTATTCACGTGGTGGACAATGCGGTCTCCAAGCGTGTTGTAAAACCCCTTCCCCAGCATAATCTTAAATTCATTTTCACCACGCTTCAAAAGGCCGGTGATATCGAACATATTATAATACACGGTCTTCTCATACACAGACCATGGTGGAGAGAGAACATGATCCCCAACCTTTTCTCCGTTTACAAACAATTCGTACTGCCCCAGCCCCGATACGTTGACGAATGCTTTCCGGGGCGTTCCGTTAACCTCAAATCGCTTTCTGAACACCGGAAGCCCGCGAGGATTTTCTGTATCACCAAAGTAGACCTGCCTGCTCCAGGGCCCCTGTCCAAACGGAGCAATCTCACTTACGATCGATGTGCGCTCTATTTTCTTTTCAGGATGATTCTTATGCGTCCTGACCGTTTTTATAACTGCGGACCATTCTTTATCGCTGATAATCGACCGCTCAGTTCCATCTGACCGGGTGATTTTAAGCGAACATACAACACCGGCCGGCTTTTCTGTATCCGCTTCATTGAACGCGAAGATCTTCAGCTCATTTTCCCCCTCGACCAGCAGCTCTTTAACGGCAACCGTTTCCCCCGTTTGCCAATGCGCTGTTTTTACAGCCTGCGTCCCGTTCACATAAACCACAGCGTGGCTATCTGCGGCCACGTTGAGTTCAGCCTCCAGAACATCGGCATACCGCTCCAACTGAAAGCGGCGCGAAAACAGGCATGATCCAACAGGAGGTTCCTCAATAGTTCCTCCCTCTGCTACAGTCCAGATCCATTTTGCACCATTCAGGTCGGCGTCATTATTCCCGCCTTTATTTCCAGGACTGCGGATCCACTTTGCACGCCACTCATCAGGCGACATGATTCCCATCGTCCATAAAGCGGTTTCACTCCATGGCGATACCTTGCCATGCTGATCCCATACACGAACTTTCCACCGGTAACTCGTACATGAGACGAGAGGCTTTCCGTTATACCGGATTTGAGACGTTGACGAAGAGTCGACCTTCCCGCTATCCCAGACGCCTTCCACCACCATCTGATATGCGCTCTGACGGGTCCCCTGCTTGCCGGAATCGAGCTGCCAGGAGAAACGGGGCTTCGGAGTATCGATACCTAAAGGGGCCTTCCGGTATTCACAACGCAGGGCTCCCGGTTTGATAACAGGTGCATAAGCGGAGGCCCATCCTGCTCCAATGGTTATGATGAAGAACAGGATGATTGCTGACTTCATTTGCACTCTCTTTGTTAGCGACATACTTTCCTCCACTAATATCCGACCAGGCCGATCAAAAGCTGCCGGACATTACTTTCCGGAGTCCGCGCTGCTAACGCCCAGCCGCAGGAACAGGCTGTCAGATAGCGCCTTGACCCGCACCCGCATGGATCTGGCGCTGGCATCTCCATCGGGATCAGGATCAACCGTTTCCAGCACGGCATCGTTGCCATCAGGAATCACGCCGGACCATGGTGCCAGCAGGTTGGTGCTGTCCATCGGCATAAAGTCAAGATCGTCTGCACGGCTGTTTTGCCGATAATCCATCGCAAACCACGGATCAGTTCCGTCCCCGATTAACCGGCCCTCAGGCAGAATGCTGCGATCATAAACCAGCGGATCACCATCCAGGGCATATTCCATGAAATTGGAAATACCGTCGCCATCGGGATCATCAAGTTCCCCGGAACCGCCGCCTGCCCAGTCGATGAGTGAACTCCATTCCACGTAGGACGATGCTCCGCTGCCGGACGAGGCCAGCAAATCGCCATTGCGGCTGATCTCTATGGCATTGGGCTTACCCTCGGTGGTTGTCAGTTCGAACGCATCGACCGTTGAGCCCAGTGTTACCGTAAAGTTGCTGCCCGTGCCGCTCACCACCGGTTGCGGGTCGCCGTCGCGGTAGGGATAAAGCATGACCCGGAACCGCCCCTCGGCGGCATCAGCCCGGCCGTTAAGTTTCCAGGCTTCCGCAGGACCATCCACAGCGGTGAAGGTTTCATGACTCACATCAAAGGTGACCGTCGCCGCGGAATCGATCACCTTGATCAGCAGGTGCTTTGTGGAATCATCCGGATCGGTGTAGACCACCGAATCCCCGTTGATGGTGTAGCTGCCGGCGGTATAGATATCCTTCGGCATGGTCATGCTCCAGTTGTATTCACGTACGGTGCCGTCCTTCTTCAGGTCATCGATGATCAATGCATACGGATAGTCGCCGCGCACCAGCGTGGCCGTCCGGTAGGCATAGTCAAAGGTCTGGGCGGCACCGTATTCGTCCAGTGGAATCGCCAGCGTGGTTCCGGGGCGGTCCGCTAATTCCCAATGGACCAGATACCGCTTGTCCATATCCATCCAGGGCCGCTGCGTATCCGGGAAGAGCCGCGTGGCGTTGAGGGTTTCCCAGGCATCGCCGATCTGCCGGTAGGCGGCGGTCAGGTCGCCGCCCATCAGGTCGGCCCCCGCTCCGGCCCTGCCGGCGGCCCCCTCATAGAAGAGCACCCGGGCCGCGGAAATATCCTGTCCGACATCGTCCACCCGCACGACAGAGTGGAGTTTGGAAGCCTCCGCGTTATGGCCGTCGAACGGCACCCAGTTGCGGCCCAGCGCATTGATCACGAAGTAGCCGCGCGACGGCAAAAGGTGTCCCGTCGTCAGGCATTTGGGCTGGTAGATCAGCTGCAGCGCATCGGTGGTCCAGTCGCTGCGACCGGTCATGAGGCCGCGGTAGTTGCTGAACCAGCCCAGCGGCTCTCCGGCGGCGGCCGCGGCTTCCTGGAGGTGTGCTCCGAGATCCGCCGGCCCGCTCCAGTCCTGGTTGTACATGGCCGACATCAAGTAGGAATCCTGCGAAAAGGTGGTCAGCTGCAGATCGCCGTAGTTGTCCACCCCGCCGAACGATGCATGCTTGAGGTAGTTCAGGATCGGATCGTCCGGATACGCGTAGTGCAGCACCCGGATCGGCGCGGAGGCGCCCAGCGGGAAGAGCCCGCCGTTTTCCGCATCCTTGAAAATCTCACTGCCCCAGGGCGCCAGGTGGTGGAAGGTGAATTTGCGCACATGGTTCAGGGGCATGGCCGAACCGATCAGTTTCCGCCCGGTCTGCTGGGTACGGCTGAGCATGGCCATGGATCCGGTCACCAGGCTCGCCTTGCCCATCCCCTCGGCGGAGGCGCCGGATTCGCTGTCCCCGAACAGGATGCCTGAAAGCTCCACCGCCCGGGCGGCAGTGGCATAGCCCTCCGGATCAAATCCGTCCTCCTCGTAGATGGCGCTCAGTGCCAGCAGGTATTCACCGGTGATCCAGTTCTGCCAATTGGACCGGTGCGCATCCGACGCCGGCTGACCGTTCATGCCGATGCTCCAGTGGCCGGCGGCGGCATCGGCAATGATACCGCGGATCGTTGCGCGCTCGGCGGGGGTCATCCAGGCATAGAGCCAGTCATAGATCAGCGGTGTGGCCCGCCGCTGCAGGATATCGTGGTAATCATGGCGCCAGTGCGAGGTGGCCAGGCGGGAGGCATCAATCACCGGACGCTGCAGCGCGGCGGTGGCGATCAGCCAGTCAATGACGTTGCGGGCCTTCACGGAGTCGGCCTCCAGCAGAGCCAGGTAGGCCTCGGCAACGATCGTGGCCG
Organism: Pontiella desulfatans; assembly: GCF_900890425.1. Lineage (NCBI taxonomy): Bacteria > Pseudomonadati > Kiritimatiellota > Kiritimatiellia > Kiritimatiellales > Pontiellaceae > Pontiella > Pontiella desulfatans. The sequence goes on along the minus strand of NZ_CAAHFG010000003.1, from coordinate 690,819 downwards.
CGGCCCCGTTGTCGGAGGTGAAGTTGGGAATGCCGCGTTCATCGCTGCCGCCGTCGAGGCTGAAGGCGGGCTGGTAGTTTCCGCTGGTATCCATGTTGCTCAGCCGCTCGACTTCAGTGTACTGAAAAAGCTCCGCAAGGGTGCGGTGCCCGTCGCGCCCGCGGTACTGCGCCCGGGCCGCGGCGAGATCGTCGCGCGAAAAGACAATGCGCGGATGCTCGTAGGCAGCCGGCGCGGCGCCGCTGCCGAAACGCGCTTCCGCAAAGCCGTTGGTGACATACTGTGGCGTCAGTTCCGGAAAATACTGCTGAACAAATGAAGGAGAATAAGCCCCGGTCTTATAGGGATCCTCAGCGGCGCGGTTGACGACCGTATCCGCGGACTGGCTGTACAGCAACGAGATCTCCTCGTTATTGAGCGTCGTTCCATATACGGCCACATCATCGAGCAGTCCGCGGAAACAATAGCTTCCCGAAGTAGTGCTGAAAAGCAGGCGCGGGCTTCCGCTGCCGGCAGCCAGCGGATCAAATTTCATACTGCCCTCCAGATTGCCGTTGAGGTACAGCTTCCTGAACCCGCTGGATGCGCTGTAGGTGATGACGATATGGTTCCATTGTTCACCGGCCTTAACGGGGCAGCTCACGCTGTTCCAGTTCAGCTGACCGTAGCCGTCCGGCAGCCCCCCCTTATTATGCTGGTTACCCAGCTTCCAGTAATCGGTTGTTCCCGTGCCGTTGGCCCGGAACAGATCCCCCCGCTTGTCCGTGCGGTCCGACCGGATCCAGAACGAAAGTGAAAACTCATCGGTAAGTTCTGTGAAGGTCCCGAGGTCGAACAGCTGAGGCGTCACCGCCCCCGGTGCCACATGCAGGGCACCGCCGAACATTCCGTCGGAGCTCCACGCGCTGGATCCGATATTAAAACTGCCGCCGGCCGATCCCGTGGCCGTCGCGGTGGTACCGCCTCCCTCATCAAAGGCATAGTGTGCCACGAGGGGGAGCGCGCCGGAAGCCTTCCTGGCATCGCGCTCGGGCTCGTAGTTGTTGACCAGCAACGGCACATTCGGATCGGCCGTAAAGAAGGAGGACCCCCCGGAGGAACCGGCGTCAAACACCACGGTATGGACCAGCCCCGTATCGACGGCGGCTCCGTTGCCGGTGATCAGCCGCAGCACATAATCCCCCGCCGTATCGGCCGTTGCGGCGCTCTTCGGATCGGTTGCATCCGCAAACATCAATGCCGCCCCGGCAGGCTTTTCAGCCACCTCCCAGAGATAGCTTACCGCAGCGGTGCCGTTGGTGCCGGGCAGCAGCAGGTCGCCGTCGAGCTCAAATTCGGCCGTTGCCCCGTCCAGCCAGACGGTGTACCCCATGCCGGGATCGGCCACGGGCGGAACCACCTCATCGGCATAAAAATCGGAAGAGGGGTCGGCCAGTGCGGCCACCTCCTCCACACTGAGGATACCGCCATAGATGCGGAACTCATCAATCGGCCCGTCAAAGCGGTGGTGCGCCTGCCCCCGGGAACCGGTCAGCATAGGCGTCACGGCGATCGACGGGTCCCACGGATTGGCCACGATTCCGCTTCTGCGGACCAGCGCCGTTCCATTGAGATACATGTTAATCGCATCGTTTCCGAAGGTAACCACCAAGTGCACCCACTCATCGACCGCCCAGGCGGCCGAGGGGTAGAATTCAGCACTCTTGGACGATCCGTTCACCACCGAACCGATCTTGAATTTACCCTGGGTAAAAGTCACGGTAAGGGCCTTTGTCGTACCGTCATCCGTCCAGAAAGCGATCATGTCTTCAGAGCGGATAATCTCATCAGCATCCTTCGGTTTCAGCCAGATGGAAACGCTCCATTCCGACGGCAGGGTGAGGGGTTCGTCGGAAAAAATGCTGCCGCGGTCGACCACCGCCGCCGCGCCGCCGATGATTCCTTCACCGGGCCGGTACTCTCCGCCACCGCCGCGCCGTGTCAGATACCAGACCAGCCGGCCATCGTGCGAGTTCCCGGAGGCATCCGGCTCAATATAGCCGTTGGGGTAAACGGAATCGAATGTCCAGTTCAGAATCAGATCGCCCTGCGCCGAACTATCCGCCGCAATCAGGATCCATATCAAAAAGAAGGTTACGCGCAAAAAATATAGTTTCATCAAACGCTCCATGATCATTTTTGTATAGAGGCCGGCATCTTCCGTGCCTTAACATCCAGCTGCAGTGCCAGCTTTAGACCCCCTTTTTACTTTTACGTTGATAAACTACACGCTCGGCAATTTCAATTCATTTTTTTATATTTAATTTGCAATACTTTGCACTCGCGCACAAAAAACCTCATGAACGCGAGGGTTGTATCATTTGGCGAACTTCTTACTGTGCGGATGTGGTAGCCCCAATCCTCAACCGGCAGGGATGCAGAATCGTACGCAGGGACTCTACAGGATTTTCGAGCCGTCGGACCATGCGACGAAGAATGGTCACACCCATTTCTTCCGATGAAATGGAAACCGTGGTTAATTCCGGCAGGCCGTTTTGAGGTGGAGCCGCATGAAAACCGGTAATGGAAAGATCCTGCGGAATCCGGATCCCCTCGCTCAGCAAGGTCTCCATAAGCGAATACCCCGGCATGTCGCCGGAACAGACCACGGCCGTCATTCCTTCAGCCATATTTTTTTTAAGACCGGAGACCACATGGCCGACATCAACCAGGGAAACCGACATCAACTCACTAAACCCCAGCCGGGTCGTGAAATTCAGATTGACATCATAGTTCCTGCGGACCAGAGACTCAATGTAGGCACTGTATCTTGAACAGCTCCAGGAGACCTCCGGGCAAAGCCCGAAAAACCCGATCCGCTGATGCCCCAGCTCAACCAAATGATCAATCAAGATGTTCATGCAATACTGATGATCGATCCCTACCCGGTCCATAGGGCCGACATTATACTCATGAACCATCGAAACGACAGGGAAACTCTGCTCCAGCTTTGCGACCACCGAATCGGGCCATTTGAACAGAAAAATAATGCCGTCAACCTGCCCGCATCGCAACGCTGGCGGCTGCATTTTCGGATCAAGCAGTTCTTCACACCGCTCCAACGGCAAACAATGCGTCAAGACCGAAACATTCGCCCCCACCGCCGCCCGGCTGATCCCGGACAGGTAGTCCTGCACCTCGCCCCCTCCGCTGGTCTGGGCCAGCACTAGAATCGTCCGTCCCGTGTGCTCGTCTTCCAGCGTCTTTCCGTACCCCATCTCACGCGCAACCTCGACCACCTTGTTCCGCGTGGCCGGATGCACCCCCTTGAGGTTGCGTATCGCGCGCGACACCGTCGAAATCGAAATATTCAGGCGCTCTGCTATTTCGCTGAGGTTAACCCCATCGAATCCCATATCTGATGAACTTCTTCTTGGCATGAAAAACAAAATACCATAATCACGCAGATGGGAAATATTATTTTGCAATATTTTGCACCACATTCAGAACACAATGCAAATCGATTCGTGAATACTACGAAAATCAGGCATACTATCTCACATTACCATGAAGACGACGGGAACAGGCTGAGGCAGATCGACATTTGAAAACCTCTAATAATACATGGATTTGGGGCGGGTTGGATGGGTGCGGGGTTCTTCCGTTTTGAACATTGGCAGAATAGGACCACTCTGCCTGTTGCGTCCATACTCCACATCCTCCACCTCGACGGTAAGCATGGAGCAGAACGTGCCCCCGGGCACTTCGCCAATCACCACTTCCATTTTCTTCGGCTCTCCGGCCCTGAGCGTAATCCATTCGCCAACAACGGCTGTACTGTTGCCCATATAAAACCGTCGACTGTCCGCGGATGAGCTCGACCAGCCACCAAGACCGGGTTGCAGGAAACCTTCAGTCCCACGCCCACAAGCGTTCAACACGCATTCCCCATCAACCTTCACGACCAGGATATCGTCGCCTTGCCCCCGGAACCGGAAGGTGATGTCCTCGCGGTGAACCAACTGCCCCTTGTAATGGATAGCCCAGCAATATCCGATGGTTTCGCGCTCATTGAATGCCGAGGGAGCCAGCTCCTGCTTTTCACTCATACTGTCTCCTGGTTTGAATTTAATCGGTCTGTTGTCGGCTCTGCTTTTAGCGGCGTTGTCCGCACACAAACTTATACTGTCCCGCGCCAAGATCCACGACGGTCCTATCTTTCTCGACCCTCCGGAAGTTCACCTGTTCGGCCTGCTGGATGGACGATCCATTTACAGTGACATCGGCGGCGGCCTTTGCAGGCAGATAGACCGTCGCGGTGGAGTTGGCCGGAATCTTCAGCGTCATATGGATGACATCGCCGTCCCGTTTCCAGTCACTCTGAATCGTGCCGTAGGCGGAATCGTGACTTCCATTCACATAGCTGAGTTCATTTATGAAAGCAGGTTTGATAATGACATGTTTGAAGCCGGGTTTTTCGGGATCCGGACGAATGCCTGCGAGCCCCTGGATAAACCAGGAGCCGATGCTGTTATAGCAGTTGTGTATCCGGGACGCCCTGCCATTCCAGTGCTCCCACGTGGCGGTGGCCCCCTGTTCAATCATGTGGCCCCATGACGGAAACGTTTTTTTCGAGGCAAAGAGATAGATCAGGTCGTCGCGGCCGATCTGCTGCAGGTACTGAACCATCATGTAGGTCCCAGAGAGGCCCGTGCTCAGATGACCCTTGTCCTGCTCTTTGAGCGTCTTCTCGAACCCGGCGAAGACCTCGTCCCGCAGTTCCTCGGGAACGACGCCCCCCGCGAGCGGCAGGATGTAGGTCATCTGGGTGCCGGTACCGTATGTTGTACTCTCCTTATCAAAGCGATTCCGGTGCGTCGCTTTGCGCCGGGCCTCGGCCCAACCCCTGAACGTTTTTGCATCATCGGCCTTACCCAGTACGTCTGCAAGTTCAGCCGCCTGCTCAAGCGCGTAGCCCATGTATGCCTGAATAAAAACATCCGCATCCTTCTCGCCGCTCCGGTCATCGCCCTTTGGCGATGCCCAGTCGCCGAGGTACCAACGTTGGTCGGTGAACTTCTGCTGCAGATCATTGACCGTTTTGCTCTGGGCCAGCTCGAACCATTTCCGGATGGCCGGGTAGTTGCGTTTTACCAGACTGAGGTCACCGTAGTGATGGTAGTGCTTCAGGGTAGCCGCCGTGATAAATCCGCACCAGAAGGGACCGCCGCCATGCCCTGAAGCAGGAGAGGTATAGGTGAACCCGCCATCGCTTTTCTGGCCATCCAGCCAGTCCCGGGTCCACTTACGGTAGAAGGCATCAGCGCCCAGAAAACAGAGCGTGGTATCCAGCGAAGAGTGACCATCTCCGCCGTAGCCGTACCGCTCCCGGGAGTGGCAGTCCACCTGATAGCCACCGAGCATAAGACAGCGAAGCGTGTGCTCCATCATTTTGTAGATTTCGTTCAGCGTTTCGTCGGAACAGCTGAAGGTGCTGGCCTTGGGAAGCTGCGTCGTGATAAAGTACCCCTTGATATCCCCGGGCGTGAGCTCGCCCTCGGGCGCGTTGGTGATCAGGATGTATCGGCAACTGGCATAGTTGAAACGGTTCTTGAACGTTTCTGTGCCGCTGCCGCGGAAAATGTACTCGCTTGCCTGACCGAAGCTGTTCAGCTCGGGAGTACCTCCATTGTCGGAAGGCGTGTATGAATCGCCAAACACCATCGATACGTTGTGCCCCTTTTCGGCTTTCGGGAAGGTGATCTCAAAGGTCCCGGTCATGGCTTTGCCCATATCAACGAGCCAGGCACCCCCGCTCAGGCTCGTGACCTTAACAGGCGTGATCGTCTCGATGACCCGACTGCGCTGAAGCATCTCCGCTGAAACGATGGTGTCCACAAGCTCGTCTGGTTTGGCCATGGCCCATTCACTGTCATCAAAATCGGCATCCGCCCAGTCGGGTTGATCCTGGCTTCCAGTATGCACTTCCCCGCCGTACTTACCCCACTTCCATTCGCCCAGATAGGCCATGGAACTGGCCTTTACGCGCCAGGACGCATCAGTAACGAGTGTGGTCATTTCTCCTTGAGCATCCGCGATCTCAAGCTGTGCCCGTACAGCAGGAGCTGTCTTTACCCCCGCACCACCGCGGCTCCAGCCGCTGCCCAGCCAGAAACCAATGGCGTTCTTTCCCTTCTTCAGATATTTCGTCACATCATAGGTGATGCAGAAGGTGCGCTTGTCGAACTGCCCTACATGCGGCGCAAACTCATCGTTCCCCACTCTTTCGCCGTTGATGAAGAGCTGGAAATATCCGAGGGCATTGACATAGATATACGCCCTCGCCGGAGGCCCCGTTAACTCCAGCGACTGACGCAACCAGGGCGAACTGCTCCCCTCTGTAATCCACTCCGCCTGCCAGTCCTTATTGAATGGCATATCGAAGAGGGTCCAGACGGCGGGAGTGCTCCATGAAGAAGCCTCACCCATTTCGTTCCATATTCGCACCATCCAGTAATGCGGAATACCGCGTGAAAGGCTTTTGCCCGCATACAAGATGTGCTGGCTCCGGCTGGCGGTGACTATGCCCGAATCCCAGAGATCTGCTGAACCTGGTTTGAGCAGTCCCGGGGAAGTCGCAACAAGCACCTGGTACGCGGACTGCGCTGCGCCGTTTGCACTGGACTGCATCCGCCATGAGAGCCGCGGCTTGAGAATATCAATTCCAATCGGATCTACGAGGTCCTCGCAGCGCAGGTCGGAGACCGAAAATCCGCCCGAATCAGCGAAATCCACCGCCCTCGCGGGGACGGTCATTACAAGTGAGAGTGTGAGCGCCACAGCAACGCCTGTAAAGATTCCGGTCCGGCTGCTTTTTCGCGAGCAGTCGTGGAGCGGTCTCATATTTCCGGTTATCCCCAATATCATAATCTTCCTTTTTATTCTTCCTGAATTTTAATTGTCAGCACCTCTTCCTTGACCCCGCTCCGTAGTGCTCGCGCGGAAAACTTCAATTTCACCCCATGTTTTCAACCAATTCCGACGCAGACACCTTTCCGCACCCTCCAAAACAGATACCAGCATGGACTTCATGTTCAGACTCCTTGACTCATTGAAATGTGCAGCTGTTCGTTCCCATCCGGCTCCAGCTCGAGCGCAACGATCGCGCCTTTTGAGTCAGCATCATACTCAACAGAAACGGGACTTCCGTTGAGTCTTACCTCGGGCATCGACTCCGCCCACAGTTCCAGTCGGACCAATCCAGCTCCCTGAAGACGGGTCTCGATCTGATTCCCGGAAGATTGGTAGTCCTTCAGGACCGCACCGTTTCCGCGTGTAATCATCAGCGGATACGGCGGCTCCGCCACGCGCCGGACGGTAACCGCAACATGGTTCTTATCCTGATAGCACTCCAGCGGAAGCTTGTTCGTACCCCGGACGGTCCGGCCGCCGACCTCAAGCGTTTCAATAAACGGACCGCTGCCCTGCATGGAGAAATCAAAGGTTTTACCCAGGTAATGCAGTCCTTCGAGCACCATCTCCTCCCCGCTGTAGGGATGGAAGGTGATGCCCCCGGCATCGGCATCGACGCCCACGACACCATGTACGATACCCTGATACCAGGTGCGCATGGCAAACGCCTGCCAGGCCCCCTTCAACGCGCTCCAACGGTCGGTTTCGGGGCGGTCGGTTTCGATATGGCACGAAACCGCCTCGGGACAGGAAAGCTGCCCGTACCAGTATTCCAGCCAACCGACCCAGCGCTCCAGCAGATCCTTGCGATCCAGCGCATTGGCCATGCGGACAAACGATTCATCGGCCACGGGCCACCAGGCCTGCAGCTGGTTGGCATCCGCGCCATAGGCCGGGCACCAACGCGGAACCTCACGGATACCGGACCGGCAGACCAGATGGGTTTCAACAAAGTCCATGCACCGCTCCATGACGGGGCGGACAAGATCATAGTAATAATCGTTTTCCCACCGCAACGAACACATCTGGAACACCTCGCGCGGCCGCCCTGTTGAGGCCTCCAGCGACGAGACCGGAAATCCTTTTTCCGTATCGAAGAAACGGTCCATAAAACCGGCTTCCATCCGCTCAGCAAAACGGGCGGACTCCTGCCGGACGGCCTCATCGCCCATCAGCGCAGCCAGGCGGTTCATGGATCGCGACGCGCAATAAAAGATCGAATTGTTCAGCGCACTGATATCGTCGCCGGTCTCTCCGATGAGGTCCCGGTAGTCCGGAAAGAGCGACTGTCCCTGGGTCATTCCGCTTTCGCCGACCTCGGTTGCCGCGGCCATCCGGTAGATCCTGACTGCAAAATCATAGTTTTTACGAACCTGCTCCAAATCAGCGGTCTGGTCGGCATACAGTTGCAGCAGGACCAGGTAGATGCACTGGGCGGGAACCATCGATACCTCTTTAATCGACATGTCATATTCATACCAATGCACAATCCCGCCCTCCGGATCGGCCGTTTCACGGTAAAAGTCGAGCATATCCCCGATGTGCCGGGTATCGCCCCAATAGGCCGTGGCGCTGTTATTGGTCATCCCGTCCCAGCCCCAGACCCAGTAGCGCCAGGTTTTGGCCCGCACCGCACCGGGAATATCCGTCACTTTCAAGGACTCATGGTAGTGCGGAAGCAACTCAAAATAGCGGTTCAGATCCTGGTACGGACTGCGCAACCGCGGAACCGAATCCGCCAGTTGCCGATATCGCTCATACTGCTGCCCGATCTTTTCATCGGCCTCTTCGATAAACGCACGGTTGCGGGTCATGGCGCGTTCCCGCTCCCGGGCAAAACTGATCATCAGCCGGCAGGTCTGCCCCGGTTGAAGCTCCGGGCCGGTCAACACATGCACATTCCCTTTCTCATCGATCCGGTATTCCATTGGAAAATCCGCCCCGAACACACAGCAGAAATCATAGGCCTGCGGGAATTCTGTTTCGGCGAGCCGGTATCCGCCGACCAGCACATTTCCGTCAGGATCAAACGCCCACTCCTTCCATTCCCGGCCCGGCCCCGTCGGATGCCGAAAATCCAGCCGGTCGGAATAACTGAGCGCAAAGGCGGTGTTGAAATCAAACTTAAACCGGCACCCCGGCGGTAGATCGGCGGGCGCGGTCAGCTCAAAAACCATGGTCTCATCAACGGCCAGCACCTTATGGCTGAACACGTGGTCTTCCAGCGGCCATTCCGCTTCCACCCCCCAGGGCCGCACAACCGTATTCCGATAGACCGGGCGATAGTTGAGTCCATCCTGTTCAATGTAATACCGAAACCCGTCCCACAGGTGACGCATAAATACCGTACCGCAGTTTTTTTCATACCAGGCCACCTCGGTTACGGAATGCTCCTCCAGGGAAAAAGCCAACCGGCTGTCCGTAAACCAGCGCGGCATTTGCGGAATGCCCTCCCCGCAGCGGACCGCTCCGCGCTCCACGAAAAAATTTTCATCCAACGTCATGCTACAACTCCGTAATCGTTTTGCCATCGCGGACGATCTTGACCCGGGTGCGGCCATCCTCCCCATCCGCGAAGGAAATGACATCCTTCTGGTCGGCCCATTCAACGCTCACCTGCGTCCGCGCATCGTTCCATGCAATCTCCGGCAGTGTATCACCCTGACGGTGCGGGAACAGCAGCATTTTAAATTTGGGCTCCACGCTGAAACTCGGAACCACCAGGCGCTTGACCAGTCCGAAACTGCGTCCATCCGGCCAGTTGCGGGCATCCTTGAACTCGATGGTTTCAAGGCGGATCTGCGGATTGTTAAACATATTTTCAGGCAGGCTGCGCTCGAGTACCTTGATATAGAGCTGCGGATCGCCCGGCTCGGCCTTGCGGTCAAAATTATAGGTAAAACTGCCCGTCTGCCTGGCCGGATCCCCCCCGAGAAGAATTTCATCAGTCTTGACGCTGACCAGTTCAACATCCGGATCCACCATCATGTTCCAGTCGAAGGTGTGCGGGGCATCATCCTTGCGGATATCATCCACCACTAGGGCATAGGAATGGGTGCCGCGCACCAGACCCGCGGAGCGGAACGCCTTCTGCACCGGATTGTGCGGTACGTGGACCGGCCGGGAATATTCATCCCACATGCGCGGATCCCCCGCTTCAAAGCCCGCCCAGTATTTTTCCACCTGCGGCGTACGGTCAATGTGGGCCTGCCAGTCGACATCCGGATTTTCCGCCAGCCACGTATCTGTTTTGTCCACATACTGCGCCCAGCGCTGATAGTGCCGTCTCGGCTGATTCTTGTCGGCAAAGCCCGTAACCGTGGTCTGCCAATACCCATCATAGGCATGCTTCGCATCGCAGAACCCGAAGGTGGCCGATTCGTCGTCCACCAGGCCGAGCCACCTGCCCGGCGGGGTAAAGTAGCCCTGCCCCATGTAGTCAATCGTCACCACATTGTGATGCCGACTCTCGACGCCACGGAAATGTTCGATCCCCCAGACACGCCCTGCTCCCGCCAGCGTAAACGCGCCGCGGTCGGCATGCTGGTGGTTGGCGGTAAAGGCGTCCTCGCGACACTCAAACTGCAACTGAACCTCATCAGCCCCGAAGCCGGCGTTCGCAATGAGCGAACCGCGTTCCGGATCAAAGAAGGTGTGCCCCAGCGCTGCGCGGGCCGCATCGGCCTCTTCTTCGGTCGCCGGATCGGCGGCATACAGGCACTGCAACATCACATACCCGCGACCGCCATCCACATAGTCATTGCCTCGGTTCACCTCTTCAAGGGCGTTCCGATACACATAATCCACCAGCCGGTCCTGCGGAAAAGCCTTTTTAAACATCAGCGGTGTGAGAATCTGCGGACCGTCATGGCCGCCGTCGCCATGACTGATAAAGCGGCCGCCGCCCGGCTGGACCGCGTGGGCATACCACTCGAGCTGGTTATACCAATTCTGCCGGTTCCACAGGTTGTGTCCGCGCCGTGCCATGGCCACCATCGCCGGACCGCTCCACCGCAGCCCGAACTGGGTATAGCCGATGGCCTCGCGCGAAGATCCGGCCTGTGACCAGCCATATGTAACATAATCGGTCTGGATTTCTTTTGTGTGTTCATAGACGCGGAGATCGTGCCCTTCCTCACCCTCGGTCGCCACCGCATTCAGCAGCAGGCCGGCACCGACCGCGACCCAGTTCCAGTTACGGAAGTGGTGCGGCATGTGCGATCCCATCGTCGTCCTGCCACCGATATAGGTATTGATGGCCTTGCGGCAGGCGGACTGCTGTTTTGCATCCATCCAGTTGTAGGCAAAGTCATACATATAGGCAAACCAGGGCTCCCCGCCAAACGCTTGACGACGTCCACTGCGCCAGACATCCGAATTCAGCTCGCTGTTCGCCGGCATGGCATTGCCATCCCGGTTAACAGAATTCGGTATGCCCAGCCCGCTCAGGAAAGCGGTGTCCATGGCATCGAGGCGTTGCTGGTAAACCTGCGCCAGCGTGGTGACGGCCTTCGCCAGTTCCTGGCCTTTTCGGGCGTCGTCATCCACCAGCGCCGAAAAACATTCCAGCATCAGGATATATTCAAAGTTGGGCCGATGATGCCAGCTGGTGCCGTCATCCGCCCCTGCCTCGCGATAATTTCCAAGCAGTTCATCGACCCGGGCCGCATCGCCGACCAGCAACGCCGTGTAGACATTTGAGAACGCCGTGCTCTCCTGCCGGGCGGTTGCATTGCGCTGCTTGAGGTTTGCATAGGCCTTGCGACCGAGATCGGTATCGTTGACCCCCTTGCGGATGGCCGGCAGGTCCCCAGGTGAAAAAAGAATACGCGGATGAATCCCCGGGGCGGGGACCTGTCCGAACGCATCGGGGTCAAACCCTTTGTCGTTCACCCGTGAAATCTTAATCTCCGGCGAAGCGGGCCACAGGTATTGGCCATTCAAAATCTGTTCCGCGGTCAATTCCCCCGGAAGCTCAGCCGGCGGACGCGCATCCGCATGTGTTATCCATCCCATCCCGCTCAACAACGCGGCCAACACCCATCTGTACTGTACTGGTTTCAAACTCATTTTTTCCTCCACCCGCTCAGAAACGGGATTATTTGTTACACCAATCAACGTCCAACCATCAGGACCGCAACTCAGTATTCGAAGCTTCACTACACCTATTACATCACGACCATCGGACGGACGATACGCGATCCGCCGTCTGCGGCGATCAGCAAACCGATTGTTTCGGTTCCGGGCTCGGACTCGGACTCGGGAACAGCCTCAATCGCCGCATTCAGTTCGGCTGTGGTATCAATCTCCGAGAAGCTGTCCGCCCCCAGCACATAGCGCAGGTAAAGATGATCTCCGGCATCGATATAGCCATCGGCATCGACATCATCCCAGACAATCCCGATCGCATAGACACCTGCACCGCTGGAATCCGTTGCACGGCCGATTCCCGGACCATCCGTTGACCCGACCAGGACCCAGTTGAGGCCGATGTTAAAACCGTTCCGGGGGGCTCCAAGACCGTCGGCCTGATCGTCATTCGGCCGGTTCCCGTCTGCCATCTTCAGATAGATCGGTTCGCCGGACTGCTCATTACTCCACCGTTCAGCATTCCATATTGTGCCGTTAACAGGCACCAGGCCGGAGCCCCCTTGAGGGGCAAAACAGTTATGCGAGCCACGCAGATCATTACGGAAGCGGAAATAACGCGCATTACAGGCAGAACGATTGACGGAATAGATCCCGTACTGGGGATTTGAACCCGCATCCAGCATCAAATCATAACCCGGAACCGAATCTCCGGTACCGGCCTTGCCGAGCGCGGTATAGGCGGCGGTTGTCCAATCTCCCGTATCACCGAAAAATTCGCCGTAATAAATGGCGGCCGGTGCGGAAGCGACTGCAAACCACCCCGTCACCAGAAAAAGATGCCTTATCCCTGCTTTGTATCTCATTTCCTGGTTCCTTTACCGAAACGAAACCATTCGTTTCACCTAAAAAGAAGTCCGGCCATCAGGCCGGACTTGATCATACGCCGGTTTACCAACCACGGCTACATCATGAACAGCCGACGGATCGCAACCAGTCCGCTACCCGCGGCAATCACCAGCCCCAATGTCCCGGGCTCGGGAATGGCTGCATTCAGCTCGGCGGTGGTATCGATTTCCGAAAAGCTGTCGGCGCCCAATATGTAGCGAAGATAAAGGTTATCGCCCGTGTCGATATTACCGTCGGAGTCGAGGTCATTCCATACGATGCAAACTGCATAAACGCCAGCACCAACAGAATCAACGGCGCTACCGATACCGCTTCCGTCGGTAGCCCCGAACAACGCCCAGTTGAGGCCTTCGGAAAACCCGTTCTGTGGGGTGCCTAGATCACTTGTATTTGCATCATCCGGCCAGTTTTCAGCAGAAAATCTCGCATAAGCCTGATTGCCTGATTGCACATTACTCCACAGATCTGCGTTCCATATGCCGCCGGTTGTGGGAACCAGCGCAGTGCCTGCCTGTGGAATCATTTCATTCTGACCGCCGCGCAGATCAGCTTTTAAGCGAAACAACCGTGTATTGCCTGTGGGCGTATTCCCAGTGAAAATGCCATACTGGGGATTGTTCCCCACGTCTGCCATTATGTCGTAGCCGAGGATCGTATCGCCGCTGGTGGCATTGCCGAGTTGTGTAAAGGCAGCCGTGCCAGGGTCAGTTGTCGTGCCGTGATACTCGCCAAAGTAGATCGATGCCTGAGCAGAACCGACTGCAACACATCCGATCACGATCATGTACTTCATCATTTCTTTGTATCTCATTTTTTCTCCTTTTCGTTCACCCTAATCAAAACCATGTGCGCCAAACCGCAACACCGTTCTCTAATTGCAGGAAGTTGTTATACATACCCCTACCGAACCAATGCAAACCATATATTCGGTTAATTTTGCTTTGTCTTTGCATTCTTTTGCTTTCGCTACTCACGGCCTCGTGCCGCATTAAGGGGTCGTGGTAAATGACCAAACAGCACCGGTCGTAACTCCACTGTCATTCACCTCATCCACGGCCCAGTAATAGGTGGTACCGGCCGTCAGGGTTCCCGGATCATATACATGAGCCGGCTGATTCGTCTCAAAACCCAAGGGAACGGCTGTTCCCCAATAGATATCGTGCGATGAACTCATCAGGCCAGGAGACCATTGCAGCAACACATCCTGAGCTACATTGGTCGCCCCATCCAAGACCGGGTCAGGTGCGGGGCATTCGTTGGTTAAGGATTCGCTATGGAAGTCTGACCACACATCGGTGTTCCAGAACTTTGTGGTTTTTCCAGAGTGCTCCAGTCCCGTCCATTTTCCCCCATACCGTAAAACAGGTTGCCGTCGGCATCTTTCAGCTGAAAGGCCCCTTAAGGGGTGATGTTGCAATGAGCAAGCTGCACACGAGCTGATTCACCGTTTCAAAACCACCGAAACGGGCTCATCGGAAGCTGGAATTTGCAACTCATAAAACCCATTGCCGAGGGACGCAATCGAGTATTCGTCAGAGGTGGGCTCACTTTCAGCATAGATCACCAGCGGGCCCGCGCGCTCGAGGAAAAGGGTCAGGCGGCCTGAGTCCGCTTCAACCGACTCAACCGCCATCGCGCCCATATACTTGTCGCTTCGACCGATCACAGCCCAACCGTTTTGGACTGGAGCGATTAAATGGAGCGCACATTCAAGAGCGGACAGATTCTTTTCGATTGGTTTTATGAACGCCCGGCCGGACTTCGCGAACCAGTCGTAGATCACGGTATCCACCGAAACAGACCATAGACCTTCATAGGGTTGGATCAACCCCCCGGCGCAGGCGTAGTCGGCAGGTGAGATCGTGGCACTCACCATGGTGTCTTCCCGAAGGTTGAAGCTCGCGATTGCCGCGACCTTTTGTTTCAGGGGGGCGATAATCTGTTCGGCAGACTCATCGCAGAGCGAATCGGAGAAGATCGAATCCGGCAGGGGCACTCCCGGGGCGAGGGTTCGCAGCAACCGGCCATCGGAGTAGATGATGGGTTGAAAAATAGACGGATTCATTTTGCCGGGGTCGTCCGATGGGTAAACCGGCCCCCCGGAGATGGCTCGAGCCAGACTAAGGAATAACGCCTCGTCGTCTTTGGATGAGTAAAAGCTGTCGAGGTCGCCCCAAACGATGGGGCCCATCCACAGGTGGTTGTCGAAACACTGCTGGACGATGGCGGTGTTGGTGATCTCTTTTTTATAGTCCTCCCCGGAACGCATGAGCGCAGAATAGTGGGTATTGAAGAAGTTGAGGTTGTATTGAGCGATACAATGGAGCAAACCAATATTCATTTCATCACAGATCTTACCCAGGGCCTGGTTACGAAGATGGATCTGATATACGGAATTACCGGAGCCGCGATGCAGGCCAATAGCACGGCTCTGGAAATCCACTTTAACAAAATCGAATCCATTGCCCTTCGAGTGCCCGACCATTTCGCTGTAGAACGCTTCGGAAGCTTGAGCGTTCGGCTGAAGAATCCAATGTTCGTTGTGATGTTCCCCGGGGAGCCCGGCAACAAAATGTTCCTGCAAATGCGCCATCGTGTGCTCTTTGTGAACACCACGATTGATCCCATTGAAATTTCGCCAGATGCCCATCCACTTGATGGTGGCCTCATCTTTAAGTTTGGTCAGCGGTGTCAGGCCGTTGGGGAATTTTTCGGGATCGACGCCAAAAGAGAGGAGTTGTTTGTTCCTCAGGTCCAGGTAGCCGTCATCAAGCAGGAACCAGCGGAACGGGACCTCATGGTTTTTCAGGCCTTTGATCGCTGCCGTCATGTTCTCCTCGTTAATGTTCCACTTGAATTTTTCCCAACTGCACCAACCAAGGTAGTTGAACGGTTCGGGGTAGTCCTTTTCCTCCCGTAGTCGTGTCGTGTGCCCAATCGCGGAAAGCGCTTGTTCCCAGCAGATCCGCGAGACGCTGTATGGATCGTTCGCAGTGGCATACGCAAAGAGCGGATAGTCGCCCTCCGCCCGGGCTGTTCCCCAGGTAAAAAGCCGGCAGAAAAGTTGTCCTTCAGCGACGTCCATCTCCGCGGCAGCCCGGGGAGAGACCAGTGGCAGGATACCGAAATAGCGACCGTCCGGAAGTTCCAGAATGAGAAAATTCCCCATTCCCATATTGCCCTCAGGGAGCTTGCATTTCTCCTCGGCGATTTCTGCGAGTTCTTCGGCGCTGTAAAAGTGCACAGCCTCGACGCGATTGCCGGCGGCCCATATCGTGTCATCGGAGTAGGGACGATAGTATAGTCCCCGTTTGAACGACGGGAGGACCAGTATTTTTGTAAAGATAGCTCCAGCCCCATCGGGAAGCGCCGAGATATTTTTCTCAAAGTGGACCCCGCTCCCGCTGCCTACGCAAAGTTGTAATTCAAGCCTGCTGTCGAGGGAAGCGAATGTGCAGCTGGAAAACAGAAAGGCTGTGCCAAGGGCGGTAAAAGGTTTAATCGTCATGAGCGACGTTTTCATTTATTTTATCCCATCATTTAAAAAATCCGGATTGGGGCGTGGCATATTGGCTTTGGTCTTGCGATGCCACTCCATGAGCAGAGCCCGAAGTTCGGCCGCTTTTTCAGGCATCTCCTCTACAAGGTTTTTCCGTTCACCGACATCGTTTTTCAGGTCATACAGCTCAAGCCTGCCGTCTTCGTGACGCTCAATCAGCTTGAAATCCCCTGCCCTGACCACCGATCCCGGCCAGCCGCCCTGGTTTCCGTAGTGTGGATAGTGCCAGTAAAGTGATGCGCGGTTCGGCGCTACACCACTCCGCAGGAGTTCCGCAAAGCTGACTCCGTCAGCATGCTGTTCCTCACGCAGGGTCAGTCCGGCCAGCTCAAGCAGGGTCGGATAAAAATCTGTACTGATCACAGGAGTGTCGCATGCACGGCCGGCCTCAGCTCCCGGACATTTCACAATCAGCGGCACGCGGATTCCGCCCTCGTACAACCATCCTTTACCGGCCCGCAAGGGTGCATTCGAGGTGGGATGCCCCTCTGAGGTCGACAGGCCGCCGTTGTCACTGGTGAAAACAATGATCGTGTTTTTATCGAGTCCGAGGCTCTCCAGTTCATCCAGGATCCGCCCGACACTTTCATCCACGCTCTCCACCATGGCGGCATAAACCGGCTGGTTTTGCAGCATACGATTTTTTGTTTTATGCTCCGGTGTGAATTCCGCTCCGGGGCAGGCATCAACTCGGCCCAGTTTCGCCTCATATTTATCGATGAGGGCCTGTGGGGCCTGCTGGGGATTATGTACCGCATAATGCGAAAGATAGAGAAAGAACGGTTCATCGCGATGCGTCCGGATAAAACCGACTGTTTCGTCGCTCAACCGGTCGGTCAGATATTCACCGGGCGGACCATCCGGCAGGTGCGGATTCTGATAGGGCGTAAAGTATCCGCCGTAAAACGTCTTCTCGGTGCGGGTCTCGTTTCCGTCGCTGTCCTTGATCCGATACGACGGAGCCCCGGCCTTCCAACCGCCCTTGTTAATATCAAATCCGTGCGCATTCGGCCAGAAGCGCTCCTCTTCGCCCAGGTGCCACTTGCCGGCAAAGAAGGTGGTATAGCCCGCCGCCTTGAATGCCTCCGCCAGGGTAACCTCCTCCAGCGGCATCGCCTCAATATATTCGGCGGGCAGCAGCTTCCCTGTACGGCGGCCGATCAGAAAATCGGTAAGATCCAGCCGCGCAGGATACTTTCCGGTCATGATGGCCGCACGTGTCGGCGAACAGACCGGGCAGGCCGCATAGGCCTGCGTAAACTTCACGCCCTCCGCACACAGCCGGTCAATATTCGGGGTTTCATAAAAGCCGCTGCCGAAACAGCCGAGGTCGGTCCATCCCAGATCATCAATAAGAACAAAAACCACATTCGGCGTTCCCTGCTCCGGGCCTGCCGGCCGTACATCCTGACCCATCACAAAGCCCCCCGATCCCACACATAGACCGATGGCCATCATTCCTGTTTTTATCAGATTCATTTCTCGTTCTTCTCCGAAGTTTCAACGCCCATGCCGGACCGAAGCGTTATTGCTGCGCACTCCAGTCCCTGTGCTGCTGCACGGATCCGTACCGTTCCACAGCGCCCTTTCACTGAACGGACAACCACGAGAGCCAGGCCGTTAAACACCCGGCGCTCCGTGGACTGAAACGACTCATGGCTGTTCGGATTGCCGTTCCCGACGGCCACAATTTCGCCCGGCCCCTCAAGGGTATATTTCACCGTGTTGTGCGTGCGCGGAACGAGGGTGCCGTCCTGGTCAGTCACCCGAACGGTGATAAACGAAAGGTCATATCCGTCGGCAGCGATTCGCACACGGTCAGCCGACATGGAAAGCCGCGCAGCGTTGCCGGCGGTCTTTACAATATCTTCCGCCCACTTTTTCCCATTCTTATAGGCCACCGCTTTCAACTCACCGGGCTGATAACAAACGTCATTCCAGCGCAGGCGGTATTCGAATTCACCCTTCTTTTTGCGCCCCAACGATGTTCCGTTCACGAACAACTCCGCTTCGTCGCCGGATGTGTAGAGATGCACAGGCGTCACCTTGCCGACGCGCTCCGGCCAGTTCCAGTGCGGCAGCAGATGCGCCATCGGCCACTCCGGACGCCAGCGCGCCTGATACATGTAGAAGCGGTCCTTCCTGAATCCGCAGAGATCAACAATCCCGAAATAGCTGCTGCGCGAGGGCACGTTGACGTTCCCCAGCCGGTTCATCTCCGCCTTCATCTCCGCCTGCTTCTCCGGATCGCTGAAGTTAAGCAGGTTGGTCATGTCATCGTTATAAGGCGTCGGCTCGCCGATATAATCAAAACCGGTCCAGACAAATTCCCCATGCGCCGCCGGATTTTTATCCAGCATCATAAACTCATAATCCGGGGTCGCCGCCCAACCGGGTGCACCCACATCATAACTGGACATCTGGAAATCCCCGCCGGTTCCGCGGCTGATTTTTTCATCAACATCATCGGACCCGCATGCGCTCCTGCCGGGATAGCCGCCGGAGGGCCTCCCCCTGAAGTCATCGAAAACCGGAAAGAAGTATTCACCGCGCGAACTGATGCACGATGCGGTTTCTGTCCCGACAAACGGGCGCCCCCGGTTTTCCTCATGCCGCTGGAACACGTCGTAATAAGCGGGAAAATAATTGAATCCGAACACGTCGACATGTTTCTGGAATCCATTGATCGACGCCTGCGGCCTGTTGGAACCGACGGTAACCGGACAGCTCGTATCGTACCGCCTGGCAATGGATTTCAGGCGTTGTACAATCTCGATACCCTCCGGGCTTTCCAGCTCATTCACCTCATTGCCCAGGCACCACATAAAGACCGAAGGATGGTTGCGCGCCATCCGCATGATGTCGCCGAGGTCGCGCTCATGCCATTCATCGAACCAGGCGCTGTAGTCGTTCGGTGTTTTACTCCAGCGCCAGCAATCAAAGGTTTCGACCTGCACCAGAATGCCCATGCGGTCGCAGATCTCCAGCACCTCCGGCGCGGGCGGATTGTGGGAGGTGCGCAGGGCGTTCACTCCCATCTCTTTCATAATTTCCATCTGCCGCTCAAACGCACGGGTATTGAAGGCCGTTCCGAGCGGACCCAGGTCATGATGCATACACACCCCCTGAACCGCAACGCGCTGTCCGTTCAGGCGGAAGCCTTCATTCGCGGTAAAGTCCAGCGTGCGGAAACCGAAAGGCTGAAGAAAGGTATCCACCAGCCGGTCCTGGACGAACACTTCAGTCACCGAGAGATAACGCTGCGGGTCGGTAAGTTCCCACCGTTTCGGCGACGGCACCGCGACCTTCTGAGCCGCAACCTTGCTGCCTTCAGGTGGAATGGAAAGCGTGCATGACGCACTTTTCCCGACTACCTTCCCCGGCTGAGCATCGGGTCCGTACTCATACACCATCGATTGAACCCTGACCGAAACAGGTTCGTCCGATCGGTTTTCAAGCGTGACATCCAGTGTTACCGTTCCCTCCCGGTCGCTGATCTCCGGGGTCTGAATATGCACGCCCCACCGGCCGATGGATACCGGATGGGTCTTCACCAGCCATACATTGCGGTAGATACCGGCGCCCGGATACCAGCGTGAACCCCACTTCGCGGTATTCAGGTGAACGGCCAGCACATTTTCTCCCCCGAAGTTGAGTAGCTCGGTCAGCTCCGTGCGGAACGGCATATACCCGTAGGGGCGGCCGCCCGCCTTTTTACCATTCAAATAGATCGTCGAGTTGGCCATGGCCCCGTCGATATCCAGAAAGATCCGCTTCCCGGAATCCGTGGCAGGCAGCGTGAAGGTTTTGCGGTACCAGCCCTGCCTGCGCCATGGAAGTTTTCCGGTCGCTCCGTCGAGTTTAATATCAAACGGCCCTTCAATTGCCCAGTCGTGCGGCAGGTTTACGGTGCGCCAGCCGGAATCATCAAAATCAGCCTCACACGCCGACTCAGGACTGGTATTCCCCTCAGGAACAACCAGAAACCGCCACCCCCCATTCAGCGATATGCGGCTCCGGACAGATGTATTCAATATCATATTTTCCTCCCGGAACACGCCGCCGTTATAATTCACCCAGCACGTTTACGGCGCGGGTGATTCTGACCGGGGTGCGGCCGGAATCATCCGGCGTAAAGGCGATGGTATCGACCTGCCCGGGGAAGGCTATGGAGACTTCCGTTCGGTCTTCGTTCCAGGAAACCTCCGGCAGCGGATCGCCCTTGCGGTGGGGATAGAGCAGCATTTTAAAGTTCGGCTCGACAGCGCGGCTGGGAACCACCAGGCGTTTCTGCCAGTTGGCCCCGAGCTGGTCTTCCTTAAAGTCTGCAATGTCGTCGGGCCAGCGGCGGGCCTCCTTGAGCAGGATCTTTTCAAAACGGATATCGGGCAGCGTGTATTTATCCTCGGACAACGTGCGCTCGAGCACCTGAACCAGGCACATCGGCGAGCCCTGTCCGACCGTCGGCCACTCCTCCCCCGGCGGATGGCTGTTCCCCTCGAAGCCGGCGTCGTACAGCACCACGCGATGACTCGACAGCGAGAACAACTCAACATCCTTGGGCAGCATCATCAGCCATTCATACAAGCGAACCTGGTCGTCTTTCCTGATATCATCGGTGATGACCACGTAGGGGAACTTCCCCCGCACCAGCATGGCCGTCCGGAACGCCTTCTCAACCGGGTTGTGCTCCATACGCCGGGGACGCCCGTATTCATCCCAGATACGGGGATCGCCCTGCTCGAAGCCCTTATAGAATTTTTCGACGGTGGGATGCCGGTCGATATGGTCCTGCCCGTTGTAGTCGGGATTTTCCGCCATAAATTTATCGGCCTTTTCCCGGTAGCTTTGCCAGCGCGGGAACGGGCGGCGCGGATCGTCCGGATCGGTGAACCCGCACAGATGACCGGGCCAGGCCCAGGCGTAGGAATAGGCCGTATCGACGGCCCCGATGGTCACGTCTTCATTGTCGACCAATCCCAGCCAGTCGGCCGGCGGCGTGAAGTAGCCCTGCCCTTTGCCATCGACGGTCACCATGCTGTGGTGCCGGCTCTCGATCGCGCGAAAGCGCTCGTCCGCCCACACGCGCCCCGCACCGGAAAGGGTAAAGGCTCCGCTGTCCGCGTGCTGGTGATTAGGCGAGGTGCTGTCGTTGCGGGCCTCCATCTGGAGCTGCAGCTGATCCGTCCCCCACTGGCTGCGGGTGATCAGCGAGTTGCGCTCGGGATCGAAAAAGGTATTCGGGTAACCTAGCTTTTCGCCCTCCCGATAATCGGTATCGCCGGCATCCAGCCTGTGCATCAGCAGATCCTCCACCGGATAGGCGTTGTAGAACCCCCGGCCGGGGATTTTGTATTTGCCGTTTTCGTCGGCGATCTCCTTGAACGGGACGCCCGACATCTGGGCCACGAAATCGACCTGGGGGTCGGTCGGATAGAAGCACTTGAAAGCCTGCATCGTCATCTGGGCCGGGCCGCCCTGCCCGCCATCGCCATGGCTGAGAAAGCGGAGCCCCTTATCTCGGGGCTGATTCAGGGCATCCGGCTGGCTGGCATGGGCATACCAGTCCACCTGGCCGCGCCAGCATTTCCAGTTCCAGACATTCACCTCTCTCCGCGCCAGCGCAACGAGCCCGGGCACGCCCCAGCGGAGCCCGAACTGGGTGTAGCCGATCGCTTCATTCGACGACCCCATGTCCGACCAGCCATACTTGACAAAATCGGTGAGAACTTCGGCAGCGTGGTCGATCACACGCGGATCGTTTCCTTCCTCGCCCTCGGTGGCAAGCGCCGTGAGCAGCAGCCCGCCGCTGCCGATGGCGACCCAGTTCCAGTTGCGGAAATGGTGCGGCATGTGGGAGCCCATGGTGGTTTTGCCATAGTGGTATTTGTTGAGCGTCGCCCGCACGGCGGCTCGCTGCTCCGCCGTCATAAAGGTGTAGGCATAGTCATACATGAACGCGAGCCAGGGTTCCCCGTCGATCGCCGAGCGACGACCGCTGCGCCAGACATCACTGTTGAACTGGGTCTTGGCTTCCGTCATCCGGAAGCCGTGGAAACGGTCGGGGGAGTCCATGCCGGTATCAAGCTCACCGGTTTCCGCACCGTGGTCCATGGCCTCAAGGCGTTTCATATAGATTTCCGAGAGCGTCGTGACCGCTGCGGCGACTTCGCGGCCCATTTCTTCGTCCTCGCGAACCAGGGCATCAAACGCCTCGGTCATCAAAACGTAGGCCGGCCCGTAGCGGTGGCTGTAGCGTTGCCCCATCGGGATCTTGACGGTGCCGCGGACGATATCCAGAGCCCGTTGCTCGTCCCCGGCAGCCAGGGCCTTGAACCACGCGTGGCAGAAGGTGCCTTCCCTGCGGATCGACTGCTCCTGGTTGAAGGTGATCTGGTGATAGAAAAAACGCCCGCTGATGGTGTTGTTGATCCGATCGCGCAATGCCGGCAGCCCTTCCGGCGAGATAAGGATGCGCGGATGCACACCCGCATCCGGCACCGTGCCAAAGGCATCCGGAACAAAGTGGGGATTATCGACGGGCGAGGTGTCGACTGCCGGGGAATCCGGCCACCAGTATTTGCCGTCAAGAATGTCCTCCGCCGGCATCTCGCCGGGCAGGACAAATGGACGTTCAGGATCGGCTACGGCAACACAGGTGCCCGCCAGAAGGAAGATTATAATCATGTGTTTCATAGTTTGCTCTTTGTTTATTTCATTTATTATTTCAGTCCATTGTCATCCCATAGATATTGAAAAAAAAGGCTGGCATGTGCCGTTGAAATCCTCCACTCGGAGGGTATGAAAAAACAACATAAACACAAGCCAGCCGGACATAGGTATACAACCTTGAAACAATTGTGCAATCTGATTCCCGGACACATGGTGTCGAGCCTTGCGCAGAAGCATGGCGTGGACATTCAAAGCCGGACGTACACGCCGTGGAGCCATGTGGTTTCTTTGCTGTACGCCCACTTCTCCCATGCACTCGGACTCAACGATGTGTGCGACGCGCTCCAGATGAACGCGGCGGCGCTCTCTACCATCCGCGGCGCGGTTCCTCCGTCGCGTAACAACCTGAGCCACGCGAACAAGATCCGCAACGCGGACATGGCCGAAGAGCTCTACTGGTGCATGATGAAGCATCTGATGGATACAGTCCCGGGCTTCGCGAAGGGCAAGGTTCGGCGCGGATACCTCCGGCGCTTCAGCAAGACGATCCATGCGCTGGACTCGACCACGATCCAGCTCGTCGCCAACTGCATGGACTGGGCGAAGCATCGCCGCCGCAAGGCTGCGGCCAAGTGCCACCTGCGCCTCGACCTGCAAAGCTTCCTGCCCCGGTGAGCCATAATCGACACGGCTAAGCCCCATGACAGCACGATGACCCAAAGCCTGTGCGCCGAGCTCAAACCCGGTGAAATCGCCGTGTTCGACAAGGCCTACAACAAGTTCAAGCATCTTTTCGAGCTGACGGTGCGCGGTGTCTGGTGGGTTGGCCGGGCGAAGGACAACATGCAGTACAAGGTGGTGCGCACCCTCGAAACCACCGGGCACAAGCGCATCCTGCGCGACGAGGTCATCGAGATGGTGGTCGAAGCATCGAAGAAAGCCTATCCGTGCGAGTTGCGCCGGGTCGTGGCGCTGGTCGAGATTAACGGCAAGGATGTCGAAATCGCCTTCATCACCAATCACCTGGAGTGGAGCGCGTGGACGGTCGCCGAACTCTACCGTTGCCGCTGGGACATCGAGGTGTTCTTCAAGGAGATCAAGCAGACGCTCCAACTCTCCGACTTCCTGGGCTACAGCGCCAACGCCGTGCGCTGGCAGATCTGGATGGGGCTGCTGGTCCACCTGCTGATGCGCTGCCTCGCGTTCATGCACGGATGGGAGCACAGCTTCAAGCGGCAGTTCACTGTTGTGCGCGCGGTGCTTTGGCGCCGGTGGAACCTGCCCGCCTTGCTGGATTCCTATGGGACAGCCAAACCGCCCGGCCGCATACGGGGTGCGCCGGAACAGGCGTATCTGCCGGGGTTTGTCTAAGAGCTGTGGGACAGCCATATGCACAAAGCGCGGAACCATGGTTAACCTTCAACAAAAAATCGGAATTGACTAAATGAATCGGACATCAGAAACCTTAACAAAAACGGGGTTTTACTCTCCGTCAGCACCACCTATGGGATGAATGTGATTTCAGTCGATCTGTTTTTCAATTTTCACAAAGTGGAAACCATTGCGCTTAGGGTGCCCGGGTTTCGAGTATGGGTGCCGTCAGCAGCCCCATGGGAAAGAGTTGGTATTCATCCGCCCATTCATCGCCCGTTGTCCGCCAGCTTCCCGGTCCCCACCAGGGAACGGCATCCACGCTGTGGACCTGCCCGAAGGCATTTGCCCGATTTCCAAAGACCGTGAGGTCGACCGCGTCGCCCGCTTCAACTTGGCCCAGCTCCGCGCGATGCGGCGCGAAGGCCAGCGGCTCGGTGGCACCGTTTCTCGTCAGCGTAACGACGGGGCCTGCAAAGTGCTTGATGCGCAGGCTGAGCCCGTCACCGCCCATGGGCAACGTGCAGTGATAGGTTACATTGCCGGCATAGAAGGGAAGATCCTGGCCGGTCCAGTCGCCGAAGGCTAGCTCATGCACCGCTTCGGTAATCACCGCGCGATCGCCGCGAACCTCGACACCGAAATCGCCCAGTAGATAACACCACTCAATGGAGGTTTTCCGATTATAGTCGATGACCAGTTCGATGGTGTGTTGTCCCGCCTCAAAATCGGGCAGGGCGACGGTTTCGATCGCTTCATCCGTGAAGTAGCCGGTAACCGTCTGGTTTACGGGTTGACCATCGAAAAGAATTTCCGTGCCCGCCCGGTTTTCCAGCGCCAATCGGGGCGCGGCGACTGCAACACGACTTTCGATAGTAAAGCGGAGACGCACCGTTGCCACATGGGATACTGGTTCGCAGTCGGCCCAGGGTTGCGCCATCTCACCACCGACCAAGGGCATGCCGAACTTTTCGTGCAGGAGAGGGTCCATGTCCAACACCGGCACTTGGGATTGCCAATCCTGACCGTCGATGGAATAGGTGCAAAAGTCCAGCAGCAGAACGTTAGGCTCGCTGAGCGTGATCGGCACAGGGCCGCGTAACCGCCCCAATTCCTGCATCAACCGCGGCGCGATCGACGCACCCTGTTCCCGGCGACCGGGGGTCATCGACAGCAGCAGGTGCCCATGCTTTTCCATAGCGCAGGGAAGCAGCGTTTGACCGTTTCGATAATTCGCTGCCAAAGCAGTCGTCTCTCCGTTGCTGGTGTCCAATAAGTCCAGTCTCCACTCTCCCTTAAGGCTGAGCGTCAGTTCAGTCGTTGGCAGGAGGGTATAGGTCCTGTCGTCAAATCTTCCGGCGAGCGCTAAATCACCGTCAAACCGGTTCGGGTCTGTATTACAAATAAAGAGCGTTTGCCCTTTTTCGTCTTGCCGCAATTGATGCAGGCAGCTTTGAATCTGCACCCCCTTGCGGTCCAGCAGGCCCACCTCCCGGAAGGACTCCAGAGCGGAGGTTATTCGCGATGCGTTATAGGAAACGCACAGGCTTTTCTGAGCGAGATTGGCTGGCGCATCACTGGGCATGGCATCAACCAGCGTTGGTATCTCGCCGGCAAAAATAACGGTACCGCCGGCCTCGGAAAAGGCTTCCAAACGCGCCAGCGTCGTAGAGCGGATGGTGCGGAGTCCCGGAACCAGAACAACATCATACTCCATTTCTCCCACGGCAAAGCCGCCGTGTTTCGGTGTGTTGGCCTGGTTGGGCAACAGCGATTCGCTGATAAAGTCAAAGTCAAGGAAGCCGTAAAGCAACCACTGAAGCAGGTCGAGGAAGTTGCTCTCACGCTCCGCGCGCTCGTCTTCGGTCTGATTGATCGGGCCGCTGCAGAGCCAGTAGGATTCGATCGGATGTATCACTCCGATCCGCACTTTGGGCCTGCCGCTGCTCAGCATCACATTCACGCGGGCGAAATGATCCTCCACCACCGGATACTCTTTGTGCCAGGGCGATTGATAATTGATCGATGCGGGATAGTCACGTTTGGCCTCGCCGGCCAGCGATACATGGGAGAGGTGGTGAACGCGGTAGGTGACTCCTAGCGCCGCCTGCCAGTCGCCCTGCCGTTTATGGCCGGGGAAGTCGAAGTCCCAGTTGGTGACGCCGTAGAGTTCGCTCAGTACGCCGCTACAGCCGTATTGATGGGCCGCCGATTGGGCCTGTTTGGCGGTGGGAAACTCTTCTTCGCAGCGGTCGAGCAGCACGTCGATGCCGGGAATCTGAAAGGAGCGGTAGCCGCGCATCGACTCGCCGAGTGCCTTGGTTTGGCTTTGTAGTGAATGCTCGGCCATCAGGTGTCCGGTCAGGGCGATGCCATGTATCCTGCACCAGTCACCGAGGGTATCGGAAAAAGCCCGGGTAAACCGCTCGCAGACATGATCGTGGTAGCGATAGCGCCAGACCGACGCCGCGCCATCCGGCAGTTCCCAGAAAATTTCGGGCAGGGTATCCAGGATGTTACCGCCATAGGTTTTTGCAAAGGTTTCCGGAAGGTCTTCGGTCCAAGGCAGTGTGACATCCTCCTGGCTCTCCGCCCGGGGCAGGCTTTGCTTGTGGGAAAACTGCGGCTCATCGGTAAAGATGGCGGGAATGCTTTTACCGAACGACTCCCCGACTTCCCGGTAATAACGCTCGTGGGTCACCTCGATAAAGCGCTCCATGGCCTCCTGGTTCAAGGTGTCCACATAGGTCTGGTTGTTGAACCAGCTCGAGGGTTCCGCAACCTCCAGATAGGCATGCCGCACTAGCGCGTCCTCCGCCGCCGCCTCGCCCTCGGCCAGGCGGCGATACGCTGCCAGCCGACCGTCGACCAGGTGAATTTCATAGCTGGCCAGCCAATGGCCATTCCCCGTGCGGTGTGCCAGCGATGAATAGTCTTCACTCGGTCCGTGCCCTTCATCCGCCGCGTAAGGCGTTGCGATAAAGAGCAGATGGCGTGCGCGAAAGCGTTCGTCCTGCGTCACCAATCCGCCCGCCGATCCCGACGGCCAGCGATCCTCGTCGTAGAGCCAGGTCAGCATATCGTTTGCTTCGGCGTGATTCCGGCAGGCTTTGACCTTGTCGAAGAATTCGTCGCTCAGGTATTCGGTATCCAGGCCGGTGCGCGGGTGGATGTGAAAGCCGCCCATTCCCATCGCCTTGAGGCAGTCGATCTGCCGTATCAATTGATCCGTGTCCAGCCGGTTGTTCCACGACCAGAAGGGGGCACCCCGATGGATGCTATCCGGGTTTTTAAAGGTGTTGTTCAGTTTATCTTCCATCTTTGATTCGCAGTTTAATCATTCAGTTTAATCAGGTTCTTCGTGGATTTTTATGGTGGCTGTGCACCATGAAATTCTACGTATAACCCTTTGTTTAGGGTAAATTATGAACGATTTACAGTAGGTTTACACACCCTGATGGTACGATTCAACCCATACCTGCCTTTATTTTTCCTTTATTTTGCATTTTTTTGCTTCCCCTCAGCAATTGGGTGGCAAGGAGAAGACATGAAGAATTTCGCAACGATTGCCGCACTTATGCTTATTTCAGCAGGCGTATTGTTTGCAGAGATCAATATGCCGACGGTGCATGGTACTGTAGCGCGGCCAGTCTGTTCCGATATGGGGCTGGGCGAAGGATGGAGAATCAGGCAAAAGCAGCAGGCCAAAACCCCGAATGCCTGAAGAGCCTGTCAAGTGGAACTATGTTCCTTCAACACTGTATAACGGGATGGTGCATTCATTGGTACCTTATGCCGTCAAGGGTGCAATCTGGTACCAAGGCGAGTCGAACACCGGTCATTTCCCGGAAGAATACGAACACCGGTTTTCAACGCTGATAGACGCCTGGCGGAAGCAGTGGGACCAGAAGGTGCCTTCCCTGCGGATCGACTGCTCCTGACTGAAGGTGATCTGGTGGTAGAAAAAACGTCCGCTGATGGTGTTGTTGATCCGCTCGCGCAAGGCCGGTAGGTCCTTCCGGAGAAATGAGAATACGCGGATGTACGCCCGGCTCCGGCACCGTGCCAAAGGCATCCGGAACGAAGTGGGGATTATCGACCGTGGACGTGTCGACCGCCGGAGAATCCGGCCACCAGTATTTACCATCAGAATGTCCGCCACCGGCATCTCGCCAGACAGCTCAAACGGGTTGGATGCATCCCCCATCACACCTATGCAGCCCATCGTAATCGAAAACACAAGTATACCGGCCTTTACCTTCTTGGCATCTCTCCTTTCCATATAAGTTCAACATTGTTCATCAACATACAAATAAAGCATCAATCCTAATATTCACTTAAAAGCAATTGGGGGAGTCTGTGAGCGAGGAAGATATCGGATAGTAGCACGACTTCCCGTGGTTTGAATTGAATTACCAGCCCCGTTCCTGAAGTTTCTCCCAGACGGCTTCGGCGACCACGCTCTGTCCGGCATCGTTGAAATGGATGGGGTCGCTGCGCATGGTGTCCGGGACCACATCGCGATCGCGGTAGTACACATCATCCGGATCATCCGGATCGTAGGCCCGCATCAACGCGTGGCGGGCATCGACAAAGTGGTTCGGGTAAGTCTGCCGCAGCCAATAGTTGTAGACGATCTGCGGCGCGAACGAATAGACGTGCTGGTTTCCGGAGCCGTCGATTTGCGCTGACGAACTGGGCAAGGTAAGTACCAGGAAGCGGCTGTTCATGGATTTCAGATGTTCGACCGCTTCGCGGACGTGGTAAAGAATGACCGTGGCATCGCGACTGTTGTTAGCGCCCATGAAGAAGAGTGTGGTGGTCTCATCGTGGTCGGTGTAGGAGCGCAGGGAGAGCGCCGTCTGCCCGCCGGGGTGAGCCCAGTTCAGCACAAAGGGGCCCGTTACGGCGGTAGCCCCCGAGAAGTCCTCGGTCAGGGAGATGGCCGGGAGTGCGGCGACGGAGCCGTTCATCGGTTGCACGCGCACCGTGCGGTTATAATGGGTGGTGAGAGCAGTCCCTCCCGGGGTCAGGGCCAGTTGGAAGCTATCGCCTTCGGCATTGACCACGTAATACGCAATATTGGGATCCCCATCGAAGCCGATGGGAGCGGCTGCGGGCGTGAAGCGGATAACATCGCCATTGACGAAGCTATGCGCAGGATACCCCGAGGGTGAGGTAAACTCATCGGTAGCCGCAGTGATCTCGTAGACGAGATCTTCGGCGGCGAGGGAGAAGCCCCCGCTGTCGGCATCGCGTACGATGTAGGGCCGGTAGCGGTCGAGAGGGGCGGGCAGGTTCTCGTCGGTAAAGTGGACGAGGTCGCCATCGGAGAACGGGTGCCCGGAGGCGATGAAACGGGTAGGATCCAATGCGATGCCCGAAGTGACCGAGGTCTGGAGCGGGTTTGTACTCTCCCCGATCTTCTGACCGAAGTTGAAAAACTCCACCTTGGAGACATTAGCAATGGTTAGGGAATAGCCGGTTGCTTGATTGCTATCCTCCATGATGCGGGGAACACGCGTGCGGTCGGCTACGATGCGTACGGGCGTCCCGGCGAC
This sequence comes from Pontiella desulfatans, assembly GCF_900890425.1. NCBI lineage: Bacteria > Pseudomonadati > Kiritimatiellota > Kiritimatiellia > Kiritimatiellales > Pontiellaceae > Pontiella > Pontiella desulfatans. The sequence continues at coordinate 660,708 of NZ_CAAHFG010000003.1, read as the reverse complement.
AAGCGTATTGGCATCGAAGGCCGGGAACGGCGAGGTGACATCGAGGCCGATCATCCGGTTACGGATATGGGGCGAGGTTTCGCCGCCGATGCTGTTGTTCTGGATGGTGCGGTTGTAGGGGGCTTCCCCCAGTTTCTCGATCCAGGTGCCTGGGTTGCCGGTGAGGCTGTCGCCCCACGCAGTGAGAGTGGTGGAGGGAGTTATCGGTGCGTGAATCGAAGCCTCCAGTGCAAAAAAGCGTACCTCATCGCCACGGGTATCAAGCGCCGTTCTGGTGCCGTTTGTGTAGGTGGAGGCCAGCGGGCTCTCCGCCCACGATGGCAGCGGGGCATCCAATGTCGCCGACTCAATCAGGGTGAGGGAGGCATCGGCGATGTCAGAATGCTCCGGCCAGGAGACTTGAACGTTATTCGCCGCAGCCTCGATGCCAAAGCCGGCATTGTCGGCTTCCAGAGGATCGGAGCCGAAAAGGTACTCCCAGCCGTTGCTTTTATCGTCCCCATCCGGATTGTCGGAGAATCCACCGACGATCCGGTTCGAATCGTCAAGTCCCCGGAATCGACGAAATTGCTCGAAGGTTCGGTAGGAGGGCGCCGGGCCGGGTCCGTCCATTAGCCAGACCCCGATCCCATTGATGGTCCAGGACTCGGTGGCCCCGCCGTCTTTCTCGGCCTTGATGGTAAAGGTGTACTTGGTCCCCGGTGTCAACCCGGTGATTTGATAGCTGGTTATGTCAGCGGGGATGCCGGATACTGAGCTTCCGTTGTACAGTATCGTGAAAAGCTCTTCGTCTTCATGGTTATCCATCCAGTGGAGCGTCACGGCCGTCCCGGAATCGATGACGACATCCGTGATCAGCGGGCCGGTGATGCCAAAGGTTTCGTCGTCGGTGATCTCGACCGTGGCCGTGGCAGGGGAACCGACCGTGTAACCTGCACCGCCAGCAACCGTGGCGATCACGTCCTCGCTCTTATCGAGCTCATCGACCGGATCGTTGACCGGATCGACGTCGAGATCAACGAACGTTGAACCCGCGGGGATGGTGACGGTATCGGGCAGCGGCTCGTAGTCGTCCCACGAGGTGGCATTCCCGCTGTAGGTGAGGTTGACGGTCAGGTCTGCCGCGATCGAACCGGTGCGGGAGATCCGGAAGGTTCCGGGATAGACCCCGCGCTCGAGGGCGGTGGGATCCTCCGCAGTAATCGTGACGCTGGTCGACGGGATGGATACAGAGACGGTTACACTCACGGTTGCTGAGATCGTACTCTGGCTGTCGTTGTCGGTGGCCACGGCCGTCAGGCTGTAGCTGCCCGCAGGAACCCCGCTCCAACTGACAGAGTAAGGGGAACTGGTGTCCACGCCCAGGCTGTTGAGGCCCTCGAAGAACTCGACCTGGGTAATCGTCCCGTCGGCGTCGGCGACATCGGCGGCGAGCGTGAAGTCCGCCGGAGGGACAACCCAGGCCCCGTCAGCCGGTGACGTCAGGGAGACCGTGGGTTGAATGGGCGGGGTGCTGATACCGATAGCCGCATTCAGCTTCTCTGCGGTGTCCAGCTCGCTAAAGAAATCCGCCCCAAGCACATATTTCAGAGAGATCGTGTCATTCAGGCTGATGTTGCCGTCGGCATCATTGTCGCCCCAGAGAAAGCCCCAGGCAAGCAGCCCGGCATCCCCGAAGGCCGCACCGCTTTCCCGACCGCTGAGTATCCAATTGATTTCCTCCGGCCCAGTGCCGTCATTGACCGTCCATCTGTTGCCGGCCGGCGCAGCCGGGGCGCCGTCCGTTATGTCACCGCTTGACGCCATGGTGGGAGAAGTACTGCTGGTTTGCGTGGCAAGGAACGTTCCGGAACCGGTGAGCCATACATTTCCGCCACTGACATCATTAAACAGATAACCTTGTCCATTCAGAAGGCCTTGATTGCGAAGATCCAGGCGGGCCCGACTGATCCTGTCATCAGCTTCAGTCAGGCTGATATTGAACTGCTCATTGATATCCGTAATGTGGTCAATGGTCCAGGTATAGCTGTTTCCGGTCGGTGTCAGGCCATCAGCTGAAAGCTGCACACTTGATGCCCCGGGTGTGGACCCGGTTCCAACCCAATTTGCAAAATAGATCGATGCCTGAGCAGATGCGACCACAAAGCACCCCGTCAATAGCATGCACTTCGTTATTCCGTTGTATCTCATTTTCACATCCCCGCCCCCGTTCCAGAAGCCTGATCATTTGTTGCACCACAAATAAGTCCGGCCATCAGAGCCGGACTTCATTGCACGCCGGCATCACTCATCATTTCCGACCACTGCTTCTGCGTTTTGACGACTTCCTCTGCCCGAATCACAAACGCCCAGGAGTTAAGCATGGCACGGCTGGCCACACACACGGCACCGTTCCACGCACCCATATTGCAGGCATGGGCGGCAAGTTCATCGAATTTTTCAGGCTTGGTGGAAGCCAGATTATGTCGTTCCCCCGCATCGCGTTCCAGATCGTAGAGTTCGAAAGCGTCGTCTTCAACACGTTTATATCCTTCCACGAGATCCGTGCCAAAAGCACTGAAACAGTGCATCAAACAAGCGTATGCGTCTCTTCGGTCACATCACTGATGGAGGATATGCCGTTTAACTTTGGGCGGTTGACCAGCGAGATGGGGTCCACTCAACCGCTTCGCTCTGGTTCATGTCCGGCAGGGCGTCGAACAGCTCTTTCAGGTATGCGGACGGATTGATGCCAAGTTTCCGGCAGGTTTCAACAAGGCTGTAGATGACTGCGCTGGTCTGCCCGGAGTTCGGGCTGCCGAAAAACAGGAAGTTCTTTTTGCCGATGGCGGTTGGACGGATGGCGTTTTCAACTCCATTGTTATCGATTTCGAGCGTTCCGTGGTCGAGATAAAGATTGAGCTCCGGCCAGCGATCAAGCGCATAGTTGATGGCTTTACCAAAACTGCTTTTCGGAAGCTGCCGGGCTTGTTCGCGGTCAAGGATCTCTTTTATTCTTTCCAGAACCGGAACGGCGTGTTCCTGCCGGTGACTCATCCGGTCAAGCTCAGGATTATCCCGAAGCTGTGTTTCGATGCGGTAGAGCTTTGCGATCAGTTTCACAACCTTGCGGGAATTTGAGTTGCCGGAAACCTCAACGAAGTTCCGGCGGGTATGCGCCCAGCAGGCGGCGTGGATGATTGCAGCATTTTCCGTTTGATGCTCCGGCCGGTTCAGCCAGGACGGATAGGCTGCGTAGCCATCGGTCTGGATGTATCCTTCATAACCGCCGAGCATCGGATCAAGGCATTCGGCGGCGCGGCTCGGAAACCATTCAAACAGTACGCCGGCTGCGGGACTGCGATACGCCCACAGATATCCGTTAGGACAATAGTCCTTTTTCGGATCCTGATATTTTATAAAGGTTTCATCGATCTGCATATATCCGCTTTGCCGTATTTCAGTGCGAAGCGCTTCATAAATCAGCGTCAGCCAGTCGGCGATCAGATACATCCAGTTGCCCATGGTTTTTCGGCTGACTTCTATGTCATGGCGGTATTTTAAAGTCATTTCCTGCCGGTAAAGCGGCATGTGATCACAGTACTTACTGAGAATGATATGGCGGATAAGTCCGGCGGAGGCATAGCTGTTCGGAATCAGCCGTTTCGGAGCCGGAGCGATTACCGGTGCGGCGCTGCGATCGTCCACTTTAATATACTTTTCGCGAATGATAATACGGCGGAAATACTGAGCCGGTGTAACATCAAGTTCTTCGAGTGTTTCCTCTCCGATCTTTTTATACTGTTCCGGCTGAGCTTTTACTTCATCGGGAATGATGACAACGCGCTCGGTCGGGAGATCATCAGGAATACGCTCTTTAAGCGGCTTGCGCTTACCGCGCCGGGACTCTTCTTTCCTGTCAAGGCCTTCGAGTTTTTCCGTAGCTTCGTCGAGCGCATCCTGTACCTCGCGAAGTTCTTCAAACGCCAGTTCCATCTGGTCCGGAGTCATCTTTTCCGAACTGCGCCCGAACATCTTATTCATCAGATACCGGACCTTCTCGTGAAGAAGGCGGATTTCAACCTGCTGATCGGTGTTTTGCGCAAGCAGCTTATCAAAATTTTCCCGGTTGAAATCCATGCCGTATATTATACCAAAACCTGCATAAAAAAGGCGCTCTCAAGAGTAGAAAAACGAAAAAATATCAGCGTTGATACCAGGGTTTAAACGAGCCCTGCTTCAGGTCCACCCCGTCAAGCAGAAGAGCCAGTGCTTCAGGCGCGAGTTGAAGTTTTTCATTCACACCCACCCCCTCCGGCCAGGTGAAGCATCCTTGCTCAAGCCGCTTGATCGCCACCCACATGCCGGTGCCGTCCCAATACAGTGTCTTGATCCGGTTCCGGCGACGGTTGGTAAAGACGAAAAGCGCTCCCGAGCACGGATCCTCTTTTAACCGGTCAAGAACGACTCCGTGTAATCCGTTAAAGCTTTTTCGCAGATCCACCGGCTCCACGGCCAGAAGAACCTTGATAGAATTATTTAATCCAAACATCCGGCCGCCTCCCGCAGAACACGGCCTAACTCATCCGCTGATCCAATGTTCAGCATCACCTTGACACCGTTTGGCAAATCGATCCTCAGCTCATCAGTCACAGGAGGATCCTGCTTAAGCTCTACCTCACAGAAAGAAACCTCATTCTCCTGTCGTTCAGCCCGCAGCCATCTGGCGAGCGTCTTCGGATTAATATTCCACTCCCGGCAGAACGCCGCCTGCGTGGATTCCGATGCGTGGTATTCCTTGATCAACTCCCGGCGTTCTTCATCCGTATACGAAGCCCGCCCCGACCCATTGTTTTCATTCATATCCATACCCGACAAATTATCAGGCTTTACCGGAGCTGCCTACTGGGTGGTTGAAGAGCCGTATACAAACAAGCGAGCAGCAGGGTGATAGGTGGTATGCGTCTTTTCGATCACCTCATTGACAACGGCTATGCCGTTTGAGTGCGAGCGGTGGACCAGCGGGCAGGTGTCCAGTTCGCAGCTTCGGACTGTTGCATGGTCGGCAGGGCGTCGAGTAGGTCTTTGAGATACTCGGCGGGGTTAAGGCCGAGTTTACGGCAGGTTTCCACCAGGCTGTAGATGACGGCACTGGTCTGCCCGGAGTTCGGGCTGCCGAAGAACAGGAAGTTCTTTTTGCCCAGCGCGGTCGGACGAATGGCGTTCTCGACCAGGTTGTTGTCGATTTCGAATGTTCCGTGTTCGAGGTAAAGATTAAGCGCTTCCCAGCGATCAAGCGCATAGGTTATGGCTTTTCCAAAGTTGCTCTTTGGCAACTGGCGCGCCTGTTCTTTATCGAGGATCGTTTTAATTTTATCCAGAACCGGAGCCGCATGTTTCCGGCGGTAGGCCGCGCGTTCAAGTTCAGGATTGTTTCGAAGTTCTGTTTCAGTGCGGTAGAGTTTGGCGATCAGCTTTACGACTTTCCGGGCGTTCGAGTTGTCAGGCACTTCCACGAAGTTCCGACGGGTATGCGCCCAGCAGGCGGCGTGAATGATGGTCTCTTTTTCTTTTTGATGTTCCGGACGGTTCAGCCACGCCGGATAGGCGGCATACCCATCGGTCTGAATATATCCTTCATAATCGGTGAGCATCGGATCCAGGCATTCGGCGGCCCGGCTCGGGAACCATTCAAACAGCACGCCGGCCCCGGGACTGTGATAGGCCCATAGGTATCCATTGGGACAATGGTCCTTTTCCGTGTCCTGGTATTTTATGAATGTTTCATCGATCTGCATGTATCCGCTTTGCCGGATTTCATTGCGGAGCGCTTCATAAATCAGAGTCAGCCAATCGGCGACCAGATACATCCAGTTGCCCATGGTTTTGCGGCTGATTTCAATATCGTGGCGGTATTTCAGCGTCATCTCCTGCCGGTAAAGCGGAAGATGGTCACAGTATTTGTTCAGAATGATGCTCCGGATCAGTCCGGCGGAAGCATAGCTGTTCGGGATCAGCCGCTTCGGGGCAGGAGCAATGAGCGGTGCGACGTTGCGGTCATCTACTTTGATATATTTTTCGCGGACGATGATGCGGCGGAAGTATTGAGTCGGCGTAACGTCGAGTTCCTCAACGGTTTCCTCGCCAATCTTTTTATAGCTCTGCGGATCCGCCTGCACTTCATCCGGAACGATAACGACGCGCTCGGTCGGGAGATCTTCAGGGATACGCTCTTTAAGCGGTTTGCGCTTACCGCGCCGGGATTCCTTTTTTTCGTCGAGCTCTTCGAGTTTTTCTTCGGCTTCGTCGAGAGCATCCTGCATCTCGCGAAGCTCTTCAAACGCCAGTTCCATCTGGTCCGGGGTCAGTTTTTCACTGCTGCGCCCGAATATCTTATTCATCAGATAACGGACCTTCTCATGCAGAAGGCGTATTTCAACCTGCTGATCGGTGTTTTGCGCAAGCAGCTTATCAAAATTTTCCCGGTTGAATTCCATGCCGTATATTATACCAAAACCGACCGGAAAATGGCGGCATCAAGAGCAGGAAAAATGCAAAAAAAATCAGCGCTGATACCACGGCTTAAACGCTCCCTGTTTCAGATCGGCACAATAGAACAGCAGGGCCAGCGCCTCGGACGCGAAAGCAAGCGTCTCTTTCGCGGCAACGCCCTTCGGCCAGCTAAAGCATCCTTTCTCCAGCCGCTTGATGGCCACCCACATACCGGTGCCGTCCCAGTACAGCGTCTTGATCCGGTTCCGACGACGATTCGTAAACACATACAACGCCCCTGAACACGGATCTTCATTCAACCGATCCAGCACAACGCCATGAAGGCCGTTAAAACTTTTTCGCAGGTCCACCGGCTCCACCGCCAGGTACACCCGGATAGAGTTGCTTAATCCAAACATCCGGCCGCCTCCCGCAGAACAGCACCGAGTTCTTTCGGCGATGCAACCGGCACCATCACCTCAATCCGGTTCGGCAGACAGATCCGCACCTCATCCGGCTCGGCGGCATCAGGCCGCAACTCCACCTCGTAAAAAGCAGGTTCCTGCTCCTGTCGTTCAAGGCGCAACCAACGAGCCAGCGTTTTCGGATTAATATTCCATTCCCGGCAGAATGCCGCCTGAGTTAGCCCGGCACCATTGAACTCTTCGATCAACTCCCGGCGTTCCTCCTCTGTATAAGAGGCTCGCCCCATTCCATTGCTTTCATTCGTATCCATGCCCGACAAATTATCAGGCTTCCCCCGAGCTGACTACGGGGAGGAGGAAGAGGCGTATACGATAGGTGTCAGGTTTCTATTTTCTACATCCATTCCGTTGAGTTCCATTTTTGTTTAAAGGTTTCAATGTCATCTTGAGTGCGCAACGTTTCATCATTGTCCCTTCACATGCTCATGATTTAACGGCCTCCGGCCGCGCCCTGCATCCAGTTGCCGAGGGCTACGATTACGTCGCTCTACTGTTCGGGCTTAAGGGTAAGACCCTTGTTGCGGCTGAGGAACTTTATGGCAGCAGGCCTGCTTGGAAGGAGGAGCGGAGTCCAGTTGAATAGAGCGGGAGAACTGGAGGGTGACGGGGCCCTGCAGTCCGGCCTCGGTCAGTTCGTCATCGCTGTTCCAGAGTTTGACAACGGAGAATGTTTTGCCGGACGAGGATTTCGCTGGGTTGACCTTCTTGAGCCAGTCCGGGTAGGTGGTGATGATTCCATTGCTTTGGTACTCCTGCTCGTCTTGGCCGTGAGCGTCGCCAATGAGGCGGTTGGCGAGGGTGTTGGTGACCTTCACCTCGAGCCGATTGGGGCCGGGGGTGACTAAACCGGTGATATTGACCCGGTAGGGTTCCTTCCAGAGGATGGCCACGGGTTTGCCGTTGAGGGCCACCTCGGCGATGCACTCCACCCGCCCGAGGTTCAGCCAGATCTCGAGTCCGTCGTCAAACCGGTTGGCGTCGATATGCACTTCGCGGGAGTAAGTGGCGGAGCCGGAAAAGTATCTGATCTTCCCGTCGGGATGCCGGGTGAACGAGGTGAGGGTGTCAAAGACGAGGTGATCGCCGTCCTTTTTGATATCCGAGTCGCCGCCGGAGGGGGGAAAATACACATTCCAGGGACCGTCGATGCGCTCTTCCTGAGGCACGTTACCAATATCGAGGGTCGTCTCCTTTCCACTCCCGGAGGTCAGGTGGTAAGCCCCGGCCTCCCAGACCCGGGCAAAGGGTTTGCCGTCACGGTATCGGAGTTCCGGGAACGGGTGCCGGTACCGCCACGCCATGACGGGCAGCACCACCGTCTCCTCCATCCCCACCGTCAATTCTCCGGATTCCCCGTTCTGCCGGTAGGCGATCCGGACCTGCCGAGGCACGCCATCATCGGGCACCTCGAAGTGATCGCCCGGTATGAGCCGCAAGCATCCGTCGTGAACAAGACCGCGAATGGATCCCGTGATATCCCGGGCTTGGTGCCGAGGCAATACGGACAGCTCCTCCGGCAGGAGACCATAAAGTGCGCGCAGGATTTCGAGAGATTGGGATGAAGGCGCGATATTCAGCATCTCCTGCTCGCGTGCGAAGGCGTTCTGTATTTTTCCATCCTGCCGATACTCTACCCAGAGTGTCTTCCCATTACCGGGGGCAGGATCGCCCCCCAGTTGATTACCAGACTGAATTGCGAGGCCATTTTTGAGGACCTTCTTGCGGATGATACCGGTGACATCCACAAGGTGCGGATGCTCGATCTTGATTATCCCGAATTGAGCGGATTCAATCTCGAGCTTCGGCAACGGGGCGGCGGGACGTTCCGACAATCCTTCGGTCCTGCGGATGGCCAGGTATTCCTCCCGGGCCGGGTGCGTCCGCTTGCGGAAAACCACGAAATACGCTTCCTCTGACTCGAAATTCAGGTCGAGCCGCGCGCGGCCATCACCGGCTCCTGCGCAGCCGATGCTGAACATCGCACCGGATTCCGGCTTCCAGATTTCGGCTGCGTACCCGGCTCCGGGCCGGAAGGTACACTCCATATTGACCGGTTCGTTCATCTGGTTAGCGAGGAAATAGATCTGCGCGCCGTCGAGTTCCCGGTGCACCCATGCGATCTCGGCCTGCGGGTCGCGGACCTCGAAATCAGGTAGCAGGTCCAGGGCTTTGATGGCCGCGCCGATGTCCTCCCGCGAGATCACCCGTCCCGCGCGGGAGTCACTGGCGCCGATGGCCGGGTCCCTGTCGAACAGCTCGCCCACCAGTGCCGCGTATTTCTCCCGCGCCCCGAGGTCGCTTCTGCTCGGTGAGGCTAGCGGAAGGGGCGCGAAGACCGTCGCCCCCGCGTCGGTCAGTTCCTTGATTTTCTCGAGCGTGTGCAGGGTGAGATGGGCGCTTCCTGAAAAGATCAGGGCCTTGTAGGTCGCACCACTGGGCAGGATGAATTCCCCGTTGTGGTAGCGGAACTGCGGTACCTGGCTGGCGCTGACCATATCGTAGTCATAGCCCAACTCTTTAATGTCGGGGCGCCAGGTCCCGTGGGAGGGCATGCCCTCGTCTGCGACCAAAGCGATGTCGGCCACGGCCCTCCCGGCCTGGAGAACTTGCTGGGCGCGGGTCAGGTAGGTGATCCATTCCCGGGACGGATTCCACCACGGGTTGGTGCGTTCGAAGTGGGTTCCATAAGGCCCAAGGGACTGACCGGGCCGGACATTCATCCACGGCTGGTGGGCGTAGCGGTGGATGACAAAATGGTTCACGCCTTCCGACCAGACCCGGTCGCCGATACGCTTGAGGTTACGGGGATGCCCCTGCCAGCGCCCATGGAACCCGTCGGCGGTGAAGATCTCGCATCCCACCCGCCGGATGCCGTAGGTATGGGCTACTGAGGAGGCAACCTTGTTCCAGTGGATCATTGAGCCGTTGGTCCAGCACTCGCCCATCACCGCGTGGGCGGTGGCGCCGACCCGCAGGCTGTCGAAGGGACCTTCATAGGGCTCAAGGTAAAATTCCAGTCCATGCTCTCCGGCCAGCCGGGCCGCGTGATGGTAGTAATGATCTTCATAGAGATCGGCGATCGTTCTGCGGAAGTCCCACAGGAACGCCTCAGTATCGTAAACAGAATCGACATACCTGCCCGTGAGCACGGGCAGCCATTTGAGGAGGTCGTAGCCGCGCCGGGTCCGGAATTCGTCGGGCATTTTGGCGGTCCAGGTGCTGCTCTTGGCTTCATAACTGTCGAATAGCACGCCGTTCAGGGCCCCGTCCCCCAGCGACTCGACGATCGGCTGGATCGCGTGTCGCCAATGCGCATCCACAGCCTCGCAGCTCATCTTGTCGCATTCCAACCCGATCCCATCCCGGATGCCTGTAGTATTCCTTCTGCCGGTGAGCGTGTAACCGACCCGCAGGACCGTCCAGTTTTCACCCGCAGGCGCGTCCCAACTCAGGACCCCCTGCTCTGAGACCTGGTCCGACAAATCGATGATCGCGGACGACGGAACGATCGCCTCCGCAGAGACGGTTTCCGAGCCGATGGTCAGACCGAATTGCCGCTCGAAGCCCGCCTTCCCCGCAATGTCTGGCACACGTTGCTTCTTCGCCGGTGCGGGAAAGGCCAGGCAGGCAATATCCCGGTAGTAATCCAGCTGTTTCTCCGGCATGGGCAGGGCCTGATTGCAGGACTTCCCGCCGGAAACCTGAACCTCCGAGAACACCAGCTTCTTCATAGCATTGTCCTTGGTAACCCACGGTCCCCCGGAGGTGGCCCATCCAGCGCAATTGTGAATCACGAAGGAGATATCGAGTTCCTTTGCCGTTTTGGTGGCGTGCCGGACCATCGCCATCCACTCCGGCGACTGGTAATGAATCGGACCCTCTGGAACAATGCTGACATTGAACATCATCACGCCGCCGATCCCGACAGCGTGCATCGCTTCGAGGTCTGCCGTGATGCCCTCCTTCGAGATATTTCCGTTCATCCAGAACCAGTACACCCAGGGCCGGGCGTGGCGCTCCGGCTCATTGAACCTTCGCGCCAGCTCATCGAGAGCATGGGAGCCCTTGTAACAGTTATCTACCCCGAGAGGTGAAGGCGCCTGGTCGGCGGCAAGGCTCTGAAAACCCAATAGCAGTCCACATAAAAAGGTAATGTATTTTGCAATCATTGATTTTATCATATTCACCCGGTTTGCCTGGGAATGTTCATGGTTTTGCTCATACATCATCAGGATCGTACTTTGGGTTTTTCCCGGTTGGAACCGGAGCGTTGACGTTTTTGCGCCAGGCATTGAGAAGCCTTTTCAGTTCCTTCACCTGCTCAGGATTGGATTCAGCGAGGTTGTTTCGTTCTCCAATGTCCGTTTCCAGATCATAGAGCTCGAAGGCGTCGTCTTCAAAATAGTGATGCAGCTTCCACTTGCCGAACCGCATGGCGGAACCGGGCCGGGTGCGGAAGAGCGGATCGCGTGCATCGTCCAGCGATCCGTCGTAAGCCTGCAGATAGATCGGAAAATGCCAGAAAAGCGCTCGCTCCGGCAAAGGCGCGTACTCCGTAAGCACCGGCATAAGGTTGACGCCATCGAGCTGCGTGCCGGCAGGGACGTCGGCTCCCGCTGCATGGACCAATGTAGGAAAGAAATCGAGTCCGGTCACCGGTTCTGCGCAGGTTGAACCCGGACGGATTGTACCCGGCCAGCGCATGGTCAACGGTACGCGGATCCCCCCTTCATAGTACGACCCCTTCCCTGCGCGGTATGGATCCTGACGACTGATGGAGCGAATGCCGCCATTATCGGATGTAAATATGACCAACGTATTGTCGCTTAAGTTGAATTCTTCCAGGCTTTCAAGCAGCCGTCCGATGTTTTCATCCAGCGCCTCCACCATGGCGGCATAGTCGGCATTAATCCCTTCAACACGTTTGTATCGCTCCACGAGATCGGGACGTCCCTGAAGCGGCGTGTGAACCGTATAATAGGGAAGATAGAGGAAAAAAGGTCCGGTCCGGTGATCGCGTACAAATCGAATGGCTTCATCCGTCAGTCGATCGGTCAGGTATTCACCGTCAGGACCATCCGTCAAGACGGGATTGCGATAGGGGCTGAAATAGGATTTCGCCCCCCCCCATTCCCCGCCGCCGATATTGATATCGATCCCCTGCTGTGCAGGATCTTTGCCGACGTGCCATTTACCAATCTGGCAGGTAGTATATCCGGCATCCTTAAGGACATCTGCAATCGTCAGCGCTTCGTCCGACAACACCGGCCGGTTTTTTATGGGTATCAGTTTGCGGGTTTCCGTTTTTCCCCGAGCGGAATTACCTACCGTATAGACGCCTGTTCGCGAAGCCTGTTGACCGCTCAGGCAGGCCGCACGGCTCGGCGCGCAGTTGGCGGCCGGCGCATAGGCGCAGGTAAACACCATGCCCTCTGCTGCCAGCCGGTCGAGATTCGGGGTGTGATATACAGCATTCCCCATGAATCCCACATCGGCCACGCCAAGGTCATCCGCGTTGATGTAGAGTATATTAGGTCTTGCGGCGGCCTGTTCACGGCGCTGCAACTCCTCCTGCTCCAGCCGTATATATTTCTGCTGCGCCCAGTTCAGTTCCACTTCAAACCCGTTCTTTTCCAGCAACCACGCCCGCAGGTCTGACTCCGTATCGGACAGCTCAGACAGGCGCTGGACGGATTTAATCAGCGGCTGCCCTTCATCGCCCAGCCAGTCGATGGCGTTGAGCACGCTCAATAAGGCATACGATTTCGCCTGCATCAGCTCACGGAAACAGGCATAAGCCTCCCGCGTTTCGCCCAGCCTGACCAGCGCATAGGCCGCCATAATACGGACTTCGTGCGACTCGTCATTCAGCGCCATCTTCAGCTCCGGAACCGCAGGCCGCGCCTGCTCTGCCAGACCAACCAGTCCAACGGCCGACCAGTAGCGAACTCCAACGATTTCCGACCTCAGTCCCTTGAGCAATTCGGGGAGGTTCCGGACCTCCTGTTCCAGGGCCAGATCCGCGGCATCCAGCAGGGTCGGCAGATCATAAAGCGCCGGATCACGTACCAGCTCATAGATCGTGATCCCGTGCTTTGCGGTCAGGCGGGCACGTTCACTTTCCGGCAGCAGGCCGGAGTCGTGGATGTCCAACTGGTAGGCCCGCAGCCGGGCGCGCATGGCGGCAAGCTTTTCCTGCAGGGCCGGATCCTCCACCAGGTTGCGGACATTATCGGGATCAGAAGATCCGCAATACAGCTCTTCCGGCGGACGCGGACGGAAAAAGCGCCCGGTTACCGCATCCGTTTTCCCCGCCTGGTCATATGCACTCCAGACCTGCGTGGCTTTCATGATCCAGGGATACATCAGGTGCTGGCCGCCCGGAACAAAGGGCAGGTAGTTTTTGATATAGATATAGTCCCGGGTGCGTATTGAGCGCACCGGATCGATGCGCTCATCCGCACGCTCGCGAAAGCTGAAATGAAAGGTCGGCTCATCGCCCATTCCTTCACCCAGAAATACGGTGCCCTGGAACCGTTCCGGAACGTCCGCGCCGGCCAGGCTTAACCAGGTGGCAGGCATATCCACAAAGCTCACCAAACGGTCCACCACAGTGCCGGTTTTTTGATTCGGCCACAGGTGCCTGAATTTTGCGGGAATACGAATGATCAGCGGACAGTGCGTCCCGCTGTCATACAGAAAGCGTTTACTGCGGAACATCACGCCGCCGTGATCGGAATTATAGATCACAATAGTGTCATCCGCGAGCCCGTCCTTTTCCAGTTCAGCCAGCACCCGGCCGATTTCGGCATCCATGTTTTCCACCGCATCCATGTAATGCGCATAGTTCTGACGGATCACCGGCAGATCCGGATGGTAGGCGGCCGGCTTCACCTTGTCCGGATCATGCCTTGTCCGGTCCACGAGTCCAAACGCCCTGCTTTCGTGCGATTCCAGAAAATTAATCACACAGAAAAAGGGTTGCCCCGCGTTGCGGCCGCGCCAACCATAGCGCTCACCGGAATCCCAGCAGTCGTTATCAGCCCGTCCGCCAATGTTGTAGTCCGTCTTTTCGTGGTTCGTGACGTAATAGCCGGCTTCACGCAGGTGGTCCGGATAGTATCGCAACTGATCATGCGGAATGGGATAGCGACTGCGCATGGGGTGGGTTCCTGTGGAAACCGCCTGCAGGCCGGTGATCCAGGTCGAACGGGAAGGCGCGCATACCGTTGCGTTGGCATAGCAATGGGCATACCGGAACCCCTCAGCAGCCAGTCGGTCGATATTCGGCGTGGTCGCCTGCGCATTCCCGTAACAACCGATCCACTTCGCGCTGTTATCCTCGCTCGTCAGCCATAGAATGTTCGGCTGTTCTAAAGCAAAGACCCCGCTCAGCGAGATCTGCAGCGCAACCGCGAAGGCCACACAATTCCTTTTCGTTCTACTCACACGCACTCTCCTTTCCCAACGGGCGGCTGTGCTCCGCCAGATCCTCGGCATGCTGCTCCAGTAACGGTTGCATGCGGTCCACCACGTCAGGATGTTCTTCATAAAGGTTGTGTTGCTCGCCGGGATCGTTCGACAGATCATAGAGTGCCGGCAGCGGGCCCTGCTGCTGCGACATGGCATGCTCCTTCAGCATCAGCTTCCAGCGTCCCATCCGCACGCCGTCGGTCGCGTAGAAAAAAGCCTGATGCGGTGATCGCCCCCCGGAAATCCCCTTGAGCAAGGGCAGGATATTCTTTCCATCGATGATGCGGTCATCCGGGAGTTCAGCCCCGGCCAGCCCGGCAAAGGTTGGCAGCAGGTCGATCGACGAAGCCACTTCCGCACAGGTTGTTCCGGCGGCCACATGTCCCGGTCCCCAGGCAATCATCGGCACACGCATGCCGCCCTCATAGGTCGTAAACTTCCCGTCACGCAACGGTGCCGCGCTTCCGCCCTCTTCGCCGTACGAGAGCCAGGGTCCGTTATCGGAGGTGAATACCACCACCGTATTGCGGTCAAGTCCGGATGCCCGCAACGTATCGAGCAGGCGCCCCACATTCCAATCGATCTCCTCAATCACATCGCCGTAGAGTCCGCGCGGACTCTTCCCGGCAAACTGCTCCGATGCATAAAGCGGCACATGCGGCATGGCCGGTGTGATATACAGAAAAAAGGGCTGTTCCCGGTTCGCTTCAACAAACCGGATGGCCCGATCAAAATAGCGGCGCGTCAGCGTTGCCTGATCCACCGGAAACTCAACAATCGCCGACCCTTCAAACAAGGGGACCTTCCCCTTCAGCGGACTCTCCCAGATCGGCTTGCGGGCATGGACATGGGGGGCCACAAAACGCTGCGCCTCCAGGGCTTTTTCCCGATCAAACCCCTCCCGGAACACGGCATGCTCCGCAATCTCCTGATCCGGACCAATGTACATGTCGTTGCTGTACGGAATGCCGAAATATTCATCAAAGCCCTGCGCCGTGGGCAGGAACACCTTTTCATCGCCCAGATGCCACTTGCCGACCGCCGACGTGGCATAGCCCCGGGTCTTGAGCAGCTCGGCCATCGTGATTTCATCGGGATGGAGCCCTTCTCCTTCCCCCGGAAAAAATGCGCCGGATACACCGACCCGCTCGCTGTAGCATCCGGTCAGCAGGGCCGCCCGGGAAGCGGAACAGACCGCTGAGGCCACATAGAAATCGGTAAACCGTGTGCCCTCAGCTGCCATGCGGTCGAGCTGCGGTGTTTTGATCAGGGGCGAGCCAAAACATCCCAGATCGTTATACCCCTGATCGTCGGTAAAGATGACGATAAAATTGGGCGGCCGTTCCGACTCCGCCTGCTTCGCCCTCTCCGGCCCGACGCACCCGGTCAAGACATAGAGAAACACCCATCCAAATTTAAAATGATTCAGCATTACTGTTTTCCTCCGCCGCCCGGGCGGCCGACTATTTTAACATTCCGGATTTCCGCATCCAGCCCCGCTCCCAGCACCAGCTCATTGGACAGGAAAGCATGACGGAATTCATTGGCAATTTCCACCGCCTGACTTTGTGTGCGGATCACCACCTTGTCCCGCCCCAGTGAAACAGTGACCGTCTGCCATTGCTCCGGTTGCAGCAGAAGCTCTTTCCCCCGAAGGCGCATGCGCAGCGCCTTGAAATCCTGTCCGCCGTTGCTGACCTTCAGGGAGCAGCCGAAGCGGCCGGTCAGAGCAAACAGCTGACCGGAAAACTTCCGCGCCGGCTTCACCTCCAGTTGAATCGTCATAAAGCCGGGAAATCCCGCCGGGCGGACGATCGTTTTCGAACCGGAAAACGGGTCCTCTACCGACTCGATCACCGCATCCGTTTCCGGATAATCCGGCATACAGATGGACGTCGGACCATCGAGCAGCCCGCGGTGCAGCAGAAAATCATCAAGATCCAGGATCGCCTGTGTAATCTCTTCGAGGGTGGCGCTGTATCCATAAACAATGAAGGCATGCTGTGCCCCCGGATAGAGTTTGTATTCGCAATCTGCGCCTGCGGTTTTCAAAGCGCTGTAAAATGCTTCCGCCATCTCCGGCTTCACGGTCGCATCCCGTTTGCCCTGCAGGACCAGGAACGGCGGACTCGGCATCGTGATATTGAACAGCGGGGAAGCCTTCATAATCCGTTCATCCCGGTCCGCACCGGGCCGGATATACGTACTCCAGTTTTCAAACCCCATATCCGTGATGCCATTGCAATCCACAACGGCGTCCGCCCGTGCCTCCCCGGTCGCACCGGTTCCGAGGCAGCTGGCCAGATGCCCGCCGGCAGAGTCGCCAATAACGGAAATACGCTGCGGGTCGATTCCAAGCTCCTGTGCATGATGACGGATATAGCGCACGGCATCCTCACAATCCGCGATGCAGTCGGAAATCACCGGTCCGGAGCCGTCCTTCTCTTTGTTGAGCAGCCGATACTGCACACTGAAACCGACCGCCCCGCGGGCGGCGCTGTAGCGCAGATGCGGCAGAAAATCCTCCGGCCCACCGGCCACCCAGCCGCCGCCATGAATCCATACCATGGCCGCACACTGCTGCCCCGGCTCCCAGCCGTCCGGCCGGCAAACCAGCAACCGCAGATCCCGGTCTTCAACCCGTTTATAAATATTGGTCTCCACTGGGCGCGCATCGTGTTCCGCAAAATCAAGAATCGACTTCATTTCCACCTCCGCCTGCACGGATAAAGCACTGCACAGCAGCACACCTATTAAATACTTTTTTTTCATCGTCTCACCTGCCTTCTTTCATGGTACGTATTCTGATCCCTCTCGGGACAAACTCGATCGGAACCGGCTTGCCGACCCCGGTTGTCGGTGGATGCAGAACCGTTCCGCTCAGATAATAGTCGCCCTTAAAACAAAAAACCATGGTTGCTGCAATTCCTGCCCAAGACAGCCGGTAAAATGGATTCTGCATGCTCATTTATATCTCTTCTTTACATTCATTTGATGCACAGGGTGTCAGCAGGACGGCGCGCAGGTTCATCACCGCGCCGACCGGAACGCAGGCCGGAATGACGCGCATCTCCACCTCCTCGCCGGGTTCCAGACTCACCACCCCAGCGGGTGCCCTGCAAAACTCCCCCCATCCGCCGGTTCCCGTCGCAGCGAACGGCAGGCTCTGCCCACCGATGCGGATTTCGGCGACGGTCCCCTCACGGTGTGCCGGTACGGCATAAATCACTTCAACCCGATACGTGCCGGCCCGGTGCAGACTGACTCGCCAGAGCGGATGCGAGTCCACGGAACTCCAGCATCCGAGGAACGGATCCTCCCCGCCCAGCAGGCTGAGGTGGTCACCGATGATCTCGGCATCGGCGGCGCGCAACGCCAGCGAACCGTCGGCCGGCTGTGGAATAACCGGCGGCCGGGGACGCGACGGAATGTTCCCGATGCGGGGCTCGGCCGCAAACCGGAGGGCCACCACGCAGACCGCCGCGCCGGGCGCGGAGGCGGGGAGCGTAATGCGGAGGACGTTATCCACGATCCGGAACCCCACCGGTGCTTCCGGATCGGACAGGAGCTGCGCGGTTTCCGGCAGGTCGAGCAGCGGAACCTCAAGCAGCCCGCCGACCGGCCACTCATCAATCATCAGATACATCATCCGGTCGCGCCGACTGGCAAAGCCCCATGGCAGCCGGTACGGGAACGGCCCCGCCGACGTACCGTGAACGGCCTCTCCATTCACCCGCATCCAGTCGCCCACCTCGCGCAACGCGGCGAGACTCGGCTCTGGAAAGGTTCCGTCCGCACGCGGACCGATGTTAAGGAGATAGTTGCCGCCCTGCGAGACCACCTCGCAAAGCTGACGAATCAGCAGCGCCGCCGGCTTCCATGCGTTGTCGCTGGCGCAGAAGCCCCACGACTCGTTGGTGGTCATGCACGTTTCCCACGCGCGGCCGGGCCGGTTCGCCGGAATCCGCTGTTCAGGGGTATCGAAATGGCCGGGGTGCTGCTCCCGGATAAGCCCGAGACGGTCGTTTTGCAGCATCCCCGGGGCAACCGCCTGTACGGCGGCATCGACGCGGGCCGCGCGGTCCGGCGTCATATCGGAGGGCGTGTCCCACCAGAGAACCGCCGGAATATCGGGCCCGTAGGTGGTCAGCAGTTCCCGGATCTGCGGAATCGCCACCCGATCCAGATAGGCATCAAAATCGTTCTCCTGGACCGGATCCCATTTTTCTCCGAACACGGATCCGCCATTGAACCAGTCCTGCGCCTGCGAATAATAAAACCCGATTCGCAGTCCGGCGCGGCGGCAGGCGTCCACGAGCGGCCCCAGCAGATCGCGGCCGTACGGCGTCGCCTCCGCCACATTCCACGTGCTCGCCTTCGAAGGAAACAACGCAAAGCCGTCATGATGCTTGGCCGTGATGACCAGGTATTTCATGCCGGCATCGACCGCAGCGCGAACCCAGGTCTCCGGATCGTAGGCCACCGGATTGAATGCCTCCGCGAAGTGCCTGTATTCAGAAGCCGGAATCTTCGCCTGGTGCATCAGCCACTCACTGGCACCTGTAAACACCTTCCCGCCGTACTCCCCGGCCGGAACCGCATAGACACCCCAATGGATAAACATGCCGAAGCGGGCATCGCGCCACCACTCCACCCCGGCATCGCGTTCTACGTTCGTTTTATTGGCATATGAATCCGATCCCGTTGGGTTCGACATAACCTGTTCTGCACTCATTATACTCTCCCCGATCGCTTAATCCATTTCAGCTGCTGTTCCCACGCGAAAGGAACGCTCCACAAAAGCGGCGGACTGCACGAGGGGGGCAACCGTTCGCCCCCACTGGCAGGCGGCCACGGTCACCTCAACGGGTAAGTTGGTCCGCGGAGGGATTCCGGTCAGTTCCAGTTGACCCTCCCGGATTACCGCCGGACCTTTCACCACAAAAAATTCCACCGGAAGCCCTGAATCAGCCGAAGCATTCAGCGCAATCGGCCCGGCACCGACCGGCTGATCGGGAATCGAAGCAAAGGTAATCAACTGAGGCACACCCTCTCTGATTTCATATGGGAAGTTGATCGAGCAAGACTGTTCGGCATAGCCGTATCGTTCGTCGCCGGGATGCCAGGCCATGATCATCAGACTTCCGGGCCGGCGTCGGGCATACATGAACCGGTCAAATTTTATGCGGAAGATATTCGGCCCCAGCTGCTCTCCCCCGCCGCTCCAGCCACCGATCAGCCGGAAGCAAACCGGACCATCGGCATGGCTGAGCGGACGCATGCCGCTCTCCACAGCGAACACCGCCGGGGTTTCCTTCACAAATCCGCCCTCTACCCGCACCGTCATGCCGTCACCCTCAACGGGGCTGAACGCTATGTTTTGTATCCATGCGGGTTCCAACGGTTCGCCATCCTCGACAAAGGAGACCAACTGCAGTTTTTTTCCGTGGTCCCTGCTGCCGTATACTTCATTGACTTTTGCAAGCTCTTCATCCAGGTGCCAGAACGCCAGCCCCCGGTCTCCGGCATACGTGCGGTACGGGGCCGGCGGATAGCGGCCCGGTGAGACCAGCGTGTGGTCGGACAGCCAGCCGGACGCGAGGGGAATCTCCCGAAGCGCGGATGAACCGTCGTTGGGCAGTCGCATTTGCGCCGCCTTCCTGATAAACAGGGCCACATAGCGGGCTAAATCATCGTCCCAGTTAAAGTGTCCTGCACCGGGTTGCACGAGCACGCTGGCCAGGGCACGGTCCCAACGCGACCGCAAGGCCAGGATATCACCGCGGCACCAGCGCCAATGGTGCTCGATCGATCGCGCGGCATCTTTGCTCCACGACTCATACTGCCCGCTGATCACCAGCAGGGGCACCCCCTCGAGCCGCGCCTGCGGATCGTGGCTCGGCGGATCAATCGGTGCCGCATGCAGCCCAATCACCCCGAA